>NZ_BMQE01000057.1:0-39256 GCF_014647955.1 Planomonospora antibiotica | reverse complement strand
CGCTGCCGGCGGGTGGGGTGATGGTGGCGGTGCAGGCCGCCGAGGCGGAGGTGGTGCCGCTACTGACCGATGGGGTGGGGGTCGCGGCGGTCAACGGTCCGTCCTCGGTGGTGGTCTCCGGGGTGGAGGCCGCGGTGGAGGCGGTGCTGGCCGCGCTGCCGGGGGGTCGGCGCAGCTCGCGGTTGCGGGTGTCGCATGCGTTCCATTCGCCGTTGATGGAGCCGGTGCTGGAGGGGTTCCGGCGGGTGGCCGAGTCGGTGACCTACCGGCGGACCGAGGCGTCGGGGCCGGTGGCGGTTTCCACGGTGACGGGTGCGCCGATGGATATGGCCTCCGTCGAGGTGCCCGGGACTTCCACGCCGGGTTCTGCGGATTCCGGAGTGTCCGGTGCGGGTTGGGCTGCGGGGTGGGGGTCGGCGGAGTACTGGGTGGAGCATGTGCGGCGGTCGGTGCGGTTCGCCGACGCGGTGGACGCGGCGCGGGGTCTGGGTGTGTCGCGGTGGGTGGAGGTGGGTCCGGATGCGGTGCTGACCGCGCTGGCGGCCCAGGTCCTGGCCGAGGACCCCGCAGGCGGCGCGGGCTCCGGTTCCGGTGCCGGTGCGGCTGCCGTGCAGGCGGTGGGGTTGCAGCGGCGGGGCCGGGACGAGGTCGAGACGCTGCTGACCGGGGTCGGCCAGGCCTACGCGCACGGCATGACCGTGGAGTGGGCGCGGTATTTCTCCGGGTCGGGTGCGCGCCGGGTGGAGCTGCCCACCTACGCGTTCGACAGGCGCCGCTACTGGCTGGACGGGCCCGCCAAGGCGAGCGGGGACGTCACCATGGCCGGCCAGGCGGCGGCGGGTCATCCGCTGCTGAGCGCCGTGGTGGTCTCACCCGAGGGCGACGGCGTGGTACTGACCGGCAGACTGGCGATCGCGACGCAGCCCTGGCTGGGTGACCACGCCGTCCAGGGCACGCTCCTGCTGCCCGGCACCGGCTACGTGGAACTGGCGCTCCGCGCCGGCGAGGAGGTCGGCTGCCACCTGGTCGACGAGCTCACCATCGAGGCGCTGATGCCGCTCACGCCGACCGGCGGGACCTCCGTCCAGGTCGTCGTCGGCGGGGCGGACGCCGCGGGCACCCGGCCGATCGCGGTGTACTCCCGGGTCGAGGACGCTCCGCCCCACGTGATGTGGACCAGGCACGCGTCCGGGTTCCTCGCCGTCGGAGACCCGCCGGCGCCGGAACCGCTCGGCGGCGACGGCGTGTGGCCGCCCGCCGGTTCGGAGCCGGTGGACATCGGTGACGTCTACGACTACCTGACGAGCCAGGGATACCACTACGGGCCGATGTTCCGCGGCCTGCGCGCGGTCTGGCGGCGCGGGGAGGAGGTCTTCGCCGAGGTGGCCCTGCCGGACGAGGCGTGGGCCCAGGCCGCGGAGTTCCGCGTCCACCCGTCCCTGCTGGACGCCGCGCTCAGCGCGACCGACTTCCTCGGCGGGCGCATGCCCCAGGACATCGGGGCCTCCCAGCTCCCGTTCGCCTGGACCGGTGTCTCGCTGCACTCCGGGGGCGCGGCGCGGATGCGGGTGCGCATCAACGGGATCGGCCCGGACTCGGTGAAGCTCGAACTCTTCGACGGCCTGGGCGCGCCCGTGGCGACCGTGGACTCGCTCGTGGTCCGCCCGGTGACGCCGGACCGGATCGCCGCCGCCGCGGCGGCCTCCACCGGTACCCGGTACCGGGAGTCGCTCTACCGGATCGGCTGGAGCCACCTGCCGGTCGGCACCGCGGGAGAGGCCGCTCCGGGGGACTGGGCGGTGCTCGGCCCCGACGGGCTCGGCCTCACGGGGGTCCCGGTCTTCGCCGATCTCGCGGCCCTGCTCGCGGCTCCGGAGACGCCGGAACTGGTGGTGCTCCCCTGCGCCCCGGGGACGGACGACGTGCCCGGTGACGTGCGCGCGGCGCTGGACGGCGTGCTGGCGGCGGTGCGGGTCCTGCTGGACGACGAGCGCTTCGCCGGCACCCGGCTGATGGTGGTGACGCGGAGCGCGGTGTCCGTCGACGGCGAGGACGTCGACGTGCGGTCGGCGCCGGTGTGGGGTCTGGTACGGGCCGCCCAGGCGGAGAACCCCGGCCGGTTCCTGCTGGCCGACGTGGACGGCCCCGGGCTGCCGCCGTTCCTGGCCTCGCTGGGCGAGCCGGAGATGGCGCTGCGCGCCGGGGACGTGCGGGTGCCGAGGCTGGCGGGGGTGCCCGCCTCGGACGCGGCGGCCCCCGCGCCGTGGGACCCGTCCGGGACGGTACTGGTCACCGGCGGCACCAGCGGCCTGGGCGCGCTGGTCGCCCGCCACCTGGTGTCGGTGCACGGCGTCCGGTACCTCCTCCTGACCAGCAGGAGCGGCCCGGACGGCGACGCGGCGGCGGCGCTCCGGTCGGAGCTGGAGGAACTGGGCGCCCGGGTGACGGTGGCCGCGTGCGACGTGGCCGACCGGGACGCGCTGGCGGCGCTGCTGGCGGGCGTCCCGGCCGAGCATCCGCTGCGCGGCGTCGTGCACGCGGCGGGCGTCATGGACAACAACCTCGTCGGGTCCCTCACGGCCGAGCAGTTCGACCGGGTGCTGCGGCCGAAGGTGGACGGCGCCTGGAACCTGCACGAGCTGACCGGGGACGCGGACCTGACCGCGTTCGTGGTCTTCTCCTCCGTCTCGGGGCTGGTGATGGGGGCGGGCCAGGCGAACTACGCCGCCGCCAACAGGTTCGGCGACGCGCTGGCCCGGCACCGCAGATCGGCGGGTCTCCCGGCGACGGCGCTGGCCTACGGCCTGTGGACCACCCCGACCGGCCTGGGCGGGAAGGGGGTCGACGCGGGCGTGGAGGAGCAGCGCATGGCCGCGATGGGCCTGCCGCCGATCTCCTCGGCCGAGGGGCTGGTGCTGTTCGACGAGGCGGTCGGTCTCGGCGAACCGGTGCTGGTCCCGATGCGGCTGGACACCGAGGCGATGGCCGCCGGGAGCGAGGTCCCCGCGATCTTCCGCGAGGTCGTCGGCACCCGGGCGCGCCGCCCCGCACGGACCCCGGTCTCCCGGCAGGGCGGGGCGCCCGCCGTACCCGCCGGGCCCGCGACGCTGGAGCAGCGGCTCGCGGGCCTGGGGGAGCGCGAGCGCGAGCGGGTCCTGCTGGACCTGGTGCGGACCCACGTCGCCGCGGTGCGCCACGACGAGCCCTCGGCGATCGAACCGCACAAGGGCTTCACCGAGATGGGGCTGGACTCGCTGGCCGGGATCGAACTCAGGAACCGGCTGCAGTCCGCCACGGGTCTCCGCCTCCCGGCGACGTTGATGTTCGACTACCCCAACCCCGGTGTGCTGGCCGGGTTCCTGCTCGCCGAACTGCTGCCCGGCATTCCGGCGGCGCCCGTACCGGCCTCCGGGGGAGGACGGGCCGAGGAGGCCGACGAGGGGGCGGTCCGCAGGGCGATCGAGTCGATCCCCGTCACGCGGCTGCGCGAGGCGGGTCTGCTGGAGGCGCTGCTGAAGCTGGCGGCCCCCGACCGGGCGGAGGCCGGGCAGCCGGATCCGGAGCCGGCGGGTCCGGACGACCGGAGCGATGTGATCAAGAACATGGCGGTCGACGATCTGGTGCGCGCGGCACTCGCCGCCGGCGAATCCAACTGAGCGAGAGGGTGTTCCGTGAACACGTCCGTCGACGAGATAGTGGAGGCCCTCCGCAGGGCCATGCTGGAGAACGAACGCCTGCGCCGGCAGAACGCCGAGCTGACCGCCGGAGCCGCCGAACCGGTCGCGATCGTGGGGATGGCGTGCCGTTACCCGGGTGACGTGGCCTCGCCGGAGGACCTGTGGCGGCTGGTCGCCGACGGCGTCGACGCGGTCTCCGGCTTCCCCGGGGACCGCGGCTGGGACCTCGACGGGCTCTACGACCCGGAGCCGGGCAAGGCCGGTAGGAGCATCGCCAGGGAGGGCGGCTTCCTGCACGACGCGGCCGACTTCGACGCGGACTTCTTCGGGATCTCCCCGCGCGAGGCGCTGGGCACGGACCCGCAGCAGCGGCTGATGCTGGAGACGGCCTGGGAGGCGATCGAGCGGGCGGGCATCGACCCGGCGTCGCTGAAGGGCAGCCGGACCGGGGTGTTCGCCGGGGTCATGTACCACGACTACGGCACGGGCACCAGCGACGGCAGCCTGGTCACCGGGCGCGTCGCCTACACGCTGGGCCTGGAGGGGCCCGCGGTCTCGGTGGACACGGCGTGCTCGTCGTCGCTGGTCACCCTGCACCTGGCCGTGCAGGCGCTGCGTTCGCAGGAGTGCTCGCTGGCGCTGGCCGGCGGCGTCACCGTGATGGCCACGCCGGACATGTTCGTGTACTTCAACACCCAGCGCGGGCTGGCCGCCGACGGCCGGTGCAAGTCCTTCTCCGCCGACGCCGACGGCACCGGCTGCTCGGAGGGGGCCGGCATGCTCCTGCTGGAGCGGCTGTCGGACGCGCGCCGCAACGGGCACCCCGTCCTGGCCGTGATCAGAGGGTCGGCGATCAACCAGGACGGCGCGTCGAGCGGCCTGACGACGCCGAACGGCCCCTCGCAGCAGCGGGTCATCAGGCAGGCGCTGGCCGACGCCGGCCTGGACCCCGGCGACGTGGACGCCGTCGAGGCGCACGGCACCGGGACCCGGCTGGGCGACCCGATCGAGGCGCAGGCGCTGCTGGCGACCTACGGCCGGGACCGGCCCGAGGACCGGCCGCTCTGGCTGGGCTCGATCAAGTCGAACATGGGCCACACCCAGGCCGCCGCCGGTGCGGCCGGTGTGATCAAGATGGTCATGGCGATGCGGAACGGCGTGCTGCCGAAGACGCTGCACGCCGAGGAGCGGACCCCGCAGGTCGACTGGTCGGCGGGCCGGGTGGAGCTGCTGACCGAGGCCCGCGAATGGGCGAAGAACGGCCATCCGCGCCGGGCGGGCGTGTCGTCCTTCGGGCTGAGCGGCACCAACGCGCACGTGATCATCGAGCAGGCGCCGCCCGCGGAGGACGAACCGGCCGCCGCGCCGGTCCCCCCGACGGTGCCGCTGGTGGTGTCGGCGCGGACGGCCGAGGCGCTGCGGGACCAGGCGGGCCGGCTGGCCGCCCGCCTGCGCGAGGAGCCCGGGACGCCGGTGGCCGACGTGGCGTTCTCGCTGGCGTCCGGCCGGGCGGCGCTGGAGCACCGGGCGGTGGTCCCGGCCGCCGACCGGCAGGAGGCGCTGGCCGGGCTGGAGGCGCTGGCGTCCGGCCGGGCCCGTACGGGGACGGTGCGGGGGACCGCCCGGTCCCGCGGGGCGACGGCGTTCCTGTTCTCCGGCCAGGGGGCGCAGCGGGCCGGGATGGGGCGCGAGCTGTACGCCGCCCATCCGGTGTTCGCCGCGGCGTTCGACGCGGTCGCCGCGGAGCTGGACCGGCACCTGGACCGGGGGCTGGGCGAGGTGGTGCGGAGCGGTGAGGCCGGTTCGCTGGACCGGACGGAGTTCACCCAGCCGGCGCTGTTCGCGTTCGAGGTGGCGCTGTTCCGGCTGCTGGAGTCGTGGGGCGTGGTCCCCGACGTGCTGCTGGGGCACTCGGTCGGCGAGCTGGCGGCGGCGCACGTGGCCGGGGTGATATCGCTGCCGGACGCGGCGCGGCTGGTGGCGGCGCGGGGCAGGCTGATGCAGGAGCTGCCGGCGGGCGGGGCGATGGTGGCGGTGCAGGCCTCCGAGGCGGAGGTGGCGCCGCTGCTGACCGATGGGGTGGGGATCGCGGCGGTCAACGGCCCCGCCTCCGTGGTGGTCTCCGGCAGGGAGGAGGCGGTCCTGGCCGTCGCCGCCGCACTGGTCGAGCGGGGGCGCAGGACCTCCCGGCTGAGGGTGTCGCACGCGTTCCACTCGGAGCTGATGGACCCCATGCTGGCGCGGTTCCGCGAAGTGGCCGAGAGCGTGGCCTACTCCGGTCCCGTCATCCCCGTCGTGTCGAACCTCTCCGGCGACCTGTACGGCGAGCTGCGCGCAGCGGACTACTGGGTACGGCACGTGCGCGAAGCGGTGCGGTTCGCCGACGGGGTGCGCGCGCTGGAGCGGCGCGGGGTCACCACGTTCGTCGAGCTGGGCCCGGACGCCGTCCTGACCGGCCTGGCCGAGGGCTGCGTCGGCGGCGACGGCGAGTCCGTCTTCGTGCCGCTGCAGCGCCGCGACCAGGAGGAGGACCGGGCCCTGCTGTCGGGGGTGGCCCGCCTGCACACCGGCGGGACCCCGGTCGCCTGGCGGGAGTTCTTCGCCGGCTCCGGCGCGCGCCGCGTGGACCTGCCGACCTACGCCTTCCAGCGGCAGCGCTACTGGGAGGACGTGCGGCCCGCCGCGGGCGACGTGGCCACGGCCGGTCTGACCTCCCCCGACCACCCGATGCTGGGCGCCTCGGTGGCCCTGGCCGACTCCGGCGGGATCGTGCTGACCGGCCGGCTGTCGACGGCGGACCAGCGGTGGATCGCCGACCACGACGTGCTCGGCAGCCTCCTGCTCCCCGGCACCGGTTTCCTGGAACTGGCGATGAGGGCCGGCGCCGAGGCGGACTGCGACGTGGTCGAGGAGCTGACGCTCCAGGCGCCGCTGATCCTCCCCGAGCAGGGCGCGGTCCGGGTGCAGGTCCTGGTCGGCGGGCCGGACGAGGCGGGCAGGCGGTCCCTGGCGGTCTACTCCCGGGCCGAGGGGGAGCCGGACGCGCCGTGGGTCCGGCACGCCGACGGCCTCCTCGGCCGGCGCGACGCGGCGCAGGCCCCGTTCGACCTGCGCGCCTGGCCGCCCGAGGGCGCCACCCGGCTGGACGTGGACGACGCGTACGGCCTGCTGCTCTCCCAGGGCTACGGCTACGGCCCGATGTTCCAGGGACTCAGAGCGGCCTGGAAGGGCGGGCCGGGCGGCGCGGACGTGTTCGCCGAGGTCGCCCTGCCCGAGCAGGGCAGGCAGGAGGCGAGCCGGTTCGGAGTCCACCCGGCGCTGCTCGACAGCGCGATGCACGCGCTGAGCGTCGCCGACGACGAGCCCGGGGAGCAGACCCTCCTGCCGTTCTCCTGGTCGGGCGCGTCGCTGCACGCGGCCGGGGCCGACACGCTGCGGGTCCGGCTGTCCTGGCGCGATCCGAACACCGTGGAGATGCAGCTGGCCGACGCGTCCGGCGCGGCGGTGGCGTCGGTGGAGGCGCTGACGTTCCGGCCGGTCTCCGCCGAGCAGCTCGGCGCCGGACGCGCCGCGCGCCGCGACGCGCTGTTCCAGGTGGAATGGGTCGAGGTGCCCGCCACCGCGGACTCGGCGCCGTGGACCCGGTGGGAGGACCTCCCCGAGACGGGGGAGGTCCCGCAGAACGTGGTGCTGGAGTGCGCCGTACCCGCGGGGGACGACGTCCCGCAGGGGGTGCGGTCGGCCGTCGCCGAGGCGCTGGAGGCGATCCGGGGCCGGCTGGCCGACGAGCGGTTCGCCGACTCGCGGCTGGTGGTGGTGACCCGCGGCGCGGTGGCCCTGCCCGGCGAGGACGTGGACGTGCGGACGGCGCCGGTGTGGGGTCTGGTGCGGTCCGCGCAGGCGGAGAACCCCGGCCGGTTCGTGCTGGTCGACACCGACGGCTCCGAGGAGTCCCGGGGCGCGCTGGCCGCGGTCCTGGCCTCGGGGGAGCCCGAGGCGGCCGTGCGGGCCGGCCGCGTCGCCGTGCCGAGGCTGGTCCGGGCGGCCGTCTCCCCGGCGGACGCCCCCCTCTGGGACGCGGACGGCACGGTGCTGGTCACCGGCGGCACGGGCGGCCTGGGCGCGCTGGTGGCGCGGCACCTGGTGGCCGAGCACGGGGTGCGGCATCTGCTGCTGGCCAGCCGGCGGGGTCCGGACGCGCCCGGCGCGGCCGGGTTGTGCGCGGAGCTGGAGGCGCTGGGCGCGCGGGTGACGGCGGTGGCCTGCGACGTCGGCGACCGCGACGCGCTCGCCCGGCTCCTGGCGGACGTCCCCGCCGGCCACCCGCTGCGCGGCGTGGTCCACGTGGCCGGAGCGGTCGACAACGCGCTGGTCGGGGAGTGGACGCCGGAGCGGGTCGACGCGGTGCTGGCGCCCAAGGCGGACGCGGCCTGGCACCTGCACGAGCTGACGGCGGAGCTGGACCTGCCGGCGTTCGTGCTGTTCTCCTCGGCGGGCGGGCTGGTGCTGGCCGCGGGCCAGGCCGGCTACTCGGCGGCGAACGTGTTCCTGGACGCGCTGGCCGTACACCGGCGGGCACGGGGGCTGCCGGCCCTGTCGATGGCGTTCGGCGCCTGGGACGTCAAGACCGGGATGAGCCGCGAGCTGAGCGACGCCGACCTGCACCGGATGCGGCGGCAGGGCCTGCCGGCCTTCACCGCGGACGAGGCCCTGGCCGCGTTCGACGCGGCGCTGGGCGCCGCCGAGGCGGTCGTGGCGCCGCTGCGGGTGGACCCGGCGGCGCTGCGCACCCGGACCGGCGAGATCCCGGCGCTCCTGCGCGGGCTGGTGCGCGTCCCCGCCCGGCAGGCGGCGGGGGCCGGCGCCTCCGACGGGGGGGACCTGATGCGCACGCTGGCCGGGATGAAGGCGGCCGACCGCGACCGGGCCCTGGTGGAGATGGTGCGCGCCCACACGGCCGAGATCCTCGGCCACGAACGGCCGGAGTCGGTCGACGTCGACCGCGGTTTCCTGGACATGGGCTTCGACTCGCTCAGCGCACTGGAACTGCGCAACCGGATGGTCGCCGTCACCGGCCGGCGGATCATCCCGATGCTGGTCTTCGACCACCCGTCGGTGACCGCCGTCGCCGCCCACCTGCGCGACGAGTTCTTCGACAAGGGGGCCCCCTCCGTCGACGACGACATCGCCGCGGCGACCGCGGCCGAGCTCTTCGCGATCCTCGACAACGAACTCGAGACCTCCGAGTGACTGGGACGCCGATGAACGACACGATCAGAGAAGACCTCCTCTCCCCGTATCCGCGGGCCGACACGGTCCACGAGTTCATGCTGGCCGCCGCCCGCACGGCGCCGGACAGCCCGGCGGTGGTCGAGCTCGCGGCCGAGGGCGGTCTGCGGACCGTCTCCTACCGGCGGCTCGAACGGCGGGCGCACGACTACGCGGTCGTCCTGGACGGGCTGGGACTGCGCGCCGGCGACCGGGTCGTCCTGGAGTCGCACACCTCGGCCTCGGCCATCGCGGCGTTCCTGGCCTGCTCGTCGCTGGGGCTGACGTTCGTCCCGGTGAGCCCGGAGACGCCCGACGAGCGGCTCCGGTGGATCGTGGACGCCGCCGCCCCCGCGCTCCACCTCCAGGCCGACGGCGGCACCCGCGAAGGGCTGCCGGAGCAGGTGGGCACCGGGCGGTTCGGCCCGGCGGGGCTCGAGGTGGACCGCCCGCCCGCGGCGTCCCCGGGCGGCCGGCGCCGCGAGGCCCTCGGGATCGACCCGGCCTACATCATCTTCACCTCCGGCACGACCGGCCGCCCCAAGGGCGTGGTGATGAGCCACCGCGGAGTCCTGGCGTTCTACCGGGGGATGCTCGAGCACGGCATCGTCACCGCCGCCGACCGGGTGGCCACCACCTCGCCCCTGCAGTTCGACTTCGCGCTGCTGGACATCGGCCTGGCGCTGGGCAGCGGGGCGGCGGTGGTGCCGGTCCCGCGGACCCTGCTGCGCTGGCCCCGGCGCTTCCTCGGTTTCCTGCGGGACGCGGAGGCGACCCAGGTCAACGGGGTGCCGTCGATCTGGCGCCCGGTCCTGCGGCACGAACCCGAGCTGCTCGCCGGGCTGGACCGGGTGCGCGGCGTCCTGTTCTCCGGGGAGGAGTTCCCGCTCGCGGAGCTGCGCCGGCTCCAGGAACTGCTGCCGGGGGTCCGCGTCGTCAACTGCTACGGCCCCACCGAGGTGATGGCGGCCTCGCTCACGGACGTCCCCAGCCCCGTCCCCGACGACCTGGAGCGGCTCTCCATCGGCTTCCCCTACCCGGGTTCGGAGATGACGCTCGTCGACGAGGCCGGGCGGGTGGTCGACGGGCCGGGCGCCACCGGAGTGATCCACCTGCGCACCCCCTCCCTGTTCACCGGCTACTGGGACGACCCGGAGACCACCGCGTCCGTGCTGGTCCCCGACCCGCTCAACCCCCGGTCCGGGCAGCTCGTGTTCCGCACCGGCGACCGCGCCTACCGGGGGGAGCACGGCGAGCTGTACTACTGCGGCCGCGTCGACTCGCAGGTGCAGATCCGCGGCAACCGGGTCGAACTGGGCGAGGTGGAGCACCGGCTCAGGGAGTTCCCCGGGGTCGGCGCCGCGGCCGCCCTGGTGCTGGACCGGGACGGCGCCGACCCCCTGCTGAGCGCGTTCGTCGTCGCGTCCCCCGGGACGGGCCCCCTGGACCGGGCGGGGCTGCGCTCCTTCTGCAAGCGGGCCCTGCCCGACTACATGGTTCCCCAGGAACTCCACGTGCTCGACGAACTCCCCGTCACCCACAACGGGAAACTCGACCGGGCCGCGCTGGCGGCGCGGTCCGGCGTCACCTGATCCTTGAGACCGAAGGACTACGCGATGACCCTGCTGGCTCCGAGTGTCACCGACACCGCGCGCTTCCGGGCCTACGGGCCGCGCCAGATAAACGAGATCGCCGCCCGGTACGGCCTCCCGGAGGACGTCCGGGAGACGGTGCGGCTCTTCTCACTGGTACTCCCCTTCCGGGTGAACGAGTACGTGCTCTCGCAGCTCGTCGACTGGCGGCGGGCTCCCGAGGACCCGATCTTCCAGCTGGTCTTCCCGCAGCGGGGGATGCTGACGGCGGACGACGAGCTGCTGCTGGCGCGGCTGTCCGGCGAGGGCGGCTCCAGGGCGGAGCTCGACGCCGCCGTCCGGCGGATCCGGGCCCGGCTCAACCCGCACCCGGCCGGGCAGATGCAGCTGAACGTCCCCCGGTACGACGGCGCCGAGCTGCCGGGCCTGCAGCACAAGTACCGCGAGACCGTGCTCTACTTCCCGGGCCAGGGCCAGACCTGCCACTCCTACTGCACCTACTGCTTCCGCTGGGCGCAGTTCGTCGGGGAGGCCGACCTCCGGTTCGCCGCGCCCGGCCCCGAGGGGCTCGTCTCCTACCTGGGGGAGCACCCCGAGGTGTCCGACGTGCTGGTCACCGGGGGCGACCCCATGGTGATGTCCACCGCGCGGCTGCGGAGCCACCTGGAGCCGCTGCTGGGGGTGCCGACGGTACGGACCATCCGCATCGGCACCAAGTCGGTCGCCTACTGGCCGCAGCGCTTCGTCACCGACAAGGACGCCGACGACGTGCTGCGGCTGTTCGAGGAGGTGGTGGCCTCCGGGCGCAACCTCGCGGTGATGGCGCACTTCAGCCATCCGCGGGAGCTGGGCACCGACCTCGCGCGGCAGGCGCTCCGGCGGATCAGGTCCACCGGCGCGCTGGTCTACTGCCAGGCGCCGATCATCGCGCACGTCAACGACGACGCCGAGACGTGGGCGGAGCTGTGGCGCACGGAGCTGTCGGCCGGCGCGGTGCCCTACTACATGTTCGTGGAGCGGGACACGGGCCCGCACGACTACTTCAAGGTTCCCCTGGCCAGGTCGGTGGAGGTGTTCAGGGCGGCCTACCGGGAACTGCCCGGCCTCGCCCGCACCGTGCGCGGCCCGGTGATGTCGGCCACCCCGGGCAAGGTCGCGGTGGACGGCGTCGAGCAGACCCCGGAGGGGCGCTTCTTCCGGCTCCGCATGCTGCAGGCGCGCAACCCCGCACTGGTCGGCCGGCCCTTCCGGGCCCACTACTCGGCCGACGCCTCGTGGCTCGACGAGCTCAAGCTCGACACGTCGACCCCCGCCGACCTGGCGGAGGCCGTACGCGGAACCCCGAAAGGATCTGGCAATGGTCAGTCGAAGAGTCTCGCCTAACCTTGCGCTCAACCAGCTGGTGGCGGAGCGCAGGGCCGTCGGCGAGTCCATCGTGCACCTCGGGTTCGGTGAGGCCCGGCTGCCCGTCTTCCCTCCCCTGATGGCCGAGCTGGTGACCGGCGCGGCGCGGAACGGCTACGGCCCCGTCGCGGGCGGCGCGGCGGCGCGGGAGGCCGCGGCGGGCTACTTCACGCGGCGGCGGATGCCGACGGAGCCGGACCAGGTGGTGGTGGCTCCGGGCAGCAAGCCCCTGCTGATGGCGTTGAACATGGTCGTGCCCGGTGACGTGCTGCTGCCCCGCCCGTGTTGGAACACCTATGCGCCCCAGGCGCACCTGGCGGGCAAGACGGCCATCAGCGTGCCGATCCCCGAGGACTGGGGCGGGGTGCCGGAGCCCGCGGCGCTGCGGGAGTCCATCCGCGCCGCGCGGGTGCTCGGCCACGACCCCCGCATCATGGTGCTCACCATGCCGGACAACCCGACGGGCACCGTGGCGCCGCCGGAGCTGGTGCGGGAACTCTGCGCGATCGCCGAGGAGGAGGACCTGCTGATCGTCAGCGACGAGATCTACCGCGATCTCGTGCACGATCCGGACCTGCCGTTCCTCGGCCCCGCCGAGGTGGCGCCGCGCCGTACGGTGGTCACCACGGGACTGAGCAAGAGCCTGGCGATCGGGGGCTGGCGGATCGGCGTGATCCGTTTCCCCGAGGGGCCGGAGGGGGAGCGGATCCGCGACGGCGTCCTGTCGTTCGCCAGCGAGGTGTGGTCCACGCTGGCCAACCCCATGCAGGAGGTCGCGGCCTACGCGCTGGCCGAGCCTCCGGCCCTGCTGCGGCACCGGGCGGCCTGCGCCCGGCTGCACGGGATCGTGGCCCGGGAGGTGCACCGCATCGTGGCCGGCGTGGGCGCCTCGTGCCGCCCGCCCACCGGCGGCTTCTACGTCTACCCGGACTTCGAGCCGCTCCGGGAGACGCTGGGCCGCCACGCCGTCACCGACTCCGCCTCGTTCGAACGCCACCTGCTCGACGCGTTCGGGGTGGCGGTGCTCGGCGGCCACCACCTCGGCGACGACGGGCGGGCGCTGCGGATCAAGATGGCCACCGCCGTCCTGTACGGCGACACGGAGGAGCAGCAGTGGGAGGCCCTGCACGCGGCCGACCCGCTGCGGGTCCCGCACGTCGCGGAGGTCCTCGGCCGGATCGACGAGAGCTTCACCAAGCTGTGCGGTTGAGCGCGCCGGGCACCGGGTCCCGCCCGGTGCCCGCACGGGGGACCCGCCGCCCGGCCGGAGGAACGGCTCCGCACGCGAGAACGGCCCGGCGCACGGGAACGGCCCAGCAGGCGAGGGCGGCTCCGCACGCGAGGGCGGCCCGGCGTATGAGAACGGCTCCGCACGCGAGAAGGGACCCGCCGCACCGTGGCGGGTCCCTTCTCGCGTGCGGAGCCGTACCGCTCGTGCCGCAGGGCCGGGCTACCAGGTGACCGGGAGCTCGCCGTTCACGCCGTGCACGAGGGTGTGGCTCTTGAAGGAGACCTCCTCCCGGGGCACGGCCAGCCGCAGCTCCGGGATGCGGGCGAAGAGGGTGGTGAACACGACCTCCAGCTCCACCCGCACGATGTTCGCGCCGGGGCACTGGTGGATGCCGTGGCCGAAGGCGGAGTGGCCGAAGGTGTCCCGGTGGATGTCGAACCTGTCGGGGTCGGGGAAGACGTTCTCGTCCCGGTTGGCCGAGGAGGTGAGCGCGACGACGCCCTCGCCCGCGCGGATGAGCGTCCCGCCGATCTCGACGTCCTGGAGTACGGCGCGGGCCGGGCTGGAGTCCGCGATGCTGAGGTAGCGGAGCAGTTCCTCCACGGCGCCCGGGGCCAGCCCCGGGTCGCTGCGGAGCTCGGCGAGCTGCTCCGGGTGCTCCAGCAGGACCAGCACCCCCAGAGCGATCATGTTCGAGGTCGTGTCGAAGCCGCCGAACAGCAGGTTCTTGGCGAGGTTGAGGATGTCGCGGCGCTCGATCGTGGGCGTCTCGCGGTTCTTGACGATGATCCTGCTGATCACGTCGTCACCCGGGGAGCCCTCCTTCTCCGCGACCAGCTTGTCGAGGTAGGCCTCCATCTCGATCTGGGCGCTGATCATCTCCTCCTGCTCGACGTCGCTCCTGACCAGCGTCTCGGCGACCCGGCGGAAGAAGTCGCTGTCGGCGGCCGGCACGCCCAGCAGCTCGCAGAAGATCAGCGCGGGCACCGGGAAGGCCAGCGCCTGGATCAGGTCCACGGGGCCGCCCTGCGCCAGCATGGCGCCGATGTGCTCGTCCACGATCTCCTGGATGCGGGGGCGGAGCGCCTGCGCCCGCCGGGCCGTCAGCTCCGGGATGAGGATGCGGCGGCGCGCGCTGTGCTCGGGCGGGTCCATGGCGACCAGGGGGAGCTCCAGCTGCTGGAGCATCTCGTCCGGCACCGGGACCTGGAGGGGGTAGGCGGGCAGCTTCCAGTTCGAGCTCATCGTCGAGTCGCTGAGCACCTGCCGCACGTCCTCGTGGCGGGAGACCGCCCACACCTCCTTGCCGGACCAGCGCAGCCTCACCTTGGCGGGGGCGCCGGCGGCGCGCATCCCGGCGTACTCGGGCGGCGGGCTGAACGGGCACGTCCCCCTGTCCATCGGAAAGGGGCGGGGCTCGGAACCGTTGTCCGAAGGGCCGGTGGAATCGGTCATCTGGAGATCGCCTTTCGATCCGGGGTGTCGATCGGGAATCACGTCGAGTCTGCTAATTCGAGTCTGCTGAGAAGAATATGCGCGCATATAATCGTGTCAGCCCCTACGGACCCCTTATCCGACGGCCGCTCGATGTTCCGGATAGGGGCGGATAGGGGTTATGGGCGTGCCGCGCCGAATGGAGACTTGGGGAGACGGCCAAACCCTGTTCGTGTGGCGGGGAGCAGACGAATGAAGACCGATCTCCAGCTGGACCCTGCGATCATGTTTCCCGGAATGGGTCCCTCCGACTTCGCCGGTCTGGCGAAATTCATGCTGATAAACCCCGTCGCGCGCGGGCTGATGGCCGGCGCCGACGACGTCCTGGGTTATTCCCTCTTCGACCGCTACCGCGATTCGGTGGGCGACTACACCGAGCACGCCCAGGTCGCGTTCATGGTGAACTGCCTGGCCCTGGCCCGGTGGGCGGAGCAGGAGCTCGGCATCCGGCCCGAGGTCTGCGTCGGCCCCAGCTTCGGCGGGAAGGTGGCCGCCGTCTACTCCGGCGCGCTGACCTTCGAGGAGGGCGTGCTGATGGTCCTGCGGTGCGCGCGCGCCCTGGAGGAGCACACCGCCCGCGACCACCGCGACCTGGTGACCCAGTCCTTCGCGCGCACCCCGCAGGAGCGGCTCGACGAGATCCTCCGGGAACTGGACGAGCGCGAGGAGTGGTACGACCTGTCCTGCCACGTCGACGACGACTTCCACATGCTCACCCTGGAGCGGGGGCGGCTCGACTGGCTGACCGGGCGGTTGCGCGCCGCCGGGGGCATGCCCCTGTACACCATGCATCCGCCCATGCACACCAGGGCCCTGGCCCCGCTGCGCGACGAGGTCGAGCGCGAGGTCTTCGGCGGGCTCCGGTTCGCCGACCCGCGGATCCCGGTCGTCGCCGACCAGGACGGCCGGCTGCTCGACACGGGCGAGGGCGTGCGGGAGATGCTGCTGGACGGGTTCGTGGAGCCGGTGCGGTGGCCGCGCGCCGTGGCGGGGCTCAGGCGGCTGAACGTGCGGAGACTCTACGTGTCCGGGCCGGACGCGCTCTTCGGGCGCGTCCGGTGCACGACCTCCAGCTTCGAGGTCGTGCCGGTCACCCCGCGGGTCGCCCTGAGACCGCGGAGCCTGAGGGCGGCGGGCTGAATGGGCGGCCGGACCGGACGGAGAACGCCGTCCGGGGTCCGCGGACTCCGGACGGCGTTTCCGCGCGTTCGCTCAGGCCGGTGTGCCGATCAGCCGGGAGAGGGCGCTCCAGAGCGTTCCCGGAGTGGCGAAGGTCTCCATTTCCAGTGCCTCGTCCACGAATCTGACCTGGTATTCGCCCTCCAGCTGGGAGAGCAGGTCGACCATCCCCACGGAGTCCAGACCGAGATCGCGGAGGTCGCTTTCCCAGGTCATCTCCTCATCCGCGGAGATGAACGGCAGATGTCTGCGCAGAATTTCCTCGAACTGCTTCTCCAGCATGGTGGCTCCGAATCTTCCGTGGGCTGTGCGCCGGACTTCTTCGCTGTGAAGGTAGAACCGGCTCCGCGTGAACGGCAACCCTTGTTAACCCTTGTCCTCCCGGAGGAAGAATGACGGAGACCATCGGATGCGGATTACATGAGCGCTTTCTCCGGGGACTGTCCGGCTCACCCGGGCGGGTGGCGGTCCGCGCCGGCGCGGAGACCGTCTCCTACGAGGAGGCCCACCGGCTGGCCCTGCGGTGGGCGGGCGCGCTCCTGGCGGCCCCCGCGGAACCCCCGCGGGCCGTCGGCGTCCTGGCGGCCAAGGGGATCGAGTCGTACGTCGGCATCCTCGCGGCCCTCTACACCGGCGCCACCGTCGTGCCGCTGAACCCGGACTTCCCCGCGGCCCGCACCGAGCGGATGCTCCGGGCGGCCGGGGCGTCGGTGGTGCTGGCCGACGGGCGCGGGCTCGCGGCCCTGGCGGAGACCTCCCTGGACCTGCCCGTCGTCGCGCCCGGCGGCGACCCGGGGACGCGGCTCCGTACGGTCCCGGTCTCCCGCGGCGACGCCCTCGACGCCCCGGCGCGGGTCCGCGCCGACGACGTCGCCTACGTCCTGTTCACCTCCGGCTCGACCGGGCGCCCCAAGGGCGTGCCGATCACCCACGGCAGCACGCACCACTACTTCGGGCTCCTCGACGAGCGGTACGACTTCCGCCCGGACGACGTCTTCTCGCAGACCTTCGACCTGAACTTCGACTGCGCGATGTTCGACATGTTCTGCGCCTGGGGCGCCGGAGCGAGCGTGCACCCCGTCCCCGCGCAGGCCTACCGGGACATGCCGGCGTTCTTCGCCGAGCGGGGGATGACCGTGTGGTTCTCCACCCCGGCCGGCATCTCCATCGCCCGAAAGACCGGCGGCCTGGCCCCGGGCGCCTTCCCGACGCTCCGGTGGAGCCTCTTCGCGGGTGAGGCGCTGCGGTGCACCGACGCCGCGGACTGGCAGGCGGCGGCTCCCGGCTCGGCGGTGGAGAACCTCTACGGGCCGACGGAGCTCACCGTCACCGTCACCGGGCACCGCTGGTCGCCGGAGACCTCCGCGGCCCTGGGCGTCAACGGCCTGGTGCCGATCGGCGCGGTGCACGAGGGGCACGACCACCTCCTGCTCGCCGAGGACGGCGGGTTCGCCGAGGACGAGGGCGAGCTGTGCGTCACCGGCCCGCAGATGGCGGCGGGGTACCTCGACCCCGAGGACGACGACGGCCGGTTCCTCAAGCACGACGGGCGCGCGTGGTACCGCACGGGAGACCGGGTCCGGCGCCTGGCGGACGGGGAACTGCTCTATCTGGGACGCCTGGACTCCCAGGTGCAGATCCAGGGCTGGCGGGTCGAACTCGCCGAGGTCGAACACGAGATCCGGATGTGCGACGGCGTCGAGGACGCCGTCGCGGTGACCCGGTCCGGCCCCAACGGCACCGAGCTCGTCGTCTTCTACACCGGGGTGCCCGCCCCGCCCGTCGAGCTCGCCCGCAGGCTCCGGCGGAGCCTGCCGAAGGGCATGCTGCCGAGGGACTACCGCCACGTCGGGGAGTTCCCGCTGAACTCCAACCGGAAGGTGGACCGGGGGAGGCTGGCGGCCGAGGCGGCGGGCCGGACACCGGCGGTGGGCGGGTGACCCGCGACGGCCGGGCGGACCCGGCCCCGCCCGTCGCGGGCCCGGTCTCACTCCGGCGGGGAGCCCGCCGCCTCGGCCGCGGCGCCCCCCTGCTGCCAGGCCAGCAGGGTCCGGAAGGCCTCGGCCAGTTCGGGTCCGGTGGGGGCCCGCTCCGGGTCGACCAGCCACTGCACCATGACACCCGTCGCCAGCGCCTGGAGGAACGAGCCGACCGCCTGCGACGGCTCCGCGCCGGTCTCCGGGGACATGCGGCGGAACATCGCCGCCATGCCCTCGCGGCCCTCCTGGATGGCGTCGGCGTAGGCCCGGCGGACCTCGGGGACGCGGTCGACCTGGCCGAAGATCTCCAGGCTGGCCGCCCACAGCTCGTGGCGGTCGGAGAACTCCTCGATGATCCGCGTCCAGACGGCCTGGAAGCGGCTGACCGGGTCGGCGCCGGGGTCGGCGTCCGCCTCGGCGGCGACGGCCCGCCCGAGCTCGTCGCCCGACTCCACCACGGCCTCGATGAGCGCCTTGTTGAGCAGGGCCTCCTTCGATCCGTAGTGGTAGCCGATGGAGGCCAGGTTCGTGCCGGACGCGGCCACGATGTCCCGTGCCGTCGTGCGGGCGTATCCCTTTTCGACCAGGCAGCGCTTGGCGCCGGCGAGCAGGTCGTCGCGGTGTCCCATGGCGGTGATCCTACCTTGTCTAAGACAAACGTCTTAGACAAGGAACTATATATACGTCAGTCATATACAAGCGTCTATTACAAACGTATGGTGAGGGCATGACAGGAACCAGTCCGCAGGCGGGGCGCAAGGAATGGATCGCCCTGGCCGCGCTCACACTCCCGCCGTTCGTGGTCTCGATGGACATCACCGTGCTGTACTTCGCGGTCCCGTCCATGGCGGCAGACCTCAACCCCAGCAGCACGCAGCAACTGTGGATGATCGACATCTACGGGTTCGTGCTCGCCGCGTTCCTGATCACGATGGGGAACATCGGCGACATCATCGGCCGCAGGCGCATGCTGCTGATCGGCTCGGCCGTCTTCGGCGCGGCCTCCGCCGCGGTCGCGTTCTCCACGAGCACCGAGATGCTCATCGCGGCCCGCGCGGTGCAGGGCCTCGCGGCCTCGACCCTCATGCCGTCGGCGCTGGCGCTGGTGCGCAACGTCTTCCACGACGAGAGGCAGCGCCGTTCCGCCATCGCCATCTGGTCGGTCGGCGTGGCGGCGGGCGTCAGCGTCGCCCCGATCGTCAGCGGGGCGCTGCTCAACAGCTTCTGGTGGGGCTCGATCTTCCTGATCAACGTCCCGGTGATCGCCGTCCTGCTCATCCTGATCCCCCTGCTGGTGCCGGAGCTCCGGCTGCCCCGGGTCCGGACCGAGAGGTTCGACGTGCTCAGCTCGCTGCTCTCCCTCTTCGCGGTGTTCGCCCTGGTGTGGGGCTTCAAGGAGATCACCGCGAACGGCTTCGGCGCCCTGTCCGCGGCGGGCGTGGCGGCGGGCCTGGCCCTGGCCGCGGTCTTCGTGGTCAGGCAGGCGCGGCTGCCGCATCCCATGATCGACACCGCGCTCTTCGCCCACCGGGGGTTCGGCCCGGCCCTGGCGCTCACCTTCACCGCCTTCTTCTGCGTGATCGGCTTCGGGCTGTTCAGCACGCAGTACCTCCTGGAGGTGCTGTCCATGGGGCCGCTGGAAGCCGGGCTGTGGTTCCTCGTCATCCCCGTCCTCACCGGCGTCTGCGCGCCGGTCGCCGCGAACCTGGTCGGCAGGGTGCGGCCGGCCTACGTGATCGCGGGCGCGTTCCTCGTCGTCGCCGCCGGGTTCACCGCGATGTCCCAGCTGACGCTGGAGCGCGACCTGCTGCTCACCATCGGCGGGATCGCCGCCATCGGCGTCGGCGTCTCGACCGTCATCCCCCTGCTGACCGACATGGTGGTCTCGGTCTCCCCGGAGGAGCAGGCGGGCTCGGTGGCCGCGCTGCAGCGGACCTTCCAGGAGCTCGGCGGCGCTTTCGGCATCGCCCTCTTCGGCAGCGTCGGCGCCGCCGTCTACAGCCGGGAGTTCGCCGCGGGACTCTCCGCCGGGCCGGTGGCGGAGGTGCCGCCCGGCGCGTACGAGACCGTCGGCGCGGCGACCGCGGCGGCCTCCCGGCTGCCCGCGGAGGACGGCTCGACGCTCCTCGCCGTGGCCCGGGAGGCGTTCACCGGTTCCCTCAACCTCGGCGCCGCGGTGGGCGTCGGCGTCGCCCTCGCCGCCGCGGTCTTCACGCTCCTCCGGCTGCGCCACATCTCCTACGCCGGAGAGAAGGAGGAGGCCGCAGTGGCGGAACCCGAGCCCGCAGGGGTGGAGGCGGAGCCCGCCCCGGTCGCCGACTGAGCCGCCGCACCACCCGCCGGGAGGCCGGGACCCCGTGAGAGCCCTCACGGGGTCCCGGCCTCCGCCGTGTCCTCCCAGCCCGCGACCCCGGGCCGGAGACCCCCGGGACCGCCTCCTCCGCCCGCGCGGAGCAGTCTTGGAGCCCACTCGGAGTCCTCTTCACGAGCGCTTCCCCCAAGGCCGGGTAGCGCTGCTCGCCGAGCCGTCGACCGGTTCCGGCGACGAGGACCGAACCACGGCGGGGAGAAGCTTTGAACGCCGAACAAGTGAGACTGGTGTGCGGCATGATGCGGCGAGCAGACTCCCTAACCGCCACCCAGGAGGCCACCATGTCACCCGTGCCCGCACCCCGCCCCAACGGGCGGCACGGCATGACCCGCAGGTTCGAAGTCGGCGGAGCCCAGGGATACCTGATCACGTCGATGGCCGCGGACGGTACCCTCACCGAGGTGATGGTGCGGCTCGGCAAGCACGGCTCGACGCTCGCAGGGCTCGCCGATGCCCTTCACCACACGATCAACCTCGGGCTGCGGCACGGCGCCCCGGTCGTGGAGATCGTCCAGGCGCTGCTGGACGCCGCTTACGACCCGCGCGGCATGACCAACGACCCGGAGGTCCCGACCGCGTCGTCCATCACCGACTACGTCGCGCGCCGTCTCGCCCTGGACTTCGTCCCCTACGGGGAACGGGTCCGGCTGAGCGTGCTGACACCCGCTGAGCAGACCGCGCTTACCTCACACCGCGCCGCGGCCGCCGACGATGACGAGGCAGCAGCACTCCGGCCGCGCGGCCGGGTGCCAGCCACCGTCTGACCCAGGACTACGACCGGCAGCTGGAGTCGCGGCCGCTGCTCGAACGGCAGGCTCGCACCGGTGACTCGGCCCTCCGGCCACGGCGGGCACCGGCGGAGACCTGCGGCCGTTACACGGCGCTGTCGGCCGGCAGGTAGACCGTGCGGGCGTTCTTGCGGGCGCGCCGGGCGGCGGGGATGCGCGCCGCGGTGTTGGCCGGCATCCGCGCCGCCGCGTCCTCCCAGGTGAAGAACTCGGCGGCGTCGAGCTCCTCGACCTGCAACCGGATCCTGTTCGGGTTGGTGAGCGTGCCGCCGTCGAACAGGAAGTTGACTATGGTCCGGGGCCGCTGTTCGAACGGCGGAGCCCAGTCGACCACCAGTAGCTCTCCCACCGGCACGGTCAGCCCGAGCTCTTCGGTGATCTCCCGGGCGACGCACTCGTGCGGGGCCTCGTCCGCCTCGACGACGCCGCCGGGGATCGCCCAGTACGGCCGGTAGTTGGGTTTGACCAGCAGCACGCGGTCGTGCTCGTCGGTCAGCAGCATGCACGCCGACGTGTAGACCGTCGGCACGCTCGCATACCACTCGGAGGGCTCAAGGTGCGGCTTGCTCATCTGATCACGCTACCTTCGGTGTCCGGTCTGCACCCAGTGAGTTCACTGATCGGCTTTCGTCACTTCAAGGAAGTCGCGGGCCTCCGGCACGGCCTGGTGCTTGGCCAGCGCCCTGGCCAGCGTGGCCAGACGGGCCTGGACCCGCCGGGAGCGCAGGTGCCGGGCCAGGCCTGCAGCCCGCATGCCGAGCGCGGCGGCCTGGTCGATGTGGCCGGCTCGGGCGTGCGCGGTCGCGGTCAGCGCGGTGTGCAAGGCGCGGGTGCGGGCGTTGCCCGGAGCGAGCTGCAGTGCCTGGCCAGCGTGGGTGAGGGCCTCGGCGGGCCGGTCGAGGTCGAGCAGGCAGCGCATCGCGGTCCCAGCCAGGTGGGCGGGAGTGAAGTAGCGCGCCCACGACGGGCCGGTGCCGTCGTCGCGGTCGAGAGCACGGTCGGCCCGGCGCAGCGCGGCCCGGAAGGCGGGCAGGTCACCGGCCAGCGCGCACGCGGTCGCGTCGGTGGTGTGCAGCCGCGCGGCGACCGCCGGAGCCGGGCGGCGGCCCGCGCCTTCGACGGCGGCCCGCGCCTTCGACGGCGGCCCGCGCCTTCGACGGCGGCCCGCGCCTTCGACGGCGGCCCGGGACAGCCGTACGGCTTCGGCGGGCAGATTCAGGAAGATCGCTTGCGTGGCGAGGTTGGCCAGCACGTGCGCGCCGTACGTGCGGTCCCCGGCGGCCTTGGCCAGGCGCCCGGCGGCCTTGGCCAGGCGCAGCGCCTGCGTGAACGCGCGCTGCGCGGCGGCGTGGTCGGCGGCGTCGTAGGCCATGAACGCCAGGGTGCCGGTGAGCTCGGCCGCGACGGCGAACAACTCCCGGCCGACGGAGTCGGTGTAGGAGCCGCGCAGCATGGGCGCGACGTCCCGGGCAAGGAACTCGGCCAGGAACGTGCGGGCGTGGCCGCCGCCGTGGCGCCGGTCCAGGTCGAGGAACTGGTCCTGGCAGGTGCGCAACCGCTCGACGTCGTCGGTGTCGACCCGGCGGCTGCCGGAGCGCGCCAGGTCGTGGTCGGGCGGGTCGAAGTGCCAGCGCCATCCGGCGTCGACCGCCGCAGCGGGCACGAACGGCTGCGCCGCATCGGTGGACGGCCGGCTGAGTTTCGCCCACAGCGCGGCCGAGGCGGTGACCGCGGCGTCCAGCGAGCCGGGGAACACCAGCGTCTCAGCGTCGGGCGCCTGGGCCAGGCGGGCGAAGCCGAGCTCTGCGATCGGCACGGGGCAGCCGAGCCGGTGGCCCAGCACCGCGGCGATCAGCTCGGGGACCGGCTGCTCGGGGCAGCGGCCGCGCAGCCACCAGTACACCGAGGCGCCGTCGTAGCGCAGAACGAGACCGTACCTGGTGGCGCCGGCGCGGCTGACCTGGCGGGCCAAGGCGGCGTGGGAGCGGTCGTATCCGGCTTCGGCCATCAGCGCGTGCAGCTGGTGGTTGGTGATCGGTTTGTGCACGTCGTGCCCCTTGCCGTCCGAGGGCTGGGAGGGAGTGCTCAGCCCACGGTAAGCCGGAGTTGACGGCCCGTCACGGGAATACGCAAGAACGCGCAAGCCTCACACGAGTGGCTCAGGTCTGCGCATGCCCTCTCATCTGCTGTTTCGCCCCGGATGGGCGCACGGTGAAGACGCGGCACCGACCGGTGCCGGACCTTCCACCCGTAGGAGTTCTGCGATGGCCATCACCGGCAGGCGCACCCCCCTGCTTCCCGTCTCGCCGGCCGCGACGCGGCTCACGGCCGGGCCGGGCGCCGACACGTTCCCGATCGCGATCCCCAGCCAGGCCTGCCCAGCGCCGCCCACCGTCGTGCCGCAGCCCTTGCAGGCGAAGACCTGCAACGTCTGCGGCGGGTCGGGCACCGTCCAGACCAGCAACGGCGGCCTGCGGACGTGCACGGCCTGCGGCGGCAGCGGCAGCAAGTAAGCCCCCGCCCCGTCACCACCCCCGTCCTTGGAGAGGAGGAACCCATGTCCGATTCCAGCCTTCCGGCCTACGTGCCGCCGGCGACCGTCGTGCTCGGCGCTGTGCCTGAGGTGACGCTCGGCAAGTACGCCGAGGACAGCCAGGACAACAACCGCTACTTCGAGTAGCCCACCCCCGGGGAGGGCCGGGCCGGCCGGTGTCCGGTCCGGCCCTCCTGCTGTTCAGACGAGAGCGAGGCGAATCATGCTTGCAGGATCGACGACGCCGTTTCCTGCCCCGACGCTCTGCGCCCGGCGGCTGTGGGCCACCCCGCACCCGGTGTGGCACACCGGCGAGCGGGACTGCCGAAGCGTGCACGCCGGGCCGGTGCGGCTCGCGGTCGCCGGGGACTGCTACGCCAGCGACGAGCAGCTGCGCCGCGGGCTGCGGGCGGTGGCCGGGCGGCGCTGGAGCGAGCTGACGTGCTGGCCCGGCTCGTACTGGGTGGCCGCCACCGACGGCACCGTGACCGTGGTGCTCGGCGATCTGGTCGGGGCCCGGCCCGTCTACCACGCTCAGACCGGGCGGACGATCGTGTGGGCGACCCGGGCGGCGCCGCTGGCCGACCTGACCGGCGCAGGCGTCGAGGTCGAGCAGCTGGCCGCATGGCTGGCCGCGGCCACCGTGCCGGAAGTTCTCGGCGAGTCCACCGTCTACCGCGGGGTGGCGCTGGTACTGCCCGGGTCTCTGCTGCAGCTGCCCGGCCCCGCCGTCCACCCCTACGAGCCGCCCAGGACGGCCGGGATGGACGAAGCGGCCGGCGGGCTCCGGCACGCCCTGGTCGAGGCCGCCGGTGCCCGCGTGCGAGTGCACCCCCACCTGAGCGCCGACGTGTCCGGCGGTCTGGACTCGACCACGATCGCCGCGGCCGCCGCCCACGCCGGCGCCCGCATGCCGGTGTTCACGCACCTGCTGGCCGAAGCCCCGAACGACGACCTGGAATACGCCGAGCACGCGGCCGCGGAACTGCCCGGCCTGGACCATCACGTCGTGGCCACCGCGGACGCCTGGTTCCAGGGCCTGGACCAGGCCCCGGTCACGGACCTGCCGTACGGCGATGCCGCCCGCTGGGCCGTCCACGCCGCCTACCTGCGCGAGATCGCCGAGCACGGGACGGCGGCGCATCTGACCGGCGGAGGCGGCGACACCCTGTTCAGTCCGCCCGCCTACGCGCTGGCCGACCTGGCGCGGACCCGGCGGTGGCGGCAGGTGGTACGGCACGCGGCCGCGCGGGCCCGGCTGCGGCACCTGCCGGTGACCCGCGCCGTGCGGGCGGCACTGACCGCATCAGCCGTCACCCATCCGGAGGCGCTGTGCCACCTGGCCCGCGCCCTCGCCCGGCCCGACCGGTCACCGCGGACGCCGTGGATCCCGGCCGCCGGCATCACCGCATGGTTCACTCCGGACGCGGCGGCCGAGCTCGCGCACCGGACCCGGCAGGCCGCGCACTCGGCGCCGCTGCTGCCCGGGCATGCCCAAGCCGCCCACCGGGCGTGGTGCGAGACCCGCGAATACGGCGCTTACCACGCCCAGTACGCCGACGCCGCCGCCGCGATCGGTGTTCGGCTGCACGCGCCGCTGCTCGACAACCAGGTGGTGCGGGCCGCCCTGTCGATCCCGGTGCATGAGCGGGTGTCGGCGGCCTGGCAGAAACCGCTGCTGGCCCGGGCCGCCGTAGGACTGGTCCCCGAGCGGGTCCTGCGCCGCCCGACGAAGGGCAGTCTCGGCGGCGCCGCCTACACCGGCGTGGCCGCCCACCGGGAGGCGATCACCGCGTTGCTGGACTCCTCCCGGCTCGCCGCCGCCGGGATCGTGGATCGGGCGCGCGTCGAGAACGGTCTCGCCCGGCTGGCGGCCGGTGCGCCGGGCCCGCTGGCCGCGCTCGAACTCCTGGTCTCAGCCGAGCTGTGGTTGTCCCGGCAGGAGACGCGACCGGCGATGTGCACGGGGGAGGAGGCGGCATGCCCGTGCTGAGGCTGGTCGCGGCCCGGCAGGTGTACGCGACCGTCACCGACGTCGGCGGCATGCTGCTGGACACGCGCGGGCGGGGTCGCTGGCATGTGCTCACCGCCTCGGCCGCCGCCTGCTGGCCGTACCTGGCCGCCGGTCGCCCCACCGCCGACGCCGCGGCCGTGCTCGCCCCACCGCCGACGCCGCGGCCGTGCTCGCCGACCGGTGGGGCATCCCCCCGGAGCGGGCGTGCGCCGACGTCGACCACGTACGGCGGGAGCTGGCCGCGGCCGGGCTGCTCGTGCCGTCCCGCCCCCGCCGGAGGTGGCTGTGTCGACGATCCGCATGAGCTGCCCCGCCCCGGTCCCGGTGCCGAAGACGGCGCGGCTCCTGGCCGTGGCCGCGCTGCTGGCCGCCGTGGCGCTGCTGCGGCTGCTGCCGCTGCGCGCCGTCCTGGCCGTCGCGCACGCGGCCCGGCTGGTGATGCGACGCCACCCGGACGCGGCGGCGGTGCGGCGCCTGGCCGCCGCCCGCGACTGGGCCGGCCGCCGCTGGCCGGGCCGGGCCGCCTGCCTGGAAAACAGCCTCGCCGTCTACCTGACCGCCGCCTCCTGCGGCTACTACGCCGCGTGGTGCATCGGCTGCCGGTTCGCGCCCGCCGCCGCCCACGCCTGGACCCGGACCCGTCTGGGTCCGCTTGGAGAACCCACCGACCCCGACCGGCCGCTGCACATTACGGTGACCGTCGGAGAACTCAACCTGACCCGTGCATCGGAGCTGTCATGACCCCTGATGTTCTCGCCGCCGCCGTGGCCGCCGTCCCCCGCGAGCACTACACCGACCACCCCGTCCACGGGCGGCCGCCGCAGTCCACCGCCCAGAGCGCGATTGAGCGTGACATCCTGCGCGCCGCCGCTGGCCGCGACCTGGCCGGCGCCCGCATCCTGGAGATCGGCACCGGCACCGGCTACACCGGCGCCCTGCTGGCCGAGCTCACCGGACCGGCCGGGACGGTCGTGTCCATCGACATCGACGGCCAGCTCGTCGAGCGGGCCCGCGCCCTGCACGATGAGCGCGGCTGCCCGGTGCAGGTGGTGTGCGGCGACGGCCACGACGGTGCCCCCGACCTGGGCCCGTTCGATCTCATCGTCGGCTGGTGCAGCCCGACGTCCATTCCGGCCGCGTGGGTCAAGCAGGTCGTCCCCGGCGGGATCGTCTCCACGCCGGTCTACATCGCGCCGGTGGCCCGCGCGGTC
Organism: Planomonospora antibiotica; assembly: GCF_014647955.1. Classification (NCBI taxonomy): domain Bacteria; kingdom Bacillati; phylum Actinomycetota; class Actinomycetes; order Streptosporangiales; family Streptosporangiaceae; genus Planomonospora; species Planomonospora antibiotica. The sequence goes on along the minus strand of NZ_BMQE01000057.1, from coordinate 12,515 downwards.
GGTCACCTGTGCGCCACCGTCACCAGGCAGGGCACGCTCGCCGACCTGCAGCTTGGCGCCGCCGTCTACGTCGACATGGCCAGCGTCGTCAACGACACCCTCGGCGCGCCGCTGTTCTACGTCGACGCCCACAACGGCCAGTCCCACATCTCCGTGGCGTGGCGCGACCGCGACGACGACCCGGCCGCCGCCCTGGCCCTGCTCGGCCACCCCGGCCACGTCGAGGAGTATCTCCTCGGCGGTGACGGCCCGGCTGTGGCCGCCGCCTGGCGTGACGCCCGCGCCTACCTCGCCGCCCGCGACCATGCGCTCGGCGCGTCCAGCCTCACCACGTGGGGCAGCGGGGAACCCGACTGGGACGCCGGCGTCGGGTTCTCCTCCGGCCGCAACGCCGCGGTGCTCACCGACAGCGGGCAGCTGCGTGCCAATGACTCGGGTTCCCCGGCGCTGGCCAAGCTCCGCGACTACCTGCAGGCGTGGGAGGAGGCCGGGCGGCCCGGCTTGGAGCAGCTCACCGTCGCGCTTGAGCCCGGTGACAGCGGCTGGCAGGTCCGCGCGGCGCTGCCCGGGCAGTGACGTCGGCGCATCCGGCTTCGTGTGACACGCGGAAGCGCCGCCGTGCGGGAGCACGGCGGCGCGGTGCGGGCCCCGGCCCGTTCCCGAGGTGAAGCCGAGGGACGGGCCGGCGTCAGTACGCGGCGACGGCGGCCTCGGCGGGCCGGACGCGCATGGCCAGCCAGGTGGGCAGCCAGGTGGCGCCCAGGGTGAGCGCGGTGGCGATGACGACCACGGCCAGGTAGATCCAGACCGGGCCGGAGGGCACCGGGGTGCCGCTGACCGCGATGCTGAAGGGGACCAGGCTGACCAGGGAGGCGAAGGTGCCGAGCACGATGCCGATGGCCGCCACCAGTGCGGCCTCCACGCCCATCATCTCCATCACCTGGCGCGGGGTGGCCCCGGTGAGCCGCTGCAGGCCGAACTCCCTGCGGCGCTGGGTCGTGGTCATCACCTGCGTGTTGACCACCGAGATCGCGGTGTAGACGATGATCATCCCTACCAGCAGGTAGTTCACCCACGCCTGGGTCTGCTCCTGCTCGCCGTGGGCGGCGATCAGGGCGTCCCGGCCGGAGACCTGCGCGCCGAGCCCGCCGAGGGCCTCGGACAGCCGGTCCAGGTCGGCGTCGGGCGTGGTGCGCACCAGGATCCGGGTGGGCAGGCCGGCCGTGGTGTGGGCGGCGAGCAGGCGGGCGGGCAGCACGACCGTCTCGGCGCCCGGTCCCGCGGACAGCAGCGCGACGATCCTGAGGTCGGCCCGCGAGCGGTCGCCCAGCCGCATCGTGATCGTGTCCCCCACCTTGCGGGACAGGCGCCGCGCGTGCTCGGCCGTCAGCGCCACGGTGTCGCCCCGGAGATCGGCGATCGCGCCGGAGGCGACGGTCATGGCCATGGTCTGGGTCGCGCCCTCGGCGGTGACCCCGCGCAGCTGCCAGCCGTCCTCGGGCGTACCGGCGTCGTACGGGCTCTCGACGAAGCCGGTGCTGGTGACGAACTCCGACGCGGCGGTGATCCCGGGGACGGCACGGACCCGGTCCAGCAGCCCGGGGGCGAGCCCTCCGCTCGGCGAGGTCACCACGGCGTCGGCCCGCAGGCTCTCGACGAAGGCGCGCTCGCCCGCGGCGACCTGGGTGGTCTGGACGTAGAGGTTGGCGGTGGCCACCCCGGTCGCGAGCATGATCGGGGTCACCGCGGCGGCCACCCGGACGATCCGGGTCCGCGCGTTGGTCACCGCGAGCTCGCCGGACGGCGCGGAGATCCGGCGGAACAGCCCGCCCAGCACGGCGACCATCCCCTTGGTGATGACGGGGGACAGGAGTGCCAGCGCGATGGCCCACAGCAGCACCGCGGGTCCCGCCGTGGCGGCCGCCTGCGGGCCCTCCATGACCAGCATGGTCACCATGGCCAGCGCCACGCCGCCGGCGAAGCAGATCACGGCCAGGACGGGGCGGAACCAGCCGATCTTGACGGGTTCCAGGGCGGCGTCGGCGAGCGCCTCCGTCGGCCTGGCCAGCGCGGCGCGCCGGGCGGCCACCAGAGCCGCCGCGAACGAGGTGACCAGGGACACGCTCACCGCGATCAGGGCGGGGATCCAGCCCTGGTGGAACACCACCTTCTCCGGCACCATGCCGGCGCCGGCCAGCCGGTCGAACAGCCAGCCGCCGAGGTAGGGGCCGAGCAGGCTGCCCAGCGCCGCGGCGAGCACGGCCATCACCATCGCCTCGCCCAGCACCAGCCGGCGGACCTGGCCGGGGGTCGTGCCGATCGCGCGCAGCAGTGCCATCTCGCGCTGCCTCTGGTGGACGGAGAGCCCCAGGGTGCTGGCCACCACGAAGACCACGACGATGATCAGCAGTCCGCCGAACACCCCCGCCAGGGTGATCAGGCTCTCGCTGCTGACCGCCGACTCCAGGAACTCGGCCCTGCCGCGCTCGTCGCCGGTGAGCACCACCGCGCCCTGGCCGGCGAGCGCCGTCCGGATGCGCTCGCCGAGCTCCTCCGCGTCGACGCCCGCCGCGGCCAGGACCCCGATGGCGTCCACCTTCCCGCCGCGGCCGGTAAGGCTCTGCACGTCGGCGGAGAGGAAGAACACGGGCGCCTCCGCGACCTCCCGGTCGTCGGGGGGTACGGCGAGGCCGCTCACCCGGTAGGTGCCCGCGGTCCCGCCGGCCGCGATCCGCACCTGGTCGCCGGTTCCGACCGAGGCCTCGGCGGCCAGCCCCGCGTCGAGCACGACGTCGCCCGGCCGGGTCGGCGGCGTGCCGCTGCTGATCGTGTAGGGCGTCAGCTCCGTCGACCCCCACCCGTGCCCGGTCGCCCGGAGGCCGTCCGCCACCGCCGCCGGGAAGGACACGTCACCGATCGCCCTGGCGACGCCGGGCACGGCCGCGACCTTGTCGGCCACGCCGGCGTCGAGCCGGACGCGCTCGGGGAGCGTGACCCACTCGGAATCCTCCTCCTCGTCCTCCTCGCCGCCCGCGCTCTTCGCGGCGGGTGCGGCCCGGGGGATCTCGTACGACTGGTCGCCGGTCACCACGACCGAGGCGGCGGCCAGGCGGTCGGGCGGTATGGCGAGCCGGATGCCCGTCTCCATCAGGCCGCCGCAGGCGGAGACGACCGCGGCGCCCAGGAGCATGGCCACGAAGGCGGCCATGAAGGCGCTCCCGCGGTACCGCAGGCTGCTCAAGGCGATGCCGAGCATCAGCGCCGCCCCCCCACCGGACGCGCGTCCCAGGCGCCGAGACGGGTCATCCGGTCCGCCACCGCCTCGGCGGTCGGGCGGTTCAGCTCGTCGGCGAGCCGGCCGTCGGCGAGGAACACGACGCGGTCGGCGTAGGACGCCGCCACCGGGTCGTGGGTGACCATGATGACCGTCTGGCCGGCCCGGGTGACGGAGTCGCGCAGCAGATCGAGCACCTCCAGCGCGGTACGGGTGTCCAGCGCGCCCGTCGGCTCGTCGGCGAAGATCACCGCGGGCTGGGTGACCAGCGCCCGCGCGATCGCCACCCGCTGCTGCTGGCCGCCGGAGAGCTCGGCCGGCCGGTGGTGCCTGCGGTCGGCGAGCCCGACCCGCGCGATCACGTCGGAGACGAGCGCGAAGTCGGGTGTCCGTCCCGCCAGCTTCAGCGGCAGGGTGATGTTCTGCACCACGTCCAGCGAGGGCAGCAGGTTGAACGACTGGAAGATGAAACCGATCCGCTCCCTGCGCAGCTTGGTCAGCGCGACCTCGTCGAGCTGGGTGATCTCCTCCCCGGAGAACCTGACCGATCCTGACGTGGGCCGGTCAAGTCCGGCCGCACAGTGAAGGAAGGTGCTCTTGCCGGATCCGGACGGGCCCATGACGGCGGTGAGGGTGCCCCGGCCGAAGGCCGCGGTGACCCCGGCGAGCGCCGTCACGGTGCCGCTGCCCCTGCCGTAGACCTTCTGCACGCCGTCGAGACGGACGATGTAGTCGACCTCCGAGGTCATCACTGGTGTTCCCTCCGTACGTCCTGCCGCGGGCGCGCGTCCAGACGCGCGGCACGGCCCGAGATGTGGTCCGTGATCTCCCTCATCACCGCTGCGGCGTGGGAGCTGAGATAGAAGTGGCCGCCCGGGAACACGCGCAGGGTGAACGCGGCGTCCGTGTGCTCCCCCCAGGCCTCGGCCTCGGCCATGGTCACGTGGGGGTCGGCGTCTCCGGTGAGGGCGACGACCGGGCAGCTCAGCCGGGGGCCCGGCCGGTAGCGGTAGGTCTCCGCCGCCTTGTAGTCGCTGCGCACCGCCGGCAGGATCGCCTGCAGCATCTCGTCGTCGCCGAGCACCTGGGCGTCGGTGCCGCTCAGCCGCTTCAGGTCGGCGACGAGGCCGGCGTCGTCGGTCAGGTGCACCCGCTCCTCGCGGTGGCGGGACGGCGCGCGCCGGCCGGAGGCGAACAGGGCCAGCGGCACGGTGCCCTCGGCTTCGAGCCTCCTGGCGACCTCGAACGCCAGGGTGGCGCCCATGCTGTGGCCGAAGAGCGCGACAGGGCGGTCGAGCGCGGGCCGCAGTTCCCGCGTCACCAGGTCGGCCAGCTCGCCCAGGTCGTCCACGCACCGCTCGCCGCGGCGGTCCTGCCTGCCGGGGTACTGCACCGCCAGCACGTCCACCGAGGGCGACAGCGCCCTGGAGACGGGGAAGAAGAACGGAGCGGATCCGCCCGCGTGGGGGAGGCAGACCAGGAGGGCGCCGGCGTCCGGTGCGGGATGGAACCGCCTGATCCAGGGACTGGTGTCGACGTTCGTGTCTGTCATGCTCGTGCGGCATCCTCTCTGTGCCGTTCACCGCGAGTCGGCCCGGTCGGCCGGCGGCGTCGGAAAGGCAGGTGGAATCGCATTCTCGGTGCTCTCCATTGAGTCATAAGGGAGGCCTCTGCCTCCAGGCGGACGACCCCCTATTCGGGTGCCGCGGACCCCTGTTCCGCGGTGCGGGGGCCAGGTGCGCCGGGGAGATCCGGAGCGCGGAAAGGGGAGGTCAGGGGTCGGCCGGTCCCGGTCACGCGCCCCGGACGGGGAGCACCGTTCTCAGGGGCGAGCCGGGCCGGTCCCACCGGCGCCACTCCCGCGGGTAGCCGAGGGAGACCTCCTCGAACCGGACCCCGTCGTGCCAGGTGGTCCGCGGGATGTGCAGATGGCCGTAGACGACGGCGCGGGCGTCGTGCCGCAGGTGCCAGTCCCGGGTGAGCTCGGTGCCGCACCACTGGGCGAACTGCGGATGGTGCAGCACCCGGGTGGGCTCGGCGTTCAGCGGGAAGTGGTTGACCAGGACCGTCGGGATGCCGGGCGTGCGGGCGGCGAGGCGGCGCTCGGTCTCCGCGACCCGCGCCCGGCACCAGGCCTCCCTGCTGGGGTGGGGGTCCGGATGGAGGAAGAACTCATCGGTGCACACCACCCCCGTCTCGTGCGCCCACTCCATCGCCTCCCGCTGCGACAGCCCCGCCGGGCGGAAGCTGTAGTCGTACAGCAGGAACAGGGGGGCGACGGTCACCGGGCCGCCGGGCCCGGTCCAGACGGGATACGGGTCCTCGGGGGTGATCACGCCGATCCGCCGGCACGTCTCGACCAGGTGGCGGTAGCGGGACTCGCCGCGCAACTGGACCGGATCGTCGCGAAGCGTCCACAGCTCGTGGTTCCCCGGTGTCCAGACCACGGTGGAGAACCGCTCCTTGAGGAGGCGGAGCGCCCACTCGACGTCGGCGGCGAACTCGCCGACGTCACCGGCGACCAGCAGCCAGTCGTCGTCCGAATCCGGTCGCAGCCCGTCGAGGACCTTCCGGTTCTCCTCGTGGGCGATGTGGAGGTCGCTGATCGCGAGCAGCCGGCCACCCGTTCTCTCGATAGCGGTCACACCAGCGAGCGTAGGTGCCGTGCGGCCGGGGAAGAACGCTCCCGGCCGACATCACGGGGGCGCCGGATCCGGTCAGGGGGCGCCGGTGTCCGGGTAGGGGGACGGTTCGGGGTGCGGCCGCCGCTCCCGGACGCGGTCGGTGAGCTGGACGCGCAGGCGCTGGGCGGCGGGGGGGTCGATCCGGTCGATCACCGAGAACGCCTCGGCCAGGGTGGTGCGGGCCTCCGCGGAGTCCCCCAGCGCGGCGTGCGCGTCACTGAGCATGCCGAGGGCGTGCGCCTCGTCGAGCGGGATGCTCATCGTGCCGAACAGCGAGAGCGCCTGCCGGAGGTAGCCCACGGCCTCCGCCGGGCTCTCCTCCGACAGGGCCAGCTCGCCCAGGCCCGCCAGGGTCCGCCCCTTCGCGAGCCGCTCACCGGAGGCGTTGGCCAGCATCAGCGCGTACCGCAGCGAGCTGCCCGCCTCGGCGAGGTCGCCCTGCCGCATCCGTGCGATGCCGAGGCCGTACAGGATGTAGGTCTCCCCGGTGGAGTCGCCGATCTCGCGGACGGCCTCCAGCGCCTGGCCGAACGCCTCCACCGCCATGACGGGCTCGTCCGCCTGCAGGCAGGTGTGGCCCATCCGGTGCAGCACCTGCGCCTCGGTCCTCCTGCTCACACCGTCCCGCACCAGGTGCAGCGCCTCGGTGAGCAGGCGCTTGGCGCCGTCGGAGTCACCGCACTCCAGCCTGACCTGCGCCAGGTTGTGGAGCACGAAGATGGGCGTGGTCTGGTCGCCGGTCCGGCGGAGGATCTCCAGGGCCTGCTCGTAGCGGGCGGCAGCGCTCTCCAGCCGGCCGCCCATCCGGTCGAGGTAGCCGACGTTGGCGATGGTCATGCCGACGCCCTGGTCGTCGCCGATCTCCTCGAACAGCTTGATCGCCGCCTCGAAGTCGCGGCGGGCGTTGTCGAACCGCTGCTCGGTGCTGGCGAGCGAGCCCATCGAGTACAGCATGGCGGCCTGGCCGCGCACGTCCCCGGCCTGGCGGGCGGTGGACAGCGCGATCTGCTGGGTCTCCCGCCAGTCGTCCAGGTAGACCCGGGACTCGAAGAAGGTGGCCGCGCCGATGGCGAGTCCCCAGCAGATCTCGCTGAAGCCCGCCTGCGCGGCCTGCCGGATGCCGGAGACGAGGATCTGGCGCTCGCGCTCGAACCAGTCGAGCGGCGCGGCGACCAGCCGGCCGACCAGCTGCTCCGGAGGCGACCAGACGGCGGTGGTGCTGGAGATCAGCATGCGGTTGTCGTACTCGCGGCGGCGGGCCGCGTCCACCAGGGAGAGCAGGCCGCCGAGCACCCGGGCGAGCGCCGCGCTGCGCTCGGCGGCCGGTTCCTCGATGGCGAGGCGCTCCCTGGCGAACACCCGGATGAGATCGTGGAACCGGTACTGGGTGTGCACGCCCTGCCCGGTCCCGGTGGGCTCGACCAGCTGCGCGTCCGCCAGGTCGTCCAGCAGGTCCTGCGCCTCGGGCAGCGGCCGCTCCAGCAGCGCGGCGCCGACCCAGGCGGAGAACACCTGCGACTCCAGCACCGCCAGCCGCCGGAAGAGCCGCCGCGCCTCCTCGCCGACGCTCTCGTAGGTGAGCGAGATGCTCGCCCGGATGCCCATCTCGCCGTGCTTGAGCTCGTCGAGCCTGCGGGTCTCGTCCTCGAGCCGCTCGACCAGCTGCCCGATGCTCCAGTGAGGACGTGCGGAGAGTCTCGCGCCCGCGATGCGCAGGGCCAGCGGCAGCCGCCCGCAGAGCCTGGTCAGCGCCGTCGCGGCCTCCGTCTCCGACTGCACCCGGTCGGCCCCGGCGATGCGGGTGAGCAGGTCCATCGCCTGGGCGGAGTCGAAGACGTCGACGTTGACGTGGACGGCGCCGGCCAGGCCGGTGAGCCTGCTCCGGCTGGTGACGATGACGGCGGAGGCGGGGCTGCCGGGGAGCAGCGGCAGGACCTGGCCCTCGTTGCCCACGTCGTCCAGCACGATGAGCATCCGGCGGTCGGCGAGCAGGGCGCGGTACATCTCCGCGCGTTCCTCCAGGCCGTCGGGGACCGCGGTGCCGACCACCCCGAGCGCGCGCAGGAACCGTTCGAGCACCTCCATCGGGCCGACCGGGCGGGAGGCGCCGCCGTGCAGGTCGGCGAAGAGCTGGCCGTCGCGGTACTCCTCGACGACGGAGTGGGCCACGTGCACCGCGATCGTGCTCTTGCCGATCCCGGGCTTGCCGACGAGGACGATGATCGGCACGGCGAAGCTGGAGCGGCCCTCGACGGAGGCCGTCAGGCGCTGCCGGATGTCGTCGATCTGCTTGGTCCGCCCGGTGAAGTCGGCGATGTCGGTGGGCAGGAGGCGGGGGACTGCGGACGGGGTCTCGGGGGTGAGCAGCACCGGCTGCACCGGCAGGTCGAGGCTCGAATCGGAGGTGAGGATGGCGTGCTCCAGCTGCTGGAGCCGCTCGTTGGGCTCCAGGCCCAGTTCGTCGATCATCACCTGCCTGGCCCGGCGGTAGACCTGCAGCGCCTCGGCCTGCCGGCCCGAGCGGTACAGCGCGATCATCAGCTGGGCGCGCAGCCGCTCGCGGAGCGGATGGCGCTCGGTGAGCGCGGTGAGCTCGCCGACCACCTCGTGGTGGCGGGCGAGGTCCAGCTCGAGGTCGATGCAGTCCTCCGCGGTGGAGATCCAGTGCTCGTCGAGCCGGCTCGCGGCGGACTGGACGAGCCTGCTCTCGATGCCGTCCAGCGCGGGCCCGCGCCACAGGGAGAGCGCCTCCCGGTAGTGGGTGACGGCCCCCTCGCGGTCGCTCTCCTTGCGGGCGTGCCGCGCCCGCAGGACGAGGTTCTCGAAGCGGCGGGAGTCGAGCCGGTCGTCGGGGATCTGGACGGAGTAGGCCTGCGACTGCGTGGAGATCATGTCCGGGCTGCCGTGGGAGGCGAGCAGCCGCCGGAGCGTGGAGATGCAGATCTGGATCTGGGCCCGCGACGTCGTCGGCGGGTCGTCCCCGTAGATCGCCTCCATGAGCCGCCCGACGGTGACCGCGCGGTTGGCGTCCAGGAGGAGTACGGCGAGCACGGTCTGCTGCCTGGCGCCCCCCAGGTCCACCCTCTGGCCGTTGAGAGTGGCCTCAAGAGGGCCCAGAATGTGAAACTCCACCCGCATTTCTCCTTGAGGAAAGCTTCCCCCGCCCGTACGCGCAGTTCTCACTGCGCGACGGGTGGTGAAGTGCAGCGCTCATCCCGTGTGGACCTCCCCCGCAGGGCGGATGGATCACCGCGCCGGAGAGGCCGTATGCGCTTTAACAGCTTTCGCGGAGAATGCTACTTGTTATGCGCTATGTGCGCCAGCGCAACCCGGTTGATGTCCTGTCGGACGAGTTCAGAGGGGTTGTCAAAGGCGGACGGGCGCCGGAGCGGGTGCCGCGCCTATTGGTTGCGTCGTGGAATATCTCGGTTTCACCTGCGGGCGGCCCGGCCGGGCCGACCCGGAGCCGCCGCCGGATCCGATCACTCTCCGTGATGAGAGTCAGGGCGCCGGGCGGGCAGGTGTGCCGCCTCGGCGCGACGTCCGGGCGGGAAGGCGGCGGCGGATCCCGCGGATCCTCGCCCTCCCGCCCGAATCTGACGACTCTCAGTAATGATCAGAAAAGAGCTCTGTCATCCCGGCTTTCCGCCGGCGCGTGGTCGTCGGCGGAGCCGGAATCGCGTCCCCGGGAAAACCGCCGCCTAGTGCGTCTTTTTTCGCAGATTATATCCGCGGGTCCGGCGGTGTTTCCTCGAATGAAATTCCGGGGTGATCAACGGCGGATCACGGCCAGGGGGAGCAGCAGTACGCGGGGCCGGCCGGAGCCGGGGCGGAAGCGGCGGCCGCACCGCTCGCGGGAATGGTGACCACGGTGAGGAAGGCCGCGGCGGCGGCGATGCGGATGATCCGGGTGCGGACGTTCTTCTTCATCTTCGACCTCTTGTCGTCGATTCGCGCGGCCAGGGGAGCGGGCCGCTGCTGTTGTCCCGAACCTAGGAAACGCCGCCATCCGCCCGGTATCCGATCGCTTCTACCGTGCCATCAGAGCAGCTCAAGACGTCCGCACAACCGGCAGCCGCCCGTGGATAGCAGTGCGAAGCCCTCCTGATAGCAGGATCGGGCACGCTGGCCGGAGGGCCTGACCGGCGAGCCCCGTCGCCTCCGGTGACGCCTGGGAGGATCCCGGGCCTTTTTCGCGAGCCGGTCCGTAGCCGCAGGCTCCGGCAGATTGGTGTTCCACTAAAGATGAGCATTACCGTGCAGGCGTTGGATGGTGTGTATGGACGTTCGGCCGCCGGAGTGCGGGCGCGACTGGAACAGGTCGTCGACGACGTCTGGGCGGCGGTGGCCGGCGCCGAGACCGACAGCAGGGGCTGCGTCGACGACTGGAGCGGAATGGACTTCGAACGAGGGCTGTTCCGGATCGTCTTCGACAGCGACCACTACTTCGCGGGCCTCGGGCTGAGCGCGGTCTACCCGGAGATAACCGTGATGTTCCGGATCCCGGACGCGGCGCATTCCTACCGGATCCAGGTGACGCTCGCCCCGTCCGCCTATTCGACGTATTTCGGCTCGTGTGCCTGAGGAGCCCGCGGGCGGGCGGTCCGGGTACGGGGCGGCTAGGGGTGTGACCGGTCTCTCCTCCTTCCTACCGTGTGATCTATTCGCAGCGTTGAGGAGATCCGCATGCGTGTAGAGAAAGAGATCAGAGCCGTCCCCGTCCGGGTCGACGGTCTGCCGCGGGAGTCGATGCGCGACCGGGTGACGGAACTGGAGCTGCTCCGCGACAGCGTCCACGAGGGGCCTGATCGGGAGGCGACGGCCAGGCAGCACGCCAAGGGCAAGCTGACGGTGCGGGAACGGCTCGACGTGCTCCTGGACGACGGTTCGTTCGTGGAGGTCGAGGCGTTCCGCAGGCACCGCGCGACCGGTTTCGGCCTGGAACGGCGCCGCCCGCACACCGATGGGGTGGTGGCCGGGTGGGGGCGCGTCCACGGGCGCGACGTGATGGTGTACGCCCACGACTTCCGGATCTTCGGCGGGGCGCTGGGCGAGGCGCACGCCGAGAAGATCCACAAGACGATGGACCTCGCCGAGGCCGCGGGCGTGCCGCTGATCAGTTTGAACGACGGGGCGGGTGCGCGGATCCAGGAAGGCGTCACGGCACTGGCCGGTTACGGCGGCATCTTCCAGCGCAACGTGCGCTCCTCCGGGGTGATCCCGCAGATCAGCGTGATGCTCGGGCCGTGCGCGGGCGGGGCGGCCTACTCGCCGGCCCTCACCGATTTCGTGTTCATGGTGCAGGACACCGCCCAGATGTTCATCACGGGTCCCGACGTCGTCAGAGCGGTGACCGGTGAGGACATCAGCCACAACGCGCTGGGCGGCGCGCAGGTGCACGGCACCCTCTCCGGGGTGGCGGGGTTCGTCTATCCCGACGAGATCTCGTGCCTGGAGGACGTGCGCCACCTGCTCTCCCTGCTGCCCGCCAACAACAGGGAGCTGCCTCCGCGGATCGCCTCCGCGGACCCGCCCGACCGGGTCAACGACGTGCTCCTGGACCTGGTGCCCGCCGACCCCACGCAGTCCTACGACATGTCCCGGCTGATCGCGGAGATCGTGGACGACGGGGAGTTCTTCGAGTTCCACGCCGGCTGGGCGCCCAACCTCATCTGCGGGCTGGCCGCCTTCGACGGCCGGGTGACCGGCGTCGTGGCGAACCAGCCCGCCCACCTGGCGGGCGTGCTGGACATCAAGGCGTCGGAGAAGGGCGCCCGCTTCATCCAGATGTGCGACGCGTTCAACATCCCCCTGGTGAGCCTCGTCGACGTCCCGGGTTTCCTGCCGGGAGCCGACCAGGAGCACGGGGGGATCATCCGGCACGGCGCCAAGCTGCTGTACGCCTACTGCGCGGCGAGCGTCCCGCGCATCCAGGTGATCGTGCGCAAGGCGTACGGCGGCGCCTACATCGTGATGGACTCCCGGTCGATCGGCGCCGACCTCTCCTTCGCCTGGCCCACGAACGAGATCGCGGTGATGGGCGCGGAGGGGGCGGCCAACGTCGTCTTCCGCCGGGAGATCGCCGCCGCCGCCGATCCGGCCGCGCAGCGCGCCATCCGGGTCGAGGACTACAGGAGGACCCTCATGCATCCCTACTACGCCGCGGAACGAGGGCTGGTGGACGACGTCATCGATCCCCGCGCGACCAGGGCGACCCTGGTCCGCTCGCTCCGGCTGCTGGAGGCCAAGCACGTCCCCGCGCCCGAGCGCAAGCACGGAAACCCGCCGATGTGATGGACGACCGCATACTGCGCGTCGTGGCGGGAGACCCGACGCCGGAGGAACTCTCCGCACTGATCTGCGTGCTGTACCGGACGGCCGCGGGCCGGGACGGGGAGGACGCCCGCGTCCTCCCGCCCGCGCCCCGCTGGAAGCCGCACGGCTACCGGTCGCCGCGCTCCTGGACGGCGGGGAGACGGGTGCCGTGATCCGCAGAGTCCTGATCGCCAACCGCGGTGAGATCGCCGTGCGAATCGCCCGCGCCTGCAAGGACGCCG
>NZ_BMQE01000056.1:0-39731 GCF_014647955.1 Planomonospora antibiotica | reverse complement strand
CAGGCCGTCCCGGCTCCGCCGGACCATCCCTGACGGGACGCCCATTCCTCCCCGGCCTGAAGGCCGAGGCATCCTGGGCGGACTGAGGTGAAGGCCGTGGGTTGAAGACCGCGGACTGAGAAGACCGCGGGCCGGAACGCGAAAGCCCGGGCCGGTGAGACCGGCCCGGGCTTTCACCTCGGTGCGCCGCCAGGGACTCGAACCCCGGACCCGCTGATTAAGAGTCAGCTGCTCTAACCAACTGAGCTAGCGGCGCTTGCGATGGGCCAACTCTAGCAGCCCGGCGGAGGACAACGCACATCCCCGTCCAGAACGCGCATCCGCCCGAATGCGTCCGGGACGCTCCGGACACAGATGCGGGGCCGGACGGTTCCCCCAACCGTCCGGCCCCGTCTTCACCTGGCGGGCTCTGCCGTCGCCTCCCCCAAGACGACGGCGGCTCCGCTCGTGGACGCGATCCCCCCGCGTCCTTTTCCGGTAAAAGTCTCCGTTGGGCCTCGGTGGTCCTGGCGGACCTCCTTGACCTGCTTCCACACTAGCGAGACGAAGGCAACGAGAACGTCATACACAGGCTGGTTTTCCCCCTACACCCGGAGTGACCCGGTATAGACCGGGCCAGCCTCCCGGACCGCGGGGGACCGTCACACAGGCAGTTCGAGCACGACCTCGGTGCGGTTCCGCAGGGCGTTGCTCACCGTGCAGTGGTTCTCCTCGACGCGGTGCGCGACCGCGCGGAAGACCTCGGCCGCCTTCTCGTCGCCCTCGGGCAGCTCGACGTCGTAGCTCACGGTGATCGGCCCGAGCCTGGTCGGCTCGATCTTCTCGCTGCTGACGGTCATCGCCAGGCGGACCAGCCGGTGGCCGCGCTTGGCGGTGAGGGGCTCCACGGTGACGATGTTGCAGCCGCCGAGCGCGGCCAGCAGCAACTCGACCGGGGTGAAGACGCCCTGCTCGTCCCCGCCGCCCATGGCCACCTCGGCGCCGCGCTCGTTGCGCGCGATGTATCCGCCCTCGGTCCGCTCCACGTGCACCGATGCCATGATCCGTCCTCCCTGGTCGCCTGCCGATCACCTTATCCGAGCGTGCGGTACGGCCAGGCGGGGCGCCGGGCCGTACGCCGGCGGCCGCGTTCGGCGGCAGGGAGGGATCGGGCGGCCCGGCGGAGGCGGATCAGGGTTCGGGGGCGGCCATGGCGTCCGGGTGCTTGGACAGGTAGTCGATGTAGAACGGCCGCAGCGCCTCGCCGAGCTCTCCCTCGCCCGCCACCATGGCGTCGCTGAGCAGAGCCGAGACCCGGGTGAGGTCGTTGGCCGTCTGGTCGCTGTTCCCGCTCGCCGCCTCGGCCGGCGGGATCATCTTGAGCAGTTCCCAGAGAAAGCCGAAATCTCCGTGGTGCACCGCGTACCCCACTGCTCGGTCGTGGAGCTCCCGGGCCGACAACGCATCCAGCTCATCCGTTTCCAACGATCCCACCCCCTTATGCCCCATCTGCCCCCAGATGTGGGCGATCATGCGCGCTCATCGTCGATCGAACGGTCAGCGCACGGGCCGATCACGGTAAACGGTCCCCCACCGCAGGTCCCTCCAGGGGAGATCCAGCCCGCTCCACGCCACGGCCGGCACCGGAGTGGCTAGTGTCGAGGCATACCGGTCGGCGCAAAGATCTACGGACCTTCGGGCCTACCGGTCGTCCTCCGACCGTGCGAGGATCCCCGAACGCCGAAGACCCCGGCCCGGAGGCCGGGGCCTCCCCATTGGAGGTAACCGATGAAGATAATCATCAAAGTCCTCATCGTGGCGGCCTCCCTGTGGGTGGCCGAACTGCTCGTGGACGGGATCACCGTCTCGGGGGACACCACACCGAAGAAGATCGGCACGCTGATCGCGGTCGCCTTCGTCTTCGGCCTCGTCAACGCGCTCCTCAAGCCGATCATCAAGACCATCGGCTGCGCCTTCTACGTCCTGACCCTCGGCCTGTTCGCCCTCGTCGTGAACGCCGGTCTGCTCCTGCTCACGAGCTGGATCGCCGATCAGCTCGACCTGTCGTTCCACGTGACCGGCTTCTGGGCCGCCCTCTGGGGAGCGGTCATCGTCGGCGTGGTGAGCTGGCTGCTCGACCTGGTCCTGGGCGGCAACGACTGACACGGCGGCCACCCGACCGGCCCGGCCGGGGTGCTCCGGGGGTGCGGCCCCGCATCGGCGGCGAGCACCTGGAGACCGTCGTCCCGGCGGGCGATGATCCCCTCCGGCGGTCCTCGGCGGAGGGCCCGGCGGGACGCGTCAGAGGACCCGCTCCCGGACGGCGCGGGCGATGCCCGGGTCGTCGGCGAAGACGCCGTCCAGACCGAGCCGGTAGAGCTTCTCCAGCCAGCCCATCACATCGCCGGTGGCGCGCGGGAAGGCCGGGTTGGCCGGGTCGCCGAGCCGGAAGTCCACCGGGAGCTGGGAGTTCTCGTTCCGCACGGTCCAGGTGTGGACCTTCAGCCGGGCCCGGTGGGCGTCGCCGATCAGCGTGGTGGGCGCGAGCAGGCGGCCGTCGGGACCGGTGGGGACGATCCGCCGGGTGTCCACGCCGATGCCGTCGGCGTACCGCGCGACCTCGCGCAGGCCCTCGGGGGTCACCATCGCGTCGTAGGTGCGCGGGTCCCCCGCCGCGGTCCAGTCGTACGGCGCGCCGCTCGCGCTGATCAGCTGGATCAGCGGGAGCCGGGTCTTCCTCCGCAGCTCGCGCAGGTTGGCCGTCTCGAAGGACTGGATGAAGACGGGGGAGCGCCGCCCGTCCCAGCCGTGCCTGCGGAGGGTCTCCAGCAGCGGCTCCTCCAGGGAGAGGCCGATGGAGTCGAAGTAGGTGGGGTGCTTGGTCTCGGGGTAGACGCCGACCCCGTGCTCACCGGCCAGCAGCAGGACCTCCTCGAAGGTCGGGATCTCCGCCAGCCCGTCGAAGACGGTGTTGCCCGGCCGCAGGTCGGGCACGCGCTCCACCGCCCGGAGGGTCCTCAGCTCGGCGAGCGTGAAGTCCTCGGTGAACCAGCCGGTGACCGGCCGCCCGTCGATGGTCTTCGTGGTACGGCGCGCCGCGAACTCCGGGTGGTCGGCCACGTCCGTGGTGCCGGAGATCTCGTTCTCGTGGCGGGCCACGAGGACGCCGTCCTTCGTGGAGACCAGGTCGGGCTCGATGTAGTCGGCGCCCAGCGCGATCGCGGCCTCGTAGGAGAGCAGGGTGTGCTCGGGGCGGTGGGCGCTCGCGCCCCGGTGGCCGATGACGATGGGATCGCCGCCGCGGCGCTCGGCGGCGGCGGGTTCGGGTCGGTGCAGCACAACGGTGACGGTACCGGTCGCGAGAACGGCCAGCGCCACGGCGAGGAGCCTACGGATCATGGGAGGACCGTAGGGACCCAGGGTGACCGGCGGGTGCCCGGGACACGACCGCCGCGCCACGGCCCGGTGTCGGGAACGTCGTTCACCGCGGGCCCGGGCGTCCGGCGAGGAGTCCGGCGGCGAGCTGGAGCCCGCACGCGCCGAGCCCTGCCAGCAGCGGCACCGTCCAGCCGCCGGTGACCTCCCGGAGCAGGCCGATCAGGAACGGGCCGAGCGCCGCCAGGACGTACCCGGCCGACTGGGCGACGGCCGACAGCGCGGTCACCGCCGCCGGGTCCGGGGCGCGCAGGGTGATGATCAGCAGGGCCAGCGCGATCGCGGCGCCCTGGCCGACGCCGAGCACGAGCATCCAGAGCCAGGGGACGGTGGCGGGGGCCGCCAGCATCCCGGCGTACCCGGCGGCGGTGAGCAGGGTCGCCGCCGTGACGTGCGGCACCTGCGAGCGCGCCCTCCCGGCGTGCACGGGCACCGCGAGCGTCACCGCCACCTGGACGAGGTTGGACAGGCCCAGCAGGTAGCCGGCCTGGTCGGCGGGGAGCCCCGCCTCCTGGAAGATCGTCGGCAGCCAGGCGAGCGTGACGTAGAAGGTCAGCGACTGCAGCCCCATGAACGCCGTGACGGCCCAGGTCACGGGGGTGCGCAGCAGCGCACGGAACGGCCTCGGCGCCGCCGGTCCGCCCGCCGGGCGGCGCAGCGCCTGGGGCAGCCAGAGCACGGCCGCCGCCACGGCGGGGAGCGCGGCCAGCGCGGTGGCCCCCCGCCAGCCGTACCCGGTGGCGTGTTCGAGCGGGACCGTCAGCCCGGAGGCCGCGGCGGCGCCGAGGACCAGGCCGGAGACGTAGACGCCGGTGAACGGGCCGACCCGCGCGGGGAAGTGCTGCTTGACGATGGCCGGCATCACCACGTTCATGACCGCGATGGCGGCGCCGGCCACGGCCGCGCCCGCGTACAGCGCGGGGACGCTCCCGGCGCTGCGCAGCAGCAGGCCTGCGGCCAGCACCAGCAGCCCGGCCAGCAGCGTGCGGTCCAGGCCGAACCGGCGGGCCAGCAGGGGGGCGAGCGGGGCGAGCACCCCCAGGCAGACCACCATCACCGTGGTGATCGCGCCGCCCCCGGCCGGGCTCAGCCCGAGATCCTCCATGATCTCGTCGAGCACCGGCGAGATCCCGGCCAGGGCGGGCCGGAGGTTGAACGAGGCGAGTACGAACCCGGCGACCAGCAGGAACCATGACAGGCGGACCCGGCGCTCGGACATCGCCCTACTTTCGCACACGCCTCCGGCGGCGCCCGCCGCCGGAGAGCGGCGGCGGATCCGGGGAGCGGCGGCGGATCCGGGGAGCGGCGGCGACGTTGTCCGCGAGCGCGGCCTGAGCCATGATCGGAGCGTGACAGAGGGCATCCGGGGCCGGCCGACGATGAAGGACGTCGCGGCGGCGGCCGGGGTGGCGCTCAAGACGGTCTCCCGGGTCGTCAACGCGGAGCCCGGGGTCAGCCCCGCCACCGCCGGGAGGGTCGCCGCGGCCATCGAACGGCTCGGCTACCGGCGCAACGAGAGCGCCCGGGTGCTCCGCCGCGGCCGGACCGCGACCATCGGGATGGTGATCGAGGACGTCGCCGACCCGTTCTACTCGGAGATCAGCCGGGCGGTCGAGGACGTCGCGCTCCGCCACGGCTCGCTGGTGTTCAGCGGCTCCTCCGGAGAGGATCCGCGGCGCGAGCGGGAGCTCGTGCTCGCCTTCTGCGCACGGCGGGTGGACGGGCTGGTCATCGTGCCCGCCGGGACCGACCACGACTACCTGCTGCCCGAGCTCGAAGCGGACGTCGCCGCCGTCTTCGCCGACCGCCCCGGAGGGCTGGACGCGGACACCGTGCTCTGCGACAACGCCGGCGGCGCGCACGCCGGAGTGACCCACCTGATCCGCCACGGCCACCGCCGGATCGCCTTCCTCGGCGACCGCACCGCCATCTTCACCGCCGCCGAGCGCCTGCGCGGCTACCGCCGGGCGCTCGCCGACGCGGGCCTGCCCGCCGACGGGACGCTGATCGCGACGGGCCCGCCGGAGCGGGCCGGGGCCGCGCTGGACCGGATGCTCGCCGAGCCGGACCCGCCCACGGCCGTGTTCACCGGCAACGGCCGCATCACCGTGGCGCTGCTGCGCTCCGGCCACCGCCCGCCCCTGGTCGGCTTCGACGACTTCGAACTGGCCGACCTGCTGACGCCCGGGGTGAGCGTGGTGGCCCAGGACCCCGCCGGCCTCGGCCGGACGGCCGCCGAACTGCTCTTCCGCCGCCTGTCCGGCGAAACCGGCCCCGCCGAGCGGATCGAACTGGCGACCCGGCTCGTCCCCCGCGGGTCGGGTGAGCTGCGGCCCTGACCCCCGAAGCCGGAACCCGCCGCGGGGAGGGAGTCCCCCCTCGCCGGAAGGCCGCGCCGCGTCCCGTTCCGGGCCACTCGCGCGCCGGAGGCGGCCTCGATCCGGTCACGACGCGTCCGGATCGAGGCCGCCGATCCGGACCGGATCGTCAGGACCGCCGATCCGGACCGGAGCCGGGCTGCGCCACGCGGGCGAGCATCGACTCGACCCGCGCCACGAACTCCTCGTGACTGAACGGCTTCATCATGTAGTCGTCGACGCCGGCCCGGAAGGCGGCCTCCATGTCCTCCTCCCCCACCCGGACCGTCAGCATCATCACCGCCACCCGGTCGCCGCCGGGCATCGCCCGCAACCTGCGGCACACCTCGGGACCGGCCATCCCGGGCATCACCCAGTCCAGGATCACGGCGTCGGGCATCTCCCGGGCGGCGACCTCCAGGGCGGCCCGCCCGCTGGCGGCCATCACGACGTCGTGCCCGAACCGCTTGAGCACGAGACCCACCACGAACTGCACGTCCGGATCGTCGTCCACGACCAGAACCCCGGCCATCACCCCACCGTTCGAAGCCTCTCGGAGTCCGCCCCGTTCCCGTGTCACCGGCCGGGCCCGCCCCTCCCGCGGACCCCGTCGTCCAACGGTCCTACCCAGCCCCCGCGGGCGTCCCGTCTCCGGAGGCAAAAACTTGCCGAAGGTCCGCACAGAGCCCAGCCCGGTGGTCCGGGGCACCGGACCCGGACCAGCCGAGCCGCTTGTAGTAGAAACTGCAGTCCCGCAGGGAACCTGCCGGGTCGGCGGCGTAGTCGGGGACGACGCCGTAGCGGGTCCAGCCGGCGGCGCCGTACAGGCGGTCCGCGTCGCTGCCGGTCTCGGTGTCCAGGAGCAGGAGGGTGGCTCCCGCCTCGGCGGCGGCCCGCTCGGCGGCGGCGAGCAGCCCGCGCCCCAGTCCCCGGCCGCGGGCTCGGGGGTGGACCATCAGCTTGACGACCTCGGCCCGGTGCCTGCCGTTGGCCTTGGCCTCGAAGGCGAGGCTGACCGTGCCGTCGACGCCTCCGGGTCCGCGGGAGACCCAGACGGCGAGGCCGCCGTCGGTCACGGCGGGCTCCCTGGCCCGCCACCAGGCCTCCGCCGCGTCCCGGTCGAGGGGGGCGAGGAAGCCCAGGGAGGCGCCGCCGGCGACGGTGTCGCAGAGGAGCCCGGCGAGTTCCCGCACGCTGTCGCGGAAGTCCTCGACCGACAGGCGGGTGATCGTGTACGGCATGCCGGCCTTCTGTCGGGTGCGGTGCGCGAAAGGGTCCGGAAGGACACGGAAGCGCACAGGCGGTCCTCCGTAGGATACGAGACGAAGATCCAGCCCGTACCGGCAGGCGCCCCCGTACCGGTCAGCATCCCCGTACCGGCCGGCGCCCCCGTACCGGTCAGCGGCCGGGGCCGTCCGGGCGCAGGGACCGGCGCAGGGCCAGCGAGCAGGTGATCGTCGCGGTCCCGGCGAGCGCCATCGCCAGATGGGGGGCCGTCCACTCGGCGGCCAGGCCGACCAGCGCGGCGCCCACCGCCTGGCCGGTCATCGCACCCGTGCCGAGCAGGCCGAAGGCCTGACCCCGGACCGCTTCCGGGGTCACGTCCACGAACCGCCGCTGCAGCCCGAGCGCGTAGGAGCCGCCGGCCGCCGTGGCGAGCAGGACGAGCAGCGCGGTCCCGGCGAGTCCCGGCTGGAGCGCGAACCCGAGCAGGGGCACGCCCCCCGCCACCGCGAGGGGCAGGGCCAGCCGCTCCCGCCCCTCCGGGGAGACGAACCGGCCGACGGCGAAGCTGCCGAGCGCCAGGCCCGCGGACGCGGCGGTGAGCGCGATCCCGGCCGTGCCGCCCAGGTAGGGGATGAGCACGGCCTCGGCGCCCGTCACGAAGGAGACCGGGAGCCACTGCGCCAGCAGCAGCCCGCGCACCCGCGCGTCGGTCAGCAGGGCCCGGTTGACCCGCAGCGTCTCCCGTACGGCGCCGCCCCCGCTCCGGCCCCGGCCGGGCAGGTCCGGCAGCCCGGCCCGCAGGACGGCCGCGGCGAGAGCGGAGAGCCCGGCGGTGACCAGCAGGGCCCCCTCCGATCCGGTGGCGGCGAGCAGGCCGCCCCCCAGGGCCAGCCCGCCGATCTGGGCCCCGGCCGCCGTCACGCCCAGCACCGACCTGGCGAGCACGAACGCGTCCCCCGCCAGCAGGTCGGGCAGGAGCGCGGTGCGGGCCGCCCCGAAGACCGGGGAGAGCACGCCGGTGGCCAGCACCAGCGCGAGCATCGCCCAGACGGGCATCCCGGCGAGGGCCAGCAGCAGGCAGGTCGCGACCCTGACCAGTTCCCCGGCGACCATCAGCGGGCGCGGCCGGACCCGGTCGGCCAGCGAGATCAGGAAGGTGCCGCCCACGACGTAGGGCAGGAAACCGAGCATGTACGCCGCCGCCGACAGGCCCGCGGAGCCGGTCCGCGCGTGCACCAGCGCCGCCAGGGCCAGCATCTTGACCTGGTCGCCGGCGACCAGGAGCGCGAAGCTCCCGAACAGCACCCGGAATCCGTCCGCGGCGAAGACGTCACCGTAGGTCGCGCCGCGTTCTCGTGTGGTCGTCATGCACCGATGCTCGGAGGGGCACCGCCGGAAGGCTAATCTTTCGGATATCCCCGAAAGGCCGGTCTCGGGGGACGGCAGGAGGCGTCCGTGGTCTACCGGATCGAGGTCAGCTCCGCGGATCTGGTGGCGAGCCGGTTCGCGATCTCCCCGCTCATCACGACCAAGCAGGCCCTCTGGGTCCTGTCCGGCAAGAAGGAGGCCGGGCCGTGGCGGGCCTGGACCGACCGGATGCGGGAGCCGTACGCCCGGCTGCTGGCCGCCGAGCCGGGTCTGGGGCCGATGACCGTGCTCTTCCGCGACCACGCCTACAACGCCGACTTCCCCGCGCCCCCGCCGAACGGCGTGAACACGCCGATCGAGGAGGAGCTCGCGGTCGTGCGCGCCACGCCCGTCACCCAGGCGCACGAGGAGATCGCCCGCAACCTGGAGGGCATGGCGCGCCCGCCGGAGGAGGTCGCCCGGGTGCTGTTCTCGCCGGACGTGGTGGCGCTGTTCGCCGACGCGCTCCAGCGGGCCTGGGAGGAGATCGTCGCTCCCGCCTGGCCGCGCTTCCACGCGATCCTGGAGCGGGACGTGGTCCAGCGGGCGGGCCGCCTGGCGACGTACGGCTGGGCGGCGGCCCTCGACGACCTGGCGCCCAAGGCGCGCTGGCTGCCGGACGGCGTCATCGAAGTCCACTCCGGCCCCGGCCCCGGCCCCGGCCCCGGCCTCGGCCCCGGTCCTGGCTCCGGCACCGGCACCGGCACCGGTCTTGGCACCGACTCCGGTCTTGGCACCGGCACCGGCACCGGCACCGGCACCGGCACTGGCTTCGGCTCCGGTCCCGGCTCCGACGAGACGTTCCGGCTGGACGGCCGGGGCGTGCTCTTCCTGCCGTCGGTCTTCCCCCTCGGGATCGGCTCCTACTTCGAGCACGACTGGCCGTACGCGCTCTCCTACCCGGCGCGCGGCACCGGCGTCCCGCCCGAGCCCGGTGGCGGCGCGGCCGGCCTGGCCGGGCTGATCGGCCGGACCAGGACCCGCATCCTGCTGGAGCTGGCCGTACCGGCGACCACCAGCCGGCTCGCCACCCTGCTCGGCCTGGGCCTGGGCACCGTCGGCGGTCACCTGGCGGCGTTGCGCGGGGCAGGGCTGGTCGCCCGGGCCCGCACCGGCCGCAGCGTGCTCTACCACCGGACCGCGCTCGGCGACGCGCTGGCCGGTCCGGTGGAGACCGGCCGACCGCCGGCGGGTGGAGACCGGTGACGACCGTACTCCGCCTCCGCGGATCCGCAGCGTCAGAGCACGTCGGCGCAGGTGTCCCATGCTGGACAGCCCCGGGCCATGGCGACCTCCGGTGAGGCGATTCAGACTGCCAGCGTGACTCCTCCGCTCCCTGAAGGGAGCGGCTTCTCGCTAAGCCGCTTCCGCAGCCTCACGAAGGGCAAGCCCTGCCCTCAAGATGTTGACCGCCGCGTTCACGTCGGCGTGCGCGGCATGCCCGCACGCCGTACAGGCGAACGCGGCCTGGGTGAGGCGGTTCTCCTTCGCCACGTGCCCGCATTCGGCGCACGTGCGGGAGGTGTTGCGGGGCTCGACTGCGATCAGCTCTCGACCGGCGCTTTCAGCCTTGACCGAACACCGCGGAGTCCCTCGCCCCCGGCCCCCGCACCCCCGGCACCGACTCCCGCGTTCCCGACACCGGCACCGGCACCGGCACCGGCACCGGCACCGACGGGCCCGGTGTCCCGGAGCTCGGCGAGATCAACCTCACCGACTGGTACGCGCACGCGGACAAGCTGGTCGGCGTCGGGTTCCTGACCGTCGCCCGGCGGCTGCCCGCCCTGGTGGCCCAGGCCGTACGGCTGGCCTGGCTGGCCAGTCCCCGCGACACCGCCACCACGATCGCGCTGAGCCTGCTGAGCGGCGTCTTCACCGCGTTCGGCCTGCTCGCCACGACCGGGGTGCTGACCGCCCTGTTCGAGGCCGGCCCCACCCCGGAGCGGGTCAGGGCGGCCCTGCCCAGCCTGGTCCTGGTGGGTGTGGCCGCCACGTTGCGCACGCTCACTCAAGCGGGCGCGGGCTGGGCGCAGTCCCGGCTGGACCCGCAGGTCAGCCGGATCGCCGAGGAGCGCCTCTACGGGCTGACCAGCCGGGTCGGCCTGGCCGCCTTCGACGACCCCGACTTCCACGACGCGCTGCAGCGGGCCAGGGCGCGGGGCGTGTCCATGGCCGATGTGGTGGTCGGCACCGCCATCGACGTGCTGACCGCGGCGATCGGCATCGTCGCGGCCGCGGGCGTGCTCGGCGTCCTGCACCCCGTGCTGCTGCCGCTGCTGGTGCTCGCGGTGCTGCCCGACGCCTGGGCGGCCGTCCGGGCGGCCCGCATGCGCTACACCACGATGTACCGGCTGATCCCCTCCGGCAAGACCACCCTGGCGAAGATCCTGTCCGGTCTCTACGAGCCCGACGGCGGGCGCGTCCGCTGGGACGGCACCGACCTGTCCGAGGTGGACCCCGACCGGCTCCGGCGGCACATCGCGGTCATCGCCCAGGACCACACCCGCTGGCCGCTGACCGCCCGCCAGAACATCACCATGGGCACGGACAAGGGGGAGCCCGCGCTGGTCTCCGCGGCCGAGGTGGCCGGGGCCGACCAGGTCGTGGCGGACGGACCGGCGCTTCAAGGACGGTCAGGAGTTGTCGGGCGGGCAGTGGCAGCGGATAGCCGTCGCCCGGGGCTTCCACCGGGACGCTCCCCTGCTGATCTGCGACGAGCCCACCGCCGCCCTCGACGCCCGGGCCGAGCACGCGCTCTTCGAACGCGTCCGCGAGCACGCCGGCGGCCGTACCGTCCTGCTGATCACCCACCGGCTGGCCAGCGTCCGCTACGCCGACCGGATCTACGTCCTCGACCACGGCAAGGTCACCGAGGAGGGCACCCACACCGAGCTGATGGAGCTCGGCGGCCTCTACGCCGAGCTGTACGGCCTGCAGGCCCGCGCCTACTCCCCCTGACCGGCTCCCGACCCCGCGGACCGGCCTCCGAACCCACCGTCCGAACCCACCGTCCGGGTCGGCACGGGCAGGACCGGTGCGGGCAGGACCGGCACGGGCAGGACCGTGCGGACCGCCGGCTCACTCCAGGACCGCCCGCATGATCGCCCTTGCGACGGGCGCGGCCACCCGGCCGCCGGAGCCGCCTCCCTCGACGACGACCCCCACGGCCACCCGGGGGGAGCCCGCCGGGGCGAAGCCCGTGAAGACGGCGTGGTCCCGGCCGCCGTTCTCAGCGGTCCCGGTCTTGGCCGCCACCTCGGCGCCCGGGAGGGCCGCGGCGCGGCCGGTGCCGCCCCGCCGGGTGACGCCGGTCATCATGGCGGTGAGCCGCCGGGCGTCGCGGGAGCTCAGCGCGCGGCGGTAGCGGGACGGCTCCGCCTCGTCGACCACCGTTCCGTCGCCGAGCCGTACCTCCCGCACCAGGTGGGGACGCATGAGCGAGCCGTCGCCCGCGACCGCCGCCGAGAGCATCGCGAGCACGAGCGGAGTGGCGCGGTCGTCGAACTGGCCCAGCGCGGACATCGCGGTCTGCGCCCGGTCCATCCCGGCCGGGTAGACGCTCCGGGCCACGGGCATGGGCACCGCGAGACCGCCGTCGTTGAACCCGAACGCCTCGGCCCGCTCGCGCAGCGCGTCCTGGCCGAGACCGATGCCGATCATCGCGAACGGGGTGTTGCAGGAGATCTTGAACGCGTGGGCCAGGGACGGGAGACCGTCGCCGCAGGCCGTACCGCGGAAGTTGCGCAGGCGGACGGAGGAGCCGGGGAGCCGGAACGCGGCGGGCGCGGCGACGCGCGTGCCCGGCCGGTAGTCGCCCGAGGCGAGCGCGGCGGCGGCGGTGACGATCTTGAAGGCGGATCCGGGCGGGTAGGTCTGCCGGATCGCCCGGTTCAGCAGCGGGCGGCCCGGATCGGCCTGCAGCCGCCGGTCGGTCCGGTCGAGTTCGGCGACGTCGGAGGTGGTGTAGAGGTTCGGGTCGTAGGACGGATAGGAGGCCATGGCCAGGATCTCGCCGGTGGCCGGGTCGATCGCGACGGCGGCCCCGGGCCGGCCGGTGGCGCGCAGTCCCGCGTAGGCGGCCCGCTGCGCCCGCCCGTCGATCGTGAGCACGACCGTCGCGCCCGCCGCCGCGGTCCCGTCCACGATCGAGCGGACCCTCACCCGGGGGTCGGTCCCGGCGAGCACCGCGTCCTCGGCCTGCTCGATCCCGGTGGCGGCGTAGAACGACAGGTGGCCGGTGACCGGCGCGTGGACGGGCCCTCCGGGGTAGAACCGCCGGTACCGGTGGCGGTCTCCGTCCCGGGGATCCCGGCGGCTGGCCGCGACGACGGTGCCGTCGCGCAGCCGGATCTCCCCCCGGGGGCGGTCGAACCGGGCGGTCAGGGTCCGCTGGTTGTGCGGGTCCTCCCGCAGCCCGGCGGCGTCGAACACGTGGATCCAGGTCGCCTTCCCGAGCACCGCGAACAGCATCACCCCGCACGCCACGGCGACGTGCCTCAGCGGGATGTCGATCCGTCGCGCGCGCGGTGCGGCCATGGGCCCCCTCCCCGAGGTCCGGCTTCCGGTCTAACAGCCGGCCCGGAAAGGGCCCCCCGCCGCACGGCAAAAGCCCCGTACGGCCCGCGTCACGACCGCCGGCGGCCCGCCCCCACATGCGCCCCGCCGTACCCCGAGGGGCCCGCGCCCGGGCTCCGCCCCGCCGTACCGCGACGGGCGCGCGTCACGACAGCCCGCGGCCCGCCCCGACGACCCCGCGGTAGTAACCGATCTTGTTCCGGATCGCGGTCTGCTTCTCCCGCAGGTTGGCCACCTGGGCCTCCACCCGGCGGTCGTGCGCCTCCAGCAGCGCGATCCGGTCGCGGATCGTGTGCTCGCCCTGCCTGGTCAGCTCCGCGAAGCGGAGCATCTCCGCGATCGGCATGCCGGTGTCCCGCAGGCACCTGATCATGCCCAGCCAGCCGATGTCCTCCTGCGTGAAGCGGCGCTGACCGGCGGCGTTGCGGCCGATCGGCTCCAGCAGCCCGATCCGCTCGTAGTAACGCAGGGTGTCGAGGCTGAACCCGGTCTCCTCGGCCACCTGTCCCGGGGTGTACACGCTCATGCCCGAAAGCATGGCACCTGGAGCGGGCTCCAGGTCAAGCTCGCCGGCCGCCGCCGGCAGCGGCTTGACATGGAGTGCGCTCCAGCTCGCACGCTGTGCCGTATGACGCACATCCCCCTTGCACTGGGCACCATCCCGTTCGGCACCGCCGTCGACGACGGCACGGCTTTCGCGATCATGGACCGCTTCGCCGAGGCGGGCGGCGCGCTGCTGGACACCTCCAACAACTACCCCTTCTGGTACGACGGGGCGACCGGCGACGAGAGCGAGCTGGCCATCGGCCGCTGGCTGGCCTCGCGGAAGAACCGCGACCGGGTCGTGATCAGCACCAAGTGCGGCGCCCGGCCGACCGTCCCCGGCGACCGCACGCTCGGCTCCGCCGAGGGCCTGTCGGCGCGGGCCGTCGAGACCGCGATCGAGGGCAGCCTGCGCAGGCTGGGAACCGACCGCGTGGACGTCCACTGGGCGCACATCGAGGACCGGTCGGTCCCGCTGGCCGAGACCCTCGGCGCCTTCGACGGGCTGGTCCGGGCGGGCAAGGTGCGGGAGACCGGGGCCAGCAACATCCCCGCCTGGCGGTTCGAGCGCGCCCGGAACGTCGCCCGGGAGAACGGCTGGACGCCCTACTCCCACCTGCAGCTGCGCCACTCCTACGTCCGGCCCCGGCCCGGCGCCCCGCTCCGGTCCTCCGGGCACACGGTGGTCAACGACGACACCCTCGACTACCTGCGCGAGGAGCCCGGCGTGACCCTGTGGGCGTACAGCACGCTGATGAGCGGCGGGTACACCCGCACCGACCGCCCCTTCGACCCGGCCTTCGACCACCCCGGCACCACCCGGCGCCTGGCCGTGCTGCGCGAGGTCGCGGCCGAGCTGGGCGCCACCGTGAACCAGGTGGTCCTGGCCTGGCTGATCGGCGGCTCCCCCGCCGCCGTCCCGATCGTCGGCGCGAGCACCGTCGAACAGCTCGACGAGGCGCTCGGCGCGCTGGACGTCAAGCTCGACGACGAGCTCCGCGCCCGGCTGGACGCCGTCTCCTGACGGGGTCTCCCGGCCGGGCCCCGGAGCGGCGCCCGGCGGGAGCCCCGGAAGGGGACCCGGCCGGAACCCCGGAAGGGAGCCCGGCCGGGTCCGGCCGGCGGCGCCCCGGCGGGGGGCTACGGCAGGCGGGCGGCGAGGTAGCGGCGGACCATGAGCTTGCACTCGTCGATCAGCTCGGGGTCGCCCTCCGGACTGGTCCTGAAGGCGAGCTTGAGCACGGCGTCGGCCGCCTCCACCGCGACGATCAGCGCCCGGTCCAGCTCCGCCCCCGCCGGGGCGCCGAGCACCTCGATGCTGATCCCCCGGAGACGGTCGGCCACGACGACGTTGTTCTCCAGTGCGGTGTCGAGCATGCGCTCGGTCCCCCGCAGCGCCGGGCCGCCCGGTGCGTACAGCACCTCGCCGAAGTCCACGACGCCGAAGCCGGGGGTGGAGCGCTTCATGGCGACGAACTCGTCGATCGCCAGGTCCACCATGCCGGTCCAGTCGGAGGGCTCGGCGTCGGCGAGCCGGGCGGTGATCCGGTCGAGGAACGCCTCCAGGTTGCGCACGGCGAGCGCGCGCACCAGTCCCTGCTTGTCGGAGAAGAACTGGTAGAAGGTGCCGATCGGTACCTCCGCGCGGCGCGCGACCTCCTTGGTGGTCAGCGCCTCGTAACCCACCTCGTCCAGCAGCCTGGCGCACTCGTCCAGCATGCGCTCGACCCGTTCCGCGCTCCGCCGCTGGGCGGGGCGACGGCGCAGTGTTCCCCCGGAGACGTTCGTCATTGCCTCATCATCCCCCATGGGACCCTGCCGCGAGCTAACATGAGCGGTACTCATGCAACCGGGAGGTGAGGATGTTCCTCTGGGGTGCCGCCACCGCCGCCTACCAGATCGAGGGCGCAGTCTCCGCAGGCGGCCGGGGCCCTTCCGTCTGGGACACCTTCTCCCACGAGCCCGGCCGGGTCCGCGACGGCCACACCGGCGACGCCGCCTGCGACCACTACCACCGCTGGCCCGAGGACGTCGCGCTCCTGGCCGGCCTGGGCGTGGACTCCTACCGCTTCTCCATCGCCTGGCCCCGGGTCCAGCCCGGCGGCAGCGGCCCGGCCAACCCCGCGGGGCTCGACTTCTACGACCGGCTGACCGACGCCCTGCTCGCGGAGGGCATCGTCCCGGCCGCCACCCTGTTCCACTGGGACCTGCCCCAGCCCCTCCAGGACGCGGGCGGCTGGCTCTCCCGCGACACCGCCCACCGCTTCGCCGACTACACCGCCCTGGTGGCCGACCGGCTCGCCGACCGGATCCCGATGTGGATCACCCTGAACGAGCCCTTCGTGCACATGGCCTTCGGCCACGCCACCGGCGTGCACGCCCCCGGCCAGGTCCTGCTCACCGGGGCCCTGCCCGCCGCCCACCACCAGCTCCTCGGGCACGGCCTGGCCACGGCCGCGCTCCGGGCGCGCGGTGCGGAGCGCGTGCTGATCACCAACAACTGCACTCCCGTCCGGTCCGCCTCGGCCGACCCCGCAGACCTGGCCGCCGCCGAGGCCTACGACGTCCTGCACAACCGGCTGTTCAACGACCCGGTCCTGCTCGGGACCTACCCCGGCCTCGACGCGTACGGCACCGCGCTCGACTGCGTGCGCGACGGCGACCTGGAGCTCATCTCCGCCCCGCTCGACGGGCTCGGCGTCAACTACTACAACCCCACCCGGATCGCCGCCCCCGACGCCGCGGCGGCCGAGCTGGGCCTGCCGTTCACCGACGCCGGGATCACCGGCCACCCCGTCACCGCCTTCGGCTGGCCCGTCGTCCCCGACGGCCTGCACGAGCTCCTGACCGGCCTGAAGGCGAGGTACGGCGACGCCCTGCCCCCGGTCTACGTCACCGAGAACGGCTGCTCGCAGCCCGACGAGCCCGGCCCGGACGGCGCGGTCGACGACCGGGAGCGGATCGCCTACCTCGACGGGCACATCGCGGCGATGGAGCGGGCCGCGGCCGAGGGGGTGGACGTCCGCGGCTACTACGTCTGGTCGCTGCTGGACAACTTCGAGTGGGCGGAGGGCTACCACCAGCGGTTCGGCCTGGTCCACGTCGACTTCGCCACCCAGCGGCGCACCCCCAAGGCCTCCTACCACTGGTTCCGGGAGCACATCGCCCGCCGCCGGGCACGGGGCTGAACCCGCCTCGCGGTCGCAGAGGCCCTTCCGGCGCTGCCCCGGGTGACGGCGTCCTCATCCACGGTGATCAATCGATACCCAATCTTCGCAATCTGCGCCTTGAGCCCATTCCATGGCGACGGCATAGTGGGGCAGATCACAGCGCACCCCCGTCGCGGCCGCGATCCTCGGGGGGCCGACCGCTGCCTGCGGCCGCCCCCGCGCAGGACCGCGCGGAATTGGACACGATGAATGAGCACCCCCCGGCCGATCCGCACGAAGATCCTCGCAATCCTCCTGATCCCGCTGGTCTCCCTGGTCGCCCTGTGGGGCTACAACGCCTACGCCACCGCCGCCCAGATCTCCGGCATCGCCCAGAGCCAGAGCCGGTGGCAGGAGGTCGGCGCCCCGGTGCAGCGGCTGGTCGGGGAGCTGCGCCGGGAGCGGCAGCTGTCCGCCGAGGCCGCCGGGCGCACCGGGGGCCGGGCGGTGCTCCAGGAGCAGCGGCGGGCCACCGACGGCGCGGCGACGCGCCTGCGTGAGCTGGTCGTCTCCATCGGCCTGCAGGACGCGGCGGACGCCGACGACGCCACCGACACCGCCGCCGCCGCCGACGGCATGCGTTCCCTGCTGGAGGCCCTCGACGGACTCGGCGCGCTGCGCTCCTCCGCCGACGGGGGGCAGGCCCCCCCGCTCCGGGTGACCGAGGGCTACAACGACCTCGTCGGCCTCGCCCAGCGGCAGTTCAACACCGCCGAGACGCTCACCGACGTGCCGTCCTACCGCATCATCCGCGGTCTCTCGTCCTACTCCGGCGCCCCCGAGTACATCGCCCGCCAGCGCGCCGTCCTCACCGTCGCGCTGGCGCGCGGCGAGATGACCCCGGCCGAGCACACCGCCTTCGTCGCGGCGATGACCGGCCGCAGGCTGGTGCTCGCCAACGCCGAGCGCGACATGGGCCCCGAGCTGCGGGCGATGCACCGGGAACTCGCCGCCGGCACCACCTACCGGCGCTTCCAGACGGCCGAGGACGAGATCGCCGCCTGGGCCGGGAGCGGGGCGCCGCCGGTGGACGGCGCGGTGTGGAACCGGGACTCCGAGTCCGTCCTCGCCGCCTTCGACTCCAACGTGCAGCGGGAGCTGGCCCGCGCCGGGGCCAAGGGGGACGCGCTCAAGTCCGCGGCGCTGTGGCGGATCGGGCTGGTCCTGGGTCTGGGCCTGCTCGCCGTCGTCGCCTCGATCGTGCTCTCCTACCGGTTCGGCCGCTCCCTCGTCGACGAGCTGACCCGGTTGCGGGCCTCGGCCGCGGAACTGGCCGAGGAGCGGCTGCCCCGGCTGGTCGAACGGCTGCGCAGGGGCGAGGACGTCGACCCGGCGGCCGAGGCCCCCGAGCTGGCGCCCTCGCGGACGGCCGAGGTGGACGGCGTCGTGCGCGCCTTCTCGGCCGTCCGGCGGACCGCGATGGAGGCCGCGGTCGGCCAGGCCGTGCTCCGCAAGGGCGTCGGCCAGGTCTTCCTCAACCTGGCCCGGCGCAACCAGGCCCTGCTCCACCGCCAGCTCGCGCTGCTGGACGTGATGGAGCGCCGGACCGAGGACCCCGAGACGCTGGAGGACCTGTTCAAGGTCGACCACCTGACCACCCGTATGCGCCGCCACGCGGAGAACCTGATCGTGCTGTCCGGCGCGGCGCCCGCCCGCCGGTGGCGCGACCCGGTGCCCGTCTTCGACGTGGTGCGCAGCGCCGTACTGGAGGTCGAGGACTACACCCGCGTCACGGTGCTGCCGATGCCCGACGCGCCGCTGCTCGTCGGCGGCGCGGTGACCGACGTGATCCACCTGGTCGCCGAGCTGGTCGAGAACGCCACCGCCTTCTCCCCGCCGGGCACCGCGATCCACGTCCGCGGCATGCCGGCGGCCAACGGCTTCTCGATCGAGGTCGAGGACCGCGGCCTGGGCCTGGGGCAGGTCTGCGTCGACACGCTCAACGGCCGGCTCGCCGACCCGCCGGAGTTCGATCCGGCCGACAGCGACCGGCTCGGCCTGTTCGTCGTCTCCCGGCTCGCGGCCCGGCACGGGATCAGGGTCGTGCTGCGGCCCTCCCCCTACGACGGCGCCACGGCGATCGTGCTGCTGCCCAACGCCGTCCTCGCCGCCCCCGGCCTGCCGTACGACGCACCGTACGGCGAGCCCCCCACCCGTACCGACCGCCCGGTCCGCGGCGGCGGACCCCGCAGGGCGCTGAGCGCCGTGCCGGACGCGGTCCCGGCCGCGGTTCCCGACGCGGTACGGGAGACGGCACCGGCCGCGGTTCCCGACGCGGCGCGGGACGTGGTCCCGGCGGCGGTGCCCCGCACGGTGCGGGACACGGCACCGGACCCGGCGCCCCGGTCGCTCTTCACTCCGGTGGAGACGCCGCCCCCGCAGACTCCGCAGGCCCCGGTCCTCCCGCCCCACCCCGTGGCGGAGACCGGGCACCCCCTGCCCGCGCAGCGCGAACCGGTCTGCGGCGACCCCGACGACCTCGACGGGCTGCCCGTACGGGTGCGGCAGGCCAGCCTGGCCCCCCAGCTGCGCCGGTCGCGGCCGGCACGGCAGCCCGACCTCCCCACCAACCGATCGCCCGAGGAGATCCTCGACCGCATGTCGTCCATGCAGCGCGGCTGGCAGCAGGGCCGCAGTCAGGCCGAGCGGCACAGCGGGCCGTGGAACGACCCGCGGAACGGAAAGGAGGGCCACCCCGATGGCCGACCCCAGATCTGAGCTCAGCTGGCTGCTGGACGACCTCACCCGGCGCGTCCCCGGGATCCGGCACGCCATCGTGCTGTCCTCCGACGGACTGGCCATGGGCGGGTCCCAGGGCCTGACCCGGGAGGACACCGAGCACCTGTCCGCCATCTCCGCGGGCAGCCACAGCCTCGCCCAGGGGGCGGGACGGCATTTCGGCCTCGGCGGCGTGCGGCAGACCATCATCGAGCTGGAGGGCGGCTTCCTGTTCGTCACCGCGGCCGGGCAGGGCGCCCGGCTCGCCGTGCTCGCCGCCCAGGACGCCGACCTCGGCATGGTCACCTACGAGATGGCCCTGCTGGTCAAGCGCGTCGGCGACCACCTGTCCGCCCAGCCCAGGGCCGCGGCTCCGGCGCCGGCCTGGAACGGCGCGCGGCGGTGACCGGAGACGACCCGGGCCCGCTGGTCCGGCTCTACGGGCTGACCGGCGGCCGGGCCCGCCCGGCGGGCGAGGCCTTCGACCTGGTGGCCATCGTCACGACCACGACCGCGGCCACCGCCGCGGTCACGGCCGCGGCCGCCGGCGCGCCCGCCGAACCGGCCGGACTGGTCCCCGAGCACCTCGCCGCGCTCGCGCTGTGCCGCCGGCCCACCCCGGTGGCGGACGTCGCGGCGCACCTCGGCCTGCCGCTCAACGTCACCCGCGTGCTCCTGGGCGACCTGCGGCACCGGGGCCTGGTGACCATCGACCGGCCGCGTCCCGCGGCGCAGACGATCGACGAGGACATCTACAGGGAAGTGCTGCATGGACTACGCAGGCTCTGAGCCGGCGTCGGCCGCGGTCGCCGATCCGGCGATGGCGATCAAGATCCTCATCGCGGGCGGCTTCGGCGTCGGCAAGACGACCATGGTCGGCACCATCAGCGAGATCCGGCCGCTGCACACCGAGGAGGTGCTGAGCGAGCGCGGCGTCGGCGTGGACGACGTCTCCGGCGTGGAGGCCAAGACCACCACGACCGTCGCGCTCGACTTCGGCCGCATCACCATCCGCGAGGGCCTCTGGCTCTACCTGTTCGGCACCCCCGGCCAGGACCGGTTCTGGTTCATGTGGGACGAGCTGGCCCAGGGCGCGCTCGGCGCCGTGGTGCTCGCCGACACCCGCCGCCTGCAGGACTGCTTCCCCGCCGTGGACTACTTCGAGCAGCTGGGCCTGCCGTTCGTGGTCGCCGTCAACTGCTTCGACGGCGCCCGCCGCCACGACCCGGTCAAGGTACGGCGGGCGCTGGGCCTGGACGGGGTGGCGCCGATCCTGATGTGCGACGTGCGCGAGCGCGACTCGGTCAAGGAGGTGCTGACCTCCCTGGTCACCTACTCGGTCGGCGGCGCCTTCCCCCGCGTCTGACGGCTCCCGGCCGGACCGGGATGGGCGGTCCGAGGAGGCCGGCCGGGATCAGCCGCGCGTCCACTTCTGGTTGGGCGTGCCGGCGCAGTCCCACAGCTGGAGCCGGGCGCCGTTGGCGGAGTTGCGGTCCACCACGTCCACGCACCGGTTGGCGGCCGGGTTGACCAGGTCGCCGGCCGCGCTGAGCCGGAACTGCTGGGCGGCGTTGCCCTTGCACGGGTGGAGCTGGATCGGCGTGCCGTTGGCGGTGCCGGCTCCCGCGGCGTCCATGCACATGCCCATCGCGCTCACGGTGCCGTCGCCGTTGAGGGACCACTTCTGGGCGGCGCTGCCGTTGCAGTCGTACATCTGCAGCCGGACGCCGTCGGCGGCCTTCCCTCCGGGGATGTCGATGCAGCGGCCGTTCAGCTTCGACTTCAGGACGCTCCCGCTCCCGGGGGTTCCCGGGGTCCCGGGGTTCGCAGGCGCCTGGTCGGTCGCGGAGACGCGGACGTAGTCGACCAGCATGGTCTGCGGGAACGAGGTGCTCGCGTCGGGGCTGCCCGGCCAGTTGCCGCCGACCGCCACGTTGAGGATCATGAAGAACGGGTGGTCGTAGACCCACTTGTTGCCGCGGATGCCGGACGGCGTGAGGCGGAAGTACTCCGCTCCGTCCAGATACCAGACGATGAGGTTGGGAGACCAGTCGACCCGGTAGGTGTGGAAGGCGTCGCCGAGCGGCGCGCCGATCGTGCGGCTCCCGCCGATGCCGCCGCCGCCGGAGTAGCCGGGGCCGTGCACGGTGCCGTGGACCGTGTTCGGCGCCTTGCCGACGTTCTCCATGATGTCGATCTCACCGGTGTTCGGCCAGTCGTTGCCGCCGAGCATCCAGAACGCCGGCCAGATGCCCTGCCCCTTGGGGATCTTGATGCGGGCCTCGAACCGGCCGTAGGCCTGGCTGAACCTGCCCGCGGTCAGGATGCGGCCCGAGGTGTACCGGCAGGCCCCGTAGTGGCACTGGAGGTTGGACGGGTTCCCCTTGCGGGCGGTGATGGCCAGGTGGCCCTTGCCGTCGTGGTACACGTTCTGGGTCGAGTCGGTGTAGTACTGCAGTTCGTTGTTGCCCCAGCCGCCGCCCCCGATGTCGAACTTCCACTTGGAGGAGTCGACGGAGGTCCCGGCGGCGCCGTTGAACTCGTCGGACCAGGTCACGGGGCCGGCGGCGGCCTCGGCCCGGTCGCCGCCCGTGGCGGTGACCAGCGTGGTGGCCAGGGCGAGGACCGTGGTCAGGGCAGCGAGAAGTGATCGGCGTTTGCGCATGGGGGATGGTTCCGCTCTGTGGTCGTTGCTGGGCGCGGCCTGCCGGCCCGCCCGCCGTACGGAGGCGCCGTCGCGGGGTGGCCCGTCGCGAGGTGAGCCTGTCGGAGAAGACCGTTACGGCTCGGGTCACGAAGATGTAACCGCACCCCGGAACCGCTGTCAATATAAAACTTTATTTAAGGTTTATTTATGGTTGACAAGATCGACCGGTCGTGATCGGCCTTCTCCGGGAGCGGGCGCCGGACGGAACCGCGGCCGGCTCAGGACCCCTCGTACAGCCGGTCGAGGCCGACGAGCTGCACGTCCTCCCGCGCCCGGGCGACCTCCCGCAACCCGGGCATGAACCCGGCGGCGCTGAAGAGCAGGAGCCGGGTGCCGGGGCCGGCCCGGTCGTCCCGGCGGACCAGCAGCTCACGGAGGTGCTCGAGCCGTTCCAGGTGGCCCTGCCCGACGACGTCGCCGTACTTGGCCTCGCCGATCGCCAGAATGCTCTCCCTGCCGTCATCGGCCCTGCCGAAGACGACGACGTCGAGCTCGTGACC
Source organism: Planomonospora antibiotica (assembly GCF_014647955.1). Lineage (NCBI taxonomy): Bacteria > Bacillati > Actinomycetota > Actinomycetes > Streptosporangiales > Streptosporangiaceae > Planomonospora > Planomonospora antibiotica. Next base: position 17,074 of record NZ_BMQE01000056.1, on the reverse strand, counting down.
GGTCTTGCCCACCGGGTCGGGCAGAACGCCGGAGACGACGCGGGTGCGCAGGCCGCCGAGGGTCTCCGGGCCGGCGTGCCAGCGCGTCCATGCGCGGGCGAGGTGCTCGAAGTGGGGACCGAGGATCTTGCTCCGGAAGGCCGCCTGAGACCGCTCCCAGACCTGCGCGGCGTAGCCGGGGCGTTCCAGGTCCGTCCACTCCGGCCGCATGATCGCGTGGTAGAAGCCGAGAATGGGCTCGGTGATCCGGTAGGCGGAGCGCTTTCCGTGGAAGGCGTCCGCCTCCCTGGCGATCATCCCGACGTCCTCCAGCACGGTCAGCGCGTGGCCCAGATCGGTGGACTTGCGGCCGAGGTAGCCGGCGATGCCGCCCCGGGTGTGGTTGCCGCCCGCGATCGCCGACAGGACGCCGTGGTACAGGGCCGTGTCCCGCAACTCGGGCTCCTCGGCGAGGAGGAACCGCGCCTCCCGGAACAGCGGACGACCGGGATTCAGCACGTTCCGAATGACCCATGGGCCGAAGTCGTCGATGCCGTCGGGGGAATCACCGAGCGTGAACTCGCGCCGGTAGGCAGGGGTTCCGCCGACGACGGCGTTGACGAGGAGCGCCAGCGCGGGGTCGGTGATGTCCCAGAAGTCCCGGGCCTGCCGGTAGTCCAGCGTGGGGACGACCAGTTCCAGGCTCGCCCGGCCCCGCAGCGGCGCGGTCCCCGCCAGCAGCGCCCCCATGAAGGACAGCGCCGAACCGCACAGCAGCAGCCGTACGGCGCCGCTCCTGCGCTGCCCCTGGGGCCCGAGGGCCCGCTGGATCAGCGAGGGCAGCTGCGGGGAGGCCTTCACCAGGTAGGGGAACTCGTCGATGACCACGGGGACCGGCCCGGAGCCGGCGATCGCCATGAGGGTCTCGACGGCCTCGTCCCAGTGCGCGAACCTGCGGGGAGCCGGTTCGCCGAGATGGCGGGCGAGCGCCGTGCCGAACTGGTGCAGGGACTCGGCCTCGGTCGCCTCGGTCGCGGCGAAGTAGAACCCTCCCGCCGCCCGGCAGACCGCGTCCAGCAGGAACGTCTTGCCCTGCCGACGCCGCCCGGACACCACGCCGAGCGTCGCCTCCGGTCCCGGGTGCCGCACGAACCGCGTCAGCTCAGCCCACTCGTAGTCCCGGTCGAACATCTCTGCGGGCTTGTCCACGATCGGCCTCCTCAATGATAAGGAAGCTTATTATAGGCACTCTACTTATAGCCGCTCATCTGGATCACCGCAGGTCGGCGATCCATGCGCCGCCGTTCACCGCCTTCCCGGAGTCTTCCTCCTCGATCCCGGACGCGCAGGCCGGGTGTCCGTCCGGCCGCCGGATCGCAGGCCCCGCCTGCCGAGCTCCCGCCAGACGTCGGGCCTGCACAATCCCTGCACGTCGTGGAAGTTCGCGTACGCCAGCGGGGTCACCCTCAGCTCCAGCCAGCTCTCCTTGTTCAGCACCCGGTGCCACCTGGCCAGGGGAAGGTGGAGGTGGCTCGGCATCCCGGTCTTGTCCTGGCTGGTGATCTTCAGGACGTCGGCGTGTCCGGCGGAGGCCCGCAGCACCAGGACGGGCCGGTCCTTCGACTCGTTCCCGTCCTCCCGGAAGGGCACGTTCGCGTACCAGACCTCCCCCGGCCGGGGCGGCCAGAGGCCGCCGGAGCGGTCGGCGGCCCGGCTCAACGTCCCGGTGCGCAGCTGCCGGACGAGCCGCCGGACGGCCGATCCCAGCAGACCGACGGCGGCCACCTGGAGGACCGCCAGCAGGAAGGCCGCCCACAGCGCCGCGCCCGAACCCGCCGGTTCCCCGGTCAGCACCGCCAGGCCGTCGACCCCGGTTGTCACGCCGACGGCGACGCACGCACCCAGCACCGCCGCCGCCCACGCCAGCTGCGGCAGCGGCGCGAGCCCGTCCGCCATCCGCCACGCCGCCACGCAGGCGAGGGCCGCCGCCAGCGAGGCGCCGGCCCAGGTCCCGGAGACCGACGTGACCGGCAGCCCGCTCCGCTCGGCCGCGAGCACCGCCGTGACGCAGGCGGCCAGCAGCAGTACGGCCCGCAGCACCAGGTACGGCCGGCGGAGCGGCGGCAGGACGGGCCGGAACCACCAGGCGACCGCCAGCGCGGCGAACGGCGACGCGGCGGTCACCAGCCAGACCTCCGGGTGCCGATCCAGCTCCGCGGTGCCCAGGTACATCAGCACCCCGGCCGGATACGCCATCACGTTCGCCCCCGCCCACAGGGTCCACAACCTCAGCAGCCACCCCAGGCAACCGGTCCTGGACCGGCCACCGGTCTCACCCTTGACCAGGGCGAAGAACAGCGCGGGCACGATCGCGCAGGCGATCAGCAGCGGCTCGACCCAGCTCATCCCCGGCGCGGACGCGGCCGGCCGAGCCGATATCACGAGACCGAGCGGGCCTGTGCCCTGCGGCCACATCGATGGAACGAGGAGTGCCGCCGTCATATGTCGCATCCGTCCTTGATCACCCTCTTGGTCCGGACAGACTCGCACGGATCACCTGCGCCGTACAGGTGTTCGGCACGCTTCGGCGTGAGCGGATCGCGGACGCGTTCTTCACCCTGACGAGACGCGCAGACGGCCCGGATGTCAAAGCGTCCGATCGGCTGACCGGTTCGATGAGCGGTGCCGCTTCCGACCCGTGACGGCTTTCGTTTTCTGATCCGTTTTCTGATCTGTTCGCCCTCCATCGAACCGACCGGGCCGCCTCCCCTGAGCCGGTGATCGAAAAGAGACCTCGAGGCGGGAAGATCAACGGTGTTTTCCAGACGGAAAAGAATCGAGAGGACCACTCGGATGAGGCCATGGACCGCCGCACTGACCGTCGTGATGGCCACGTCCATCGCGGTCACCGGACTCGGCGCCGCCGCCGACGCCCAAACGGCCCCGATCAGCCCGGTCGACGCACTCGAGCGCCGACTCGCCGAGAACCGGGGCGTGGCCATGTCGGAGGCCACCACCTCGTGGAGACTGGAGGAGAAGAACGCGGAGAAGCCCATTTCCCGGAGGAAGATCCGCGTCGAGTTCGGCAGGGGCACGGTGACCGCCACCGATAGCAGGGACGTCGCCGGATCAGACGACCCCCAGCCTCCCGCACGGTTCCTCAAGTTCAAGGGCCGGACGTACTGCCAGGGCTGGATCTGTCCCACTCCTGAGGGGAAGACCTGGGTCCTGTTCTACGAGGACGAGAAGACCCGCCTCTTCCTGGAGTCCGGTGGGATCGAGCTCGGTGATCCGGCCGCGTTGCGAGCGGTGCTGGCCACCACCGAGACCAGGCGTCCGGGAGGCGTCTACGACGGCACCCGCACCACGGTCCACCAGGGGACGATCACCTATGCCGAGCTCTACAGGACGTCTCCCGCATTCCGTGACGGCTACGGCGGCAAGCCGCCCGCCGGGAGAGACGCGAAGGTCGAGGTCTCGTGGCGGCTCTGGACCGGCGAGGACCAGCTGGTACGCAGAATCCGGACCTCTCGGACCGAGTGGCTCTTCGGGGACGCCGACATCCGGCTTCACCGTGTCGTCGACACCCGCCTGACCGGCTGGGACGCCGTGACCGACATCCCCGTCCCCTCCGCCGATGAGACGGCGGGGAGAGACGACTGGAAGGACGAGTGGAAGGACTCCCGGGCAAAGCGTCCCGTCTCCTGAGTCTCACGGCCACTCCGTGTCCCGTCCCCGGCCGCGGAGTCATCCGTCCTCCGGACCGTGTTCTCCCGGAGAATTCCATTCCGCATCACCGGCCGCAAGCGGGACGATCATGATCGTGCTCCCTCTTCGGACGGCCCCGGCCGGATTCCTCATCGCGCTGTTCGCGATCCGCGTCAACGGATTCCGTTCCTTCACCGACGTCGCCGGAATGGTCGCGATCATATTATTCGTCGTCCGCCTTTACGTCTCCGCTCGCCTGCCCTATTTCTCTCAGCCGTCCGCCTCCGCCGATGTGCGGGAGTGGGATCCTCCCTTCACCCTTGCACGACGGACGTGACCGCCGGCCCTGCCCGAAATGGGCTGCCTCACCGGCGTCCGGAAATCCGCCATCGTCATTCCGGATTCCGGCAGGTTGCCCGAGCCGCGCCGTTCCCGGATGATCCGTACGTCGAGTGGGATACCCCGAAGGCTGACGATGAAGGCATTACCGGTTCTCCTGAGCATCGCCGCGGTGGGTGCGCTGGCCGCGGTCCTCCTGATATTGCGAAGCCCGGCGGACGGCGGTGCGGGTGAGGAGCGCGTGGCCTCGGATTCCACCGTCAAGGTCTCCGATCCCCCCGCGGCCCGGAAGAGCGTACTGCTGAATGCCGGGGGCGCCGTCATCGAGGAGTTCTCCGGCGACTGCGCGGGCAGCGGGCATCCCTCCCTCTGCCGGCAGGTCAGGTAGCGGCTTCTCGCCGAGGACCCGCGGCTGCTCACCCCCGACGGCCTGACGATCCGGACGACGATCGACCTGCGGCTCCAGCAGGCGGCGCAGCGGGCCATCGACGCCCACGTCCACCGCGAGCCTCGCCGCCCGCGGCCGTTTCTGCGAGCCGACGGTGATCACGGAGATCCGCGACGACTCCGGTGCCCTGCGCTCCTTCCCGCCGCGCTGCCGGCAGGTCCTGGACTCGGCCGTCAGCCTCGGCGGCCGTCGCCACCCCCAGGTGGACGGCACGTCGGTTCCCGGCCTGATCTGGAAGGAGGCGATGCGGGGGACGCACGAGACCGGCTTCGTCCGGCCGGACGCCGTGCGCTTCGGCGCCTGCCGCGACGCCTGCCCGGACTGACCGCCGCGGCCCCGGGCTCGCTCCGCGGATTCGGACCGGCGTCCCTTCGCAGCCGCCCTCTCACGGCCCCGGCGAAACCTACCGCCGAGGCTCGCCGTACCAGCGCCAGGTGGTGAGCCGCGGGTGTCCGGGCAGTTCCGCGCGGCCGGTGGCCCACAGCAGGGTGGGCCAGGGGGCCGTGTCCCGCGGAGCGTCCGGGAAGAGCCGGGCGAGCACCCGCGAGCACAGGCCTGCGGGCGGGTTCCAGGCGAGCCCGAGCCCTTCCGCCAGGTCGTGGGTGTGCACCAGGGTCTCCACGATCCCCATGGCGGCGAAGCCCTCCGGGTCCGACGCCCCGAAGACGTGGTGGGCGCGGACGTGCGGCGGCGTCGTGCGCGCCATGGCGACCAGCAGCGCGCCGCTGGCCTCCAGCACCTGCAGCAACCCGGCCGGTCCCGCCACGCGGTCGGCGTGGACGACGTTGGCAGGCCCCCCGGGCCTGCGCGCCTGCCACACGAACGGCACCTCGCCGTCCATCGGCGGTGTCCTGGGGCCCAGCTGCGCGGCGTACGCGAAGAGGTCGTCGCCGAGGTGCTCGACGGTCTCCCAGCAGTCCCACTCCAGCGTTCCCGCCCTGGCATCCCAGGCCGTGGCGGGTGCCTGGCGGAGAAGGGCCACGGCGAGCCGCACGGCCTGGTCGAGGTCGTCCGCGGTGACCGGCGATCTGAACGGTTCGGCTGTTCTCGGCATGACAGGGACCGTACCGTCCGCGGCGGGGGCCCGGCCGGCCGCAGCCGGGTCTGGGACCGTCCGCCCGCGTATGGGAGGCGGCCGGTGGCCGCGCGGTGCCCGGCATGACGCCGCGTGGCGGCCCCGGGAGACCGGGACCGCCACGCGGCGCGGGGAGGCCGTCGTCACACGGCCCAGGCGTACAGCGTGCGGATGCCGCCGCACCAGGCCTCGATGTCGGTGATGCCGCGGTTGACGGTGTACGGTCCGCAGTCCCACCAGAACGAGTTCTCCACCATGATCTGGACCGTGGAGTTCGGACCGCAGTGGTTGTACTTCGCCCGCCGGTCGGGGGTCTCGGTGAAGTGGATGTAACCGCAGCCGTACGCCGAGGTGTTACCGGTCGCCGTCTGGGCCGACGCCGACGAAGCGCTGCCCAGCAGGGATCCGGCCATCAGCAGCCCGGCCACGCCCGCGGCGATTCTCGTCGCTCTCATGCGCACTCCTGAATCGTGGTGATCTCCGAACGCAGGTAGCCTGTCACCCCTCCCGGCACGCCGACAGCGGCGAGGCTGCCAAAAAAGCAGCGGATCACTGCCAGTCCCGCCCCCGCCGCCGCCCGGGCGCCATTGCCGCCTTCCCGGAGGCGGCTCCGCTTCCGGACGGCGTCCCGTCAGAACATCGAGATCTGACCGGCCATCCGCCCTGACCTGCGGCGAACGCCCGGCAGCACCGGTGAGCAGCACTTCTGCCGCTCATCGGTTCTCGTCGTTTCGCACCGCTTCTCGCACTCGTGTGCCCTGAGTGTGCCCTGCCCTCCTAGATCTGGGTGATCTCCGGCGCCGGGTCCGGTTACCTGATGAAACAGCTCGATCGTGTTGCCGGCCAGGGACTACGCTTGCGGACGTCTTGCGTCGCTCCTCACTGCTCTCCGTACTCCTGCGGAGCAACGATGGAACGAGAATGGGAGGCCGTCTCATGGCGATCCCCAAGAAGGGCGCACGCCCCATCGCGGTCGACGGCGCCGTCTACCGCTGGCGGATCCGCCGCAAACCCACCTACTGCCAGGGGAACAGCTGGACACCCCTGACCTTCGCCGTCGAGACAACTGAGAGACCGGGCCGCGTGCTCCTGGTGACGCTTCCCTGTTCCCGGCCGGACGTCTGGCTCGGAGAACGCACCATGACCGTACGGCCGGCGCTCGTGGCGGCGGTCATCCGGACGGCCCTGGAGCGCGGCTGGGATCCGCGGCAGGCGGGCAGCGCCTTCACCCTCGATCTCGATGAGAACGACCTGGCCGATCTGATGGGTGGGCAGTCACCTTCCTATGAAGTTCCGTTCATGCAGAGATGAGCAGTTCCCGAGAGGGGTGACTGTCCGCTTTTCAGGCGGAGCGATCACCCTCGTCGGATGCCGGACGCCGTGATCAGAGGGTGGTGGATGGTGGCCGAGGTGGGCCCGCGTACGGGGACGTTGCTGTCAGCGCTACTGTCACCGGTATCGATCTTCGTGCGGGAGACGGGATAAAGGACTTCATGACTCAGGCGCCGCGGGCCAAGACGCCACTCCCGGCCGGAGCGCTCCGGTTCGGGGCGGTCCTGGCCGCATCCGGACCGGTCATCCTGAGGAGCACGGGGATCAGTCTGGCGGAGCTGAGCGTGGGAGTCTGCTACAAGATCAACCCCGACCTCCTCCACATGGCCGCCACCACCTGGTGGTGGCTGGTGTTCTGGGCACAGCTCCTGCTCCCGGTGGTCTTGGCCGGTCTCCTGCTGCGCCTTCCTCGTCGGGCCGCGAGCCTGGGGATCACGGCGGTGTGCGCCGTCCTGGCGCTCCGACTGGCCGCCACCGCCTTTCCCCTCGACACCCCCTCGCCTCTCCCCGGCCGCGCCCTTCCCGGTGAAAGCCCCTGGCCCTCGGTCGTCTGCTACTGCTTGGCCGTCGCCGCGCTGCTCCTGGCGGCACGCGCGCCCGCCCCGCCCGTCCACAGAGGTGCCCTGCTCTGGGCGGCGGCGGTCGCGGTGGCCGCCTGGACGGTCGGCCGGCTCACGCTCGCGCAAGCCGACCCGTCCTCCTTCGGCTGGTTCGCCTACATGCCGCCGGAACTGATGTGGAAGCAGCCGGGAGCGTGGTCCTGCAAGGCCGACGTGGACGGCGTGCTGATCGTGCTCGTCGCCCTGGTCGCGGCGGTGGGCACGATCACGGCCGAACTGCTCCGGCGCGGGGTCGCCCTGGGGTTCGCGGCGCTCCTCGTCCTGGGTGCCTTCGAAGGATTCGTGGCGGCCTTCATCCTCTGGCCCGCCGAGTACTTCGACCTCGCGGTCGCGGCCATGTTCATCCGATGGCACTTGCTCGCCGTGGCCGCCCTCACCGTGGCCGCCACGTACCGAGACAGGGACGCCGCCCCCAGGCAGGTCGAAGAGCCCCACCTGCGGTAGCGACAGCACCGACGTCTTCATTACGAGTTAGATCACGACTGTCCATGACCGTCCACGGCTGTCATCCGGGCCTGGTCGGGCAGGCTTCACGGGGTCCCTCGGTCCACGGCTGTCCAGATCCGTCCAGAGCTGTTGTTAGCATCCGCGTTAGCAAGATCAATTGATTGGATGCTCGTGCGGGAGAGGCTCACGCACCTTGCCGATATCCTGCCTGCGACTCGCACCGAACGCGGCGAAGTTGCGCCATCCCCGGGTGAGGCTCGACCCACGGTTGGCACCGCCGCGGACCTCGTCGGCGTCGTGCTCGTCCTGTCCGTCGTCCTCCCAGAAGCACACCGGGCAGATTTCGTGCATGCCCCGTTCTTCCAGCGTGAGGAAGCCGCAGCATGGACACGGGTACGGCTCGTCGCCCTCCGGCCGGACAACGTTTACGAACGTCACCCGCACACGGTAACGCCCATCCGCTGACGCGTAGAGCCGCGCTGAACGGCTCCTTTACAGATCACCTCGCGATGACCGGCGCTCGCCGTGCAAGACCTCCATCGCCTGGAGCACGTCCGTGACGACGTGGTCCGCCCCGTGCTCCTGTTCCAGCCGCGCCTCTCGCTGGACCCAGACCGTGCGGAGGCCGGCGGCCCGTCCCCCGCCGATGTCCTTGACGGGATGGTCTCCGACCATCCATCCTCCACCGGCCAGGCTCATGCCGCACCGCCGGGCGGCGATCTCGAACAGGCCGACATCCGGCTTGCGGATGCCTTCGAGTCCCGAGAGCGCGTAGGCGTCGACGGCCTCGGCCAGTCCCGTCCGTTGGAGCTTGCCGAGCTGGTTGTCCGCCGTCCCGTTGGTGACGATGGCCACCTTCCACCCGGCCGCGCGCAGCCGCGCCAGTCCGTCCATCACCTCCGGTCGGCAGCGCACCAGGTACGGCATGCGCTGGCGGTAGCGGCTCCACAGCTCGTCAGCCGTCTCGGGTAGGGCGAAGCGTTCGCGGACCTTGCCGAAGAACACCTCACGGTGCGGGTACCCCTCCTGATCGAGGGCGATGAGCCGGTCAACCCCCTCGCGCCCGAGGCCGTACCCGTCGGCGAACTCCGCGGCCCATGTCCGGAACGCCTCGCCCAGGTCCACGAGCGTGTTATCCAGGTCGAAGAGCGCAAGTCGTTGCACGGCCATCACCCTACGGGGGCACCGTCTTCTCAGCCGGCGGCGGATGGGTACCGGGCCGCCGCGAGGTCGTCGGCGAGGTCCTTCACGGTGAGGTCGGCGTTCAGCGTGGTGACCACCGTCTGCGTCAGCGGACGGAGCGCGTAGACATGCTGTACCGCCTCCAGGTCCACCGGGACCTCGTAGTAGTCCTCGGCGAACCGCCGGAACGCTTCCGGCGACGGATCGACGAGCCGCGTGAACAGGTGCGGCGCTCCATCGGGGTCGCTTGCGCCGTCCGGGTAGTCGATCTCTCCTACCCGCCAGTGGTCGTCGCCGGTCTCGCGCCACAGGCAGGCGGTCACGACCGGCATGCCGTTCTCGTCGCAGAACGCGGGCTCGGTCACGCAATGGCGGAAGACCTCGGGGACGGAGTCGAGCACCCCCGGCCACGGCCCTCCGTTGCCGTACGGGCTCATCATCGACTCGTGGGCGAAGCCGCGGATGTAGGCGCCCGCCGCCGAGAAGACGATGGAGTACTCGTCTCCGGAGCCGTTGCGCATGGAGGCCATCTCCTCCCCGGGACCCCAGGCTGCGTCGAAGGAGTGGTAGCGGCTCTCCCAGTCCGGGCTGAGGATGGCCTCCAGCACCGCCATGGATCGGCACAGGTCCCGAAGCACCGTGACATCGGGCAGCAGCCGGGCCACGTCGTGAGCGGTCATGCGCCTCATCCAACCGGATGCCGGTGACATCCTCCCGGTGCGTCCTCTTCCTGGACGTAGGGGGACTACCAGCACTTCAGCAAGGGCGGCGGCTGAGACCTGGGACGGCGTCGCGGGGTGGCGCCTGACCTGCGATCCGACCTCTCGCCGGTTCTCAGCGTTTCCGGCTGTCTCACACCCTCGTGTGCCCTCGTTGTGCCCTGCCCGCAGAGATCCAGGTGATCTCCGATCTCACTTACGCGTAGTCGGCGGGTGGCTGGACGATGCCGGGTCCGCCGGTGTGCGGTGTCGGCATGTAGCCCTCTGGGGGAGCCGGAAGGGCTTCAATGCAGGCTGGCGAACAGGCGTTGACCAGGAGCGGCAGCACGTCGGTGCCGACCCGCAAGGAGACCCAGACCTGGTGGAGCCCGGCCGCTGCGATTGCCCGGTCACAAACACTGCACGTCCGGATCGCATCGGTACCCCACACCCTGGGGTCAAGATCGCTGATATCGAGGTCGCGGGTCGATGCCCTGCCCGGCTGGAGCGGAGGGAACGGCGGCCGAATCTTGACGTTGCCGTACAGCGAGCGGGTGCTCACTGTGCTGCCCTTCAGCTGCTGGCACCGGGTCAGCTCGTAGGGGAACCAGTGCAGGCGGTGCGAGGTGTAGGGGGTGAACTGCCTCAGGCCGGTCATCGCGCCGATCTCGGGCGGGATCCGCACCAGGTTGCTGCCGTAGAGCACCAGGTGCTTGACCTCGGTGAGCTTGGCGATGGTCGGCGGCAGGGTGATGATCTGACGCCGTTGGTCTGGGCTGAGCCCGGCCAGGGGCCGGAACTCCTCCCGGCCATCGGTCGCCGCTTCCTCCACGAGATCGAGCAGGCGGTGCCAGGCGGCGGACATCGTGTCCTGACGTTCGACGTGGAAGCGCACCACGCGCGGCCGTCGACGGATCCTGTACTGGTCGAAACACCGGCAGTTCTCCTTGCCGGCCACCCGTCCGCCTCCACCGACGGCACCGGCCGCTCGGCTCGCGGTCGAGGGCGGAGTGGAATCATCCTGCATGGACGCACGCTAGCGCGATCCCTCTTGCTTCGATCAACCGTCGCGGCGAGCCGTACCGGATGTGATGGAGCGGGATGTCCCCCGGGTTGCGCGGAGTTGTCCAGGCACAGACTGACACGCCTCGATCCTGCGGCAAGAAGAAGCATTGTCGTGCCCGGTGGGTACTCTCCCGCGCATGGCAGTACCCGAGACCATCCCCATCGCATACGAGCCCGACTATCACACCGACACGATCGGCCACTGGGACGGCGGGCAGTTCCTCGGCTCCGTCGTAGCCGCCTTCCCTGAGGGCTACACCCACACTGACGACTGGCCGACGCACAAACGCTGGTTTGCCGTTCTGCACACCTTCGACGCCGCCGGCCACCACATCGGCTCCCGCATCGAACGCACCGGAACCGAAGCCGACCATCGGGCGTCCGTCGACACCGCCCAAGAACTGGTGAAGCGGTGGCTCGATGCGCTCCCCGGCCGCCGCTTCGAGGACATCGCCATCCGGCCCTTCCGGTACGAGTTCGACGGCGTGCTGTTCGGCCTCGTCATCGAGACCTTCGAAGGTGATCAGCATGCCGAGCTCTACCCGGAGGGCATCGGCTTCTATGAGCCCTGGGACGGGTCCTACGACACCTGACCGCTTGATCCGTATGGGAGGAGGTACCGGCGTGCGGCGTGCCGAGGGGTTCAGGGTGTCGGCTGGAGGTGGATAAGGATCATCCAGTTGTCCTCGTCTTGCCTGTAGGTGGCGCGGACCCTGTACCGGCCGGGTTCGAGATCGATGGTGAGCCGGTCGGCAGGCTCCAGTTCGGCGCCGGGAATCGTGGAGTCGAAGAGGACGACCGCCTCCTGTACCTGCCAGATCAGGTCTTCGTCATCGTCCCAGTCCGGTTGCCCGGTGAGTGCTCTCTTGGCCGCCGCAACCAACTCGGTTTCGGAGTATGCGGCGGCCCAGCGCACGAAAAGGCGTTCAGTTCTCAGGTAGGTCGTCATGGCCGGTTCGTCACCGAGGACGAGGGCCTGTTGCGCGCCGACGGCGACGAGGCCGATGTAGCCCTCAACCGCACAGGCCCGACCGTAGTCCTCCCAGGTCTCCACGGGGCCGTCGTTGTCATCCACACCCGCCCAGCTGTTCAGCTCGGACTCAGGGACGACGATTAGCGGCCCTCCTCCGCTTTGGACCCAGGTGTGAAGCATTGATGATCCCGCTTTCATCGGTGTATCCACGGAGAAGGCAGTGGTCCTGGCATGGCCACTCGGCCATGATCACATGCTGCCTCTCAGCCCGAGGCAATCCCTGAGGGAATCGAATCTCTTTGATCTGGCCGGCCATCCACCCCGACCTGCGGCGGCTATCCGGCAACGCCGGTGAACAGAGCTTTCACCGCTCACCGGTTCTCGTCATTTCGCGTCGCTTCTCGCACCCGTGTGCCCTGGATACACCCCTGCCCTTGCAGATCGGGGCGACCTCCGATGCCAGCTCCAACTATCCGAGAGAGTAAGCCGATCATGTAACCGGGCTCCACCCTGGTTGCTTACGGCTCCCGGCGCTCCCACGGGGCAGTGGACGTGCCCCAGCTCGCGTACTCATCGCCGCGGTCCTCGTCCCACTCCCGCCGGAAGTACCGCACTCCGCTCACGTCCTCTCCGGTCCGGCGCCACCGTGCCGGCGACGAGGAGGTAGGCATGGACGCGGAAGCATGGCTCCGCCTCCGGTCACGGCTCATGCTCGGGCAGAGCTTACAAGGAACCGTCCTGCCTGCTCCGTGGCCTGCCGGAGTAACCGGGATTCTCGTCGACCTCCGCCTATCAGTGGCCGGCTTCGTAGACATCCTCCTCCTGCCCCATGACGCCGACCGCTGGCCCGCCGTGGGAACGGTGACGGGCTTCGAGATCTGGTGGATGGATGAACCGCCCCAGATCCGCCTCAAGCCCGCCGACCCTGCCTACCTTCGCGACGACTACACCGAATGGGCCATCAGGTTCCGCGGTTACGCATGACATCCGCTTTAGGAGAGCGGCGGTCGTACGGCTGGTGCATGCAGTGTGAGCTGCACGAACGCCCCCGCACAGCCCGCACCTCTTGCAAGATCATCCCGTGCATGTCCCGCACCTGCCGAGGTCGGCCACCACGCCATCCAGTGGCAAGGCCCGACGAAGGAGGGCCGCGGCAGCCGATCGCCCCGCCACGTACGGCGGATCCTGAAATCGGCGATCGTCGCGGCCTGAAGGGATTCGGTTGCGGTTCCGCAACGGTGATCACGTAGGGCCCCGCCAAGTTCTACATAGGAAGGTATGGGCGGTTGGCGACGGGTAGGCGTGGCGTTCGTGGTCGGTGCTGCTGGGGCAGCGGCGGCGGTGGCTGCTATCACGGACGGTAAACCATGGGTGACGGTGGCGGGGGCAGTGATGGGCGGCATCGGAACGGCCTTCGCTCCGACTCTGCTCGACCGGTTAAAAGAGCAAGACAACGCGAGGGAAGACCTTGGCGATGTGGTCGAGCCGTTGCCGGATGTGTCCGGTCCGGCGCTGTTGCTGCACGCGTCGCGGAGCGTGGTGCCATTCGAGGGCCGAGAACGGGAGCTTGAGGACCTGTTGGCCTGGTGTGGTGATCCACAATCCGGACGACTGCGGTTGCTTACGGGACCAGGCGGCGTCGGCAAGTCCCGCCTGGCTGTGGAGCTAGCTAAGCGGCTGGGACCGGAATGGGGGGTTTTGGAGGTCCGCGATGATGCCGAGACCGAGGCATTGTCTAGATGGCGGGCAGTGGACCGGTGGCAGGTGTTGATCGTGGTCGATTATGCCGAGACACGGACCGGTCTGTCGGCACTGCTGCACGAGGTGGCCGCTGATGAAGGGCGGCGGGTTCGGGTGCTGCTGCTGGCACGTAGCGTCGGGGAGTGGTGGCGGCAGTTGGGAGCTGAATCAGCACGTGTGCGGCAAATGGTGGCAGCGGCCGGGGCCGAGGGCATCGTGCTGACTGAGCGGGTGGCTGCGGATAAGTCGGATCATGATCTGGTGGCGGAGGCGGTGCCGTACTTCGCTGCCGCGTTGAATGTGGAGGCGCCGCAGCGGTTCGAGGTGGAGTTGGGCGAGGGGCCTCACCGGATCTTGGATTTGCATGCGACGGCGCTGGTGGTGGTGCTGCGATCGATGCGCTCCGATGCCGACGCGGTCACGGTCGAGGTAGAAGATGTGCTGGAAGAGTTGCTCGGTCATGAGCGACGCTACTGGGTGCAGACCGCACGGATGCAAGGCTTTCATCAGGGCGTTCACGGGTTAAGCACACTAATGCTGGAGCAGACGGTGGCGGTCGGCACACTGCTGGGAGCGCGGGACCGCGGGCAGGCTGCCGAGGTAGTAGGACGGGTGCCTGGCGGGACGGCCTCGGTGGTGGTGGCCGACTGGTTGCGGGAGCTGTATCCACCGGACGATGACCGCGAGTGGCTGGGACGACTGCGACCGGATCGGCTGGCTGAGTTGCACGTCACTCAGAAGCTCAGTGACTCTGGCGAGTTACTGACGGCGTGTCTGGAGAATCTGGATGAGCGCCAAGGACGGCATGCACTGGTGACGTTGGCGCGGGCGGCGCAGGAGTTGGAAGCGGCTGGGAAAATCTTGCAACGATTGCTCCCGCTAGTCGCAGATGATGTGGGCTCGATTCCGGCGCCAAGGGAAACATTAGTGGCGTTGTACGAGGTGTTGCCGTATCCCTCGTTGGTGTTAGCCGAAGCTCATGCTCTGCTAGCACAGCGCATCTTGGATAGCACTCCGGCGGATGCAGAGGCTGGGGAGCGGGCACGGTGGCTGTCCAGCGTCGGCGCTCACCTAGCAGCGCTAGGTAGCCCTGCCGAGGCCCTGCCCGCCGAGCAAGAGGCCGTAACCATTTACCGGCAGTTGGCCGAGGTCTATCCCGATCGCTATCTCCCCGAACTCGCCCGATCTCTGGCGAATCTCAGTGTTCGTTTCTCAGAGCTGGGCCGCCCTGCCGAGGCCCTGCCTCCCACTGAAGAGGCCGTAACCATCCGCAGGCAGTTGGTCGAGGTCTATCCCGATCGCTACCGTCCAGACCTCGCTCACTCCCTGACCGGCCTTGGTGTTCGTTTCTCAGAGCTGGGCCGTCCCGCCGAGGCGCTGCCTCTCACTGAAGAGGCCGTAGCTATTTACCGGCAGTTGGTCGACGCCTATCCCGATCGCTACCGATCCGACCTCGCCCGATCCTTGACCGGCCTCGTCGTAAATCTCGCGGAATTTGGTCGACTGACTGAGGCGCTGCCAGTTGCTGAAGAGGCTGTAGCTATTTACCGGCAGTTGGTCGACGCCTATCCCGATCGCTACCGATCCGAACTTACCCATTCATTGACCAACCTAGGTAATTGCTTTTCAGAGCTGGGCCGCCCCGCCGAGGCGCTGCCGGTTGCTGAAGAGGCCGTAACTATTCGTCGCCAGTTGGCGGAGGTCTATCCCGATCGCTACCGCCCCGACCTTGCTCTATCCTTGACCAACCTAGGTAATTGCTTTTCAGAGCTGGGTCGACTGACCGAGGCACTATCGGTTGCTGAAGAGGCCGTAACTATTCGTCGCCAGTTGGCGGAGGTCTATCCCGATCGCTACCGCCCCGACCTTGCTCTATCCTTGACCAACCTAGGTGTTCATTTATCGAAACTGGGCCGCCCCGCTGAGGCACTTCCTCTCACTGAAGAGGCCGTAGCTATTTACCGCCAGTTGGCAGAGGTCTATCCCGATCGCTACCGAGCCGACCTCGCTAAATCTCTGGTCAACCTCGCTGTCCGTTTTTCGGAGCTGGGCCGCCCCGCCGAGGCCTTGTCCGCTGCTGAAGAAGGAACCATCATCCATCGCCAGTTGGCAGAGGTCTATCCCGATCGCTACCGAGCCGACCTCGCTAAATCTCTGGTCAACCTCGGTATCCGTTTTTCGGAGCTGGGCCGCCCTGCTGAGGCCTTGCCCGCCGAGCAAGAGGCTGTCGCTATTTACCGGCAGTTGGCCGAGGTCTACCCCGATCGCTATCTCCCCGAACTCGCCCGATCCCTGGCGAATTCCGGCATAGACTTCATGGAGCTGGGTCGCCTCGCTGACGCCCTGCTCTTCACAGAAGAGGCTATAACCATTCGTCGGCAGTTGGCCGAGATCTATCCCGATCCCTACCGAGCCGACCTCGCCAGATCCTTAGCAAACCTCGGTACGATCTTCGTAGGACTGGGTCGCCTAGTAGAAGCTCTATCCGCTGATCAAGAGACTGTCGCTATTTACCGACAGTTGGCCGAGATCTATCCCGATCGCTACCGAGCCGATCTCGTCGACTCCCTATCCAATCTCGGTTTGACCTTCTCGGAGCTGATTCGCTCCGCTGAATCGGAAAAAGCTCGGCAGGAAGCTGAACGTATCCAAGACGGCTACAGAAATACATAAGCTGCCGGGCAGGGAATTATCACAGCTTATCGTGCCGCTATAGCGGCTTGAGCGCGTGGGCGGTGCTGGCCGCGACCGGCCGGAGAGCCGCAGCGCGGCCGGCGACCGCCTAACGCGCGGCGGGCCGCGGAGCGGACCGCCTTGAAGACGTAGAGAAAGTTCTCATTCACCCAGGTGCTTGCATCGCTGAACCGGGCAAACTTGGCTATCCTTCGCGGATGTGTATCGGGTGGTGCATGACGCCCGGCGAGATGGTTTCGGTACCTCTTCGGACTGACGCCGTGTGGATAGCGGTAGCACTCGACGCCGTGAGCACGAACCCTAGAACAGAGCCCACTCGCCCTTCTGTAGACCGATCGCGGGCCCGTACTGCAGCTTGGCGAGCTTCACCGAAGTCGGCACCTCGAACACGATCACCCCTTTGCGCTCGTCCCCTCGGGCGATCGTGACCGCTCCACCGAATGAGGCCCCCTCAGTGACATCGGAATATGTCGACCGATACTGCTGTCCCTCGGCGTCGATGAGGGTCCCTGCGTAGGTAGGGGAATCGCTGTAGACGGCCTGACCGACGTTCTTCAACGTGATCTCGATCGCGGCGAAGCGGTGGCCGACCTTCGGCTTGGTGTACTGGTTGGCCGGGGTCGCGTTGTCGATGACCCGGGTGACCGTGACGGCGACATGCACCCCGTTCTGGAGCCCTTCGACGGTGATCGTCTCACCAATCCTCGCTACCTGTCCTGGGTTCCGCAGCTAATCAGGGTTCTGGGCCACGGGTGAGGGTGTAGGTGCTGGTCA
>NZ_BMQE01000055.1:0-41423 GCF_014647955.1 Planomonospora antibiotica | reverse complement strand
GATGGCCAACAACCTGACCTACCAGGTCCGCAACATCGCCGAGGTCACCACCGCCGTCGCCCGGGGCAACCTGACCCGCAAGATCGACGTCAACGCGCAGGGCGAGATCCTCGCCCTCAAGACCACCATCAACACCATGGTCGACCAGCTGTCGTCCTTCGCCTCCGAGGTCACCCGGGTGGCCCGCGAGGTCGGCTCCGAGGGCAACCTCGGCGTCCAGGCCCAGGTCGAGGGCGCCGAGGGCATCTGGAAGCGCCTCACCGAGAGCGTGAACGACCTCGCCGGCCGCCTCACCACCCAGGTCCGCGCGATCGCCGAGGTCACCACCGCCGTCGCCCAGGGCGACCTGACGCGTTCGATCACCGTCGACGCCGAGGGCGAGATCGGCGAGCTGAAGGACAACATCAACACGATGGTGTCCGTGCTGCGCTCCACCACGACCGCCAACCAGGAGCAGGACTGGCTCAAGTCCAACCTGGCCCGCATCTCCCGGCTCATGCAGGGCCACCGCGACCTCATGGAGGTCGCCAAGCTGATCATGAGCGAGCTGACCCCGCTGGTCTCCGCCCAGTACGGCGCCTTCTACCTCGCCGAGCCCGCGGGCGACCACGACCTGCACCTCATCGCCGGGTACGGCACCCGCCCGGGCTCCGGCCCGCGGCAGCGCTTCGCCACCGGCGAGGGGATCGTCGGCCAGGCCGCGCTGGAGGGCAAGCGGATCATCCTGCGCGACGTCCCGGACCGCTACCTCACCGTGGACAGCGGCCTCGGCGGTTCGGCGCCCGCGCAGATCGTGGTGCTGCCGGTCCTGTTCGAGAACCAGGTCCTCGGCGTGCTGGAGCTGGCCTCGCTCTACGAGTTCAGCGAGGTCCACCACGACTTCCTGGTCCAGCTCGTGGAGACCATCGGCGTCACGATGAACACCATCATCGCCAACTCCCGGACCGAGGACCTGCTCACCGAGTCCCAGCGCCTCACCACCGAGCTGCGGGAGCGCTCCGACGAGCTCCAGCGCCAGCAGGAGGAGCTGCGCCGCTCCAACGCCGAGCTGGAGGACAAGGCCGCGCTGCTCGCCAAGCAGAACCGCGCCATCGAGATCCAGAACTTCCAGATCGAGCAGGCCCGCCGCACGCTGGAGGAGCGCGCCGAGCAGCTCGCGGTCTCCTCGCGCTACAAGTCCGAGTTCCTGGCCAACATGTCCCACGAGCTGCGCACCCCGCTGAACAGCCTGCTGGTGCTGGCCAAGCTGCTCACCGAGAACGCCGAGGGCAACCTCACGCCCCAGCAGGTGGAGTTCGCCAAGACCATCCACGGGGCCGGGTCCGCGCTGCTCCAGCTCATCAACGACATCCTCGACCTGTCCAAGGTCGAGGCCGGGCGCATGGACATCCACCCGCAGCAGATCTCGCTGCCCAAGCTCGTCGACTACTTCGAGGCCACCTTCACGCCGCTGGCCCAGGACAAGGGCCTGTCGTTCGCGGTCGAGGTCGAGCCGTCGGTCCCGCAGGAGCTCCGCACCGACGAGCAGCGCCTCCAGCAGGTGCTGCGCAACCTGCTCTCCAACGCGATCAAGTTCACCCCCAAGGGCGAGGTACGGCTCCGCGTGCTCCACGCACCGCGCGGCGTCGCCTTCGTGGACGAGACGCTGCGCGGTGTCGACGGCATCCTGGCCTTCGAGGTCGTGGACACCGGCATCGGCATCGCCGCCGACAAGCTGGAGGTCATCTTCGAGGCGTTCCGGCAGGCCGACGGCACCACCAGCCGCAAGTACGGCGGGACCGGCCTGGGCCTGTCCATCTGCCGGGAGATCGCCCGGCTGCTCGGCGGTGAGATCCACGTGATGAGCGAGGTGGGCCGGGGCAGCGCCTTCACCCTGTACCTCCCGCCCGCCTACGCGGGCCCGCTGGCCTCGCGCGACGGCGGAGCGGCGACGCCGAGCGCCGTCCAGCAGCCGCCGATGGTCATCCCCGGCGAGCTGGAGCGGGCTCCCGAGCTGCCGGAGGCCCCGGCGGAGGAGAGCCCGGCCGTCCCGGACTACCCGCCGGCGGACGGACCGGTGTGGACGGGCGGCGAGGACCCGCTCTCCGGCGCCAAGATCCTCATCGTGGACGACGACATCCGCAACGTCTTCGCGCTGACCAGCGTGCTGGAGCGGTACGGCTCCACGGTGGTCTACGCCGAGAACGGCCGGGAGGGCATCGAGCAGCTGGAGCGCAACGAGGACGTCGCCCTGGTCCTGATGGACATCATGATGCCGGAGATGGACGGCTGGGCGACCACGTCGGCGATCCGCCGGATGCCGCAGTTCGCCGATCTGCCGATCATCGCGCTTACCGCTAAGGTCATGCAGGGGGACCGGGAGAAGAGCATCTCGTCCGGCGCCTCCGACTACATCCCCAAACCCGTCGATGTCGACCGCCTGCTGGAGCGCCTGCGCGGCTGGCTCACCCGCGGGCGGGCGGCCGATGACCCCCGTGAAGGTGCATGATCGATGCCGGACCGCGCCAAGATCCTCCTGGTCGACGACCGGGAGGAGAACCTGATCGCCCTGGAGGCCATCCTCAGCTCCCTCGACCTGGTCCCCGTCCGGGCCAAGTCGGGCGAGGAGGCGCTGAAGGCGCTGCTCAGCACGGAGTTCGCGCTGATCCTGCTGGACGTCCGGATGCCCGGCATGGACGGGTTCGAGACCGCCTCCCACATCAAGCGGCGCGAGCGCACCCGGAACATCCCGATCATCTTCCTGACCGTGGTCGACAGCGCCCCGGACTACGCCTTCCGCAGCTACGCCGCCGGGGCGGTCGACTACCTCACCAAGCCGTTCGACCCGTGGGTGCTCCGGGCCAAGGTGGCGGTGTTCGTCGAGCTCTACAACATGAACCGCCGCCTGACCGAGCAGGCCTCCATGCTCCGCGAGCGGCTCAACGACGAACTCCCTGCGGGCCGGGACGGTGACCAGGCCGCCGTGCTCCCCGAGCTCTCCCGCCGCCTCACCGCCGTCGAGGACGAGCTCACCCGGGTCCGCGAGGCCGCCCGCAAGACCGACGACCCCGCCCTGGCCGGGCCTCTGTCCGACCTGACGGACCGCCTCAAGCACCTGCGCGCGGGCCTCGACGCCCTCTCCTGACCCCTGACCGGGTCCCCCGCGGGCTTGTCCGGCCGGGTCCGTGCCTCCACGGACGACGGCGGTCCTGAGATCAGGGCGCCAGCCAGTTCGCGGTGAGCTCGCGCAGGCCCTCGCACCAGTGGGTCCGGTCCCCTCCGGCGGCGACCGCGTCGGCCGCGGCGTGCAGCGCGGCGAACAGCAGGCCGGCTGCGACGTCCGGGTCCACCTGCCGCAACGCGCCCTCCTCGACGCCCCGGCGGATGATCCGGGCGAGCAGTCCGGTGGCCGAGTGCTCGCCGTCGGCGGGGGCCGACACGGCGGAGGAGTGGAAGACCGCGTCGTGCAGCCTTCCGCAGCCGACCGTGAAGTCGACGAAGCGGTCGATCTCCCCGTCCAGGACCGCGCGCCAGTCCTGCGGGGCCTCCGCGGCCAGCCGCTCCCGCAGCGGAGCGCTGTAGTCGTCCATCAGCCGGTCGCGCACCGCGGCCAGCAGGTCCTCCCAGGAGGGGAAGTAGACGTAGAAGGTGCCCTTGGCCGTACCCGCCTCGGCCGTCACCGCGGCGGCCCGGTTGGCCGGCTCGCCCTGCTCCCTCAGCACGCGGATGGCGGCGTCGATCAGCTCGGTGCGGCGCTCGTCCGGGGACAGTCTGCGGCGGGTACGGGGTCGGCTCACACCTGCCGAGGTTAGGGCATCGCCTGCTTCACCTCGGGAGGGAAGGCGTAGATCTGGAACACGTAGCCGTCGGGGTCGCGGAGGAACGCCGACGGGATGCCGGGCGGGATCGTCTCCCGGTTGACCAGTACGGCGCCCGCGGCGAGCACCTGTTCCAGAGCCGCGTCGAACCGCTCGAGATCGGCGACCTCGAAGCCGAAGTGGTCGAGCCCGCCGATCTTGCCGACCCGCTCCCGCTCCGCCTCGAACTCGACGGGCACGGTCTCCTCGCTCACCGTGAACATGTCCCCTCCTCCGGGCGTGCCGAGGATGATCATCTTCCCGTCGAACTTGTCGACCATCCGGCGCATCCCCAGCGCCTGCCCGTAGAAGGCGGCGGCCGACTCGGCATCGCTCACCCGCAGATGGATGTGGCGGACTCCGGTGAACACGGGCATGGAAAGCCCCTCTCATGGATCGGGAGGCCCTAATGACCTCAGGTCAATATTATTGACCTGAGGTCATTAGTCAAGGGGCGGATCTACCCGGCGGGAACGGCACCGGCTCCCCGGAGCTCCTGGGGACCTTCGAGCCGCGGCGGTGCGCCGTTCAGGGCCAGGGCCGGCCAGTGCGCGACGTCACGGCGGAGCCGCCGGTCGTGGGTCGCGAGCACGACCGCGGCGCCCGTCGCCTCCAGGGCCTGCGTCAGCTCGTCGACGAGCGCGGACGACTCCTGGGCCAGCAGCTCCACCCGCACGTCCCGGCCGACGTGCAGTGTCCCGGCCGACGGCTCCTGCCGGCGGGCCAGTACGGACAGCAGCGTCGACTTGCCCGAGCCGTTGGGCCCGCTGACGACCAGTCGCGACCCGGAGCCGAGGACGAGCGTGGCGGGCCGGTCCAGGCGTCCGGCGACGGTGATCCCGGCGGCGCGGAGCAGGGTGACGCCGGGACGTCCGGGCAGGTCGGGCACCCGCAGGCGCAGCGGGGGTTCGGGCACCGTGACCGCGTGCTCCTCCAGGTCGTCGCGGCGCCGGTTGACCGACCGGACGAGACCCGGTGCCCGGGTGGCGCGCTGGTGCTTGCCGGTGCCCTTGTCGGGGCGCCAGCCGGTCACGAGCCGGTCCTGCGCCTTGGCCAGGTCCTCGGTGAGGCGGGCGTGCTCGGCCCGCTGCCGTTCGTACTCCTCCTCCCAGCGGTCCCGTTCGGCCCGCCGTCCCTCCTGGTATCCCGCGTATCCGCCGCCGTAGACGCGGGGGCGCCCGTCACGGCTGGGATCGAGGTCGAGCATCGCCGTGGCGACGTCGGACAGCAGCGCCCGGTCGTGGCTGACCAGCACGACCCCGCCGGACAGGCCGCGCAACCGCGCGGTGAGGTACTCCAGTCCGTCCTGGTCGAGGTGGTTCGTCGGCTCGTCGAGCAGCAGGAAGTCGCGTTCCGCGCCGAGCAGGCACGCCAGCCGTACCCGGTAGCGCTGGCCCACCGACATCTCGTCGAGGGGCCGGGAGCGGTCGGTGACGGCGCCCAGCGCTTCGAGCGCGACGTCGACACGGCGGTCGGCGTCCCACGCGCCGAGCGTCTCGGCGGCGGCGAGCGCGACGGCGTACTCCTCGGCGGCGCCGGGCCGCTCTTCGGCCAGGTGCGCGGCGCCGCGGTCGAGGGCGCGCAGTGCCGCGCGGACGTCGGCGAGCTCGGAGTCGACGAGGTCGCCGACGGTACGGCCGCCGCCGACGGCCATCTCCTGCTCGGCCGTCCCGATCGTGCCGACCCGCTGAATCCTCCCGGAGTCCGGCGCGAGGGTCCCGGCGAGGATGTGGAGCAGCGTGGACTTGCCCCGGCCGTTCTCGCCGACGACGCCCCAGCGGGAACCTGGGGAGACGGTCAGGTCGACGCCTTCGAGGATCTTGCGGCCACCGCGGCTGATGTGGATGTCGGATGCCGTGAGCTGCGCGTGGGCACGCGCGGGCAGGGTCACAGGGTTGTTCATGTCTCTTCCTGAGGAGGCGCGCTCATCCCCCGGACGGGCGGCGGGAGGCGCTCTCGGTCACTGACGGTCGGCCGGTCGGCCGATGGAAACGGCGAACAGCCCGCTGCCTCGGCCTACGGGCGCGAAGGGCGGGCTGGACGGTCCCCGTCAGAGGAAGAACAGGTATTGCACCGCCCCAGGCTAACAAGCCGCCGTCCGTGCATCGACTGCTTATTCGGACCCCCACCCGGAGTCGTCGGTGCTCCCGGCAGGACTCCCTGCGGCGATCGGCCCTGAGCCCCTTTCCGCCACGATGGCTTCAGTTACGGCGGTCCACCCCGAGCCGGACCCGTACCGCTCGCTTCAGCACCGGTGAGCACGCGGGGCGGCCGGAGAGCGAGACGCCACGGCCCGCATGAAGACGCGGAGCACCCGGCCGCATGGCCGCGGTCAGTGGCGCGCGCGTTCCAGGGCGTCCCAGAAACCGCGGCGCAGGGCGTGCCGGACCTCGTCGTGCAGGAGGAAGTCGATCGGCAGCGAGGAGCCCTGCAGGAGCCGGGCCTCCAGGTCGGAGGGCATGCGGGGTTTGCGGGCCAGGACGGCTTCGAGCCACAGGGCCGGCGCGTCCTTGGCCACGGACTCACCGAAGTCGTGGCCCTCCGTGTGCGCCGCCTTCACCGCGTCGGCCAGCGTGGTCGTGCCGCCGGCCGCCGCGTTGACCGGCACGGGGGCGGCCTGCGGGCCGGTGTAGGGCCCGATGGGCTGTGGTTGCGGCTGGGACTGGGAGGCCGTGGACTGCGGTCCCGTGTAGGAGGTGGGCAGCTGGTAGCCCGGCGTGCCGCCCGTGCCGCCGGTGCTACCGGAACCGTACGGCGGGACGGCGGGCATCGAACCGGTCGAGCCGTGGTGCGGTCCCGGCTGCGTCCCCGGCTGTGATCCCGGCTGTGATCCCGGCTGTGATCCCGAGGAGGCGGAGACGGCCGGAGCCGGAGAGGTGGGCGGGGACTCCTGGGCGTAGCCCGGATAGGTGGGCTGCGACGGCCCCCCCGGGGAAGGCCGGTTCTGCGGCGCGGCGCCGTCCGGGGAGACGCCTCCGGACGGGGCCCCGCCGGCCGGGGAGACCCCGTTGCCCGCGTCATAGCCGTGCCCGCCACTGTGCCCGCCGCCGTGTCCGGCACCGTGGCCGGACGGCATGCCCCGGTGCGAGGGCACCCCGTTGCTCGGCGTGGCCCCGCCGTAGTTCAGCGGCGCGGGGCCGTCCGGCGACGTCCCGTTCCCGGAGGAGACCCCGTTCGCGGAAGCGGCGCCGTTCGCAGCGGCGGTCCCGTTGCCCGCCACCGCCTCGTAGCCGGGCCGGGCGCCGTTCCCGGTGGGCGTCCCGTAACCGGAGCCGGGGGAGATCTCATAACCGACGCGGGACCCGTTGCCCGGGGGGACCGCGTGGCTCAGCGCCACGGCGGTGCCCGCGGCGCCCAGGGCCCCCTGGGCGGAGGAGGCCTCACCGGCCCCGGAGAGCAGGCTGACGTACGGCCGGAGGTGACCGCCGCCGATCTCGATCAGGTCGTCGCACTCCTGGCGGAGCGAGCGGGACACGCCCCAGCCCCCGTCTGCGGCGATGTGCACCAGCGTCACCCGGATCCCCAGGTCCTGCGCGTCGCAGACGACCTGGGTCAGGTCCTCGTCCCCGCTGATCACGACCGCGTCGCAGATCGCGTTGTTGCGGGCGAGCGTCATCAGGTCGCGGTGGACCTGCGCGTCGACGCCCTCCCGGCGGCCGGGCCGGATGCGCGAGAGCCGGAGCTTCAGGCCCGGGACGTCGCCCAGGGTGTCGTGCTCGGGGGTGTGGCGGCCCTCGACGGTCGCCTCGTACCAGTAGCAGCGGAGCAGCGGCAGGCCGGTGCGCTCCCGGCACAGCTCGTTGAGCAGCTGGAGCAGGCCGGTGTAGTCCCAGGAGACGGCCTCGCGATGCCGGGTCCCGTGCGCGGCCATCGCTCCGTCTGCCAGCAGGTAACCAGCGTCCACGAACAGCGCGCAGCGATCCACGCGACACCGCCCTTCCTACGTCGCCCGGCCCTACGGCTCGGACACGCTTGAAAACGCCCCGAAAGGCCGGACAGGTGGGCCTTCTCCAGGGTAGTAAAGCAACGGAGCCGCTGAGGGCGAATCCCGACGATTCCACCCGCAACCGACCACCCGCCGGAGCGTTCACGCCGACCGTACCAGTTTGTCCCTTTATAGAGGCCGTCCATCACGAACGGGTCTGCACGGTCACGGCCGCCGCCCCGAACAGGACCGAGTCCCGGCGGGTGCTCAGCCTGAGCACCGGATTCCGCCCCAGGACGGCGTGGAAGCGGTCGACGTCCACGCCGGGGGTGAGGTCGACTCCCACCGACCCCGTGGACGAGCCGTCGAAGGGGTTGTCGGGGTTCCGGTCGCCGCCCTCGGGCCGGAGCGGGCCCGCCCCCGCGCTCACCCGGTCGCCGCGGAGATCGGCGTCGCCCTCCCAGGCCACCACGTCCAGCTGCGCGGGCCCGGACCCGCGGGCCAGCCCGCCGAGCGGCAGGCGCACCGGCGTGCCCGCCCCGACCAGGACCGCCGTGTCGACGACCACGGCCTGGCCGTACGGCCGGCGCGGGTCGGCCGCGACGACCACCAGACTCCAGCCGGCGTGCCGCGAGACACCGGCCCGGAGGGGGACGTCGGCCACCCAGTACTTGCCCCGGAGCCTGCGCACCAGCCCGGTCACGTCGGCGAACGCCTGGTATGCCCGGCCGGACGGCAGCGCCCGCTCGACCACGCTGGTGGCGCTCACCTGCGTGTAGCCGGCGCTCCCCGGGGCCCTGAACTTGACCCGCCCGGCGGCGGGCGCGCTCGCCGACCAGTAGAGCCCGGCCCAGACGACCCTGCCGCGGCCGGGCAGGTCCAGCCGGGCGGCGCTGGAGCTCTTCGTCGACGGGTCCCTGTCCCGGTCGAAGAGCCGCATGGGCGCCTGGTCGTTGTCGCGCTCGTCGCCGTCCCGCGACCGCACCGCCCGGCACATGCGGCCGGTGGGCGCCCGGGTCAGGAGGGTGTTGCCGATCGCCGCGGTGACCACCCTGCCCTCGGCGGCGAAGCGGGCCGGGGCCCCGAAGGCCCGCACCCCGCTCTCCGACTCCGCCCTCGCCTGCTCGCCCCCGCCGCCGACCCGGAGCGAGAGCGGCACGCCCAGGGCCGCCGTCGGCGCGACCTTCACCCGGAGGAAGACCGAGGTCGCCTGGCCGGGGGCCAGCGGGCCGCGGGCGCAGCGCACGTTCCGGCCCGCGGGCCGGCAGGACCACCCGTCCACCGTGCCGACGGACCCGCCCGCGGCGGGCCTCGCCCGGCTCCCGCCCGTCAGCATCGTCACCCCGTCCGGCAGACCGATCCGCGCCACCAGTTCGCGGCTCCCGCCCAGGCCCGCGTTGCGCAGCCGTACGGCCACCATGCCCGGCTGGGCCCTGACCAGCGCGCCGAGCGCCTCGATCCCGGCGACCAGGCGCGGGACGGCCACCCCGATCCTCCCCCGCTGGTGCGCGGGGCTCGGCGCCTCGCGAGGCGCGGCCCGCACCGGCCGCTCGGGCCGGGCGGGCGCCGGAGCCCCGGTCCGCACGCTCCCGGAGGACCGCTCGGCCGCCGGAGGCTGCGCGCTCCCGGGAGCACGGGAGGGCCCGGGAGCGCGCGACGGCGCCGCCGGGAGCGCCGAGGAGGGCCGCGGCGGCACCGGCGTGCTCCCCTGCGAGGCCGCCGAGGGCTCCGGCCCGGCCGGGAGGGGCTCGGGCTGCGCGATGATCGGCGGCGGCACCGGCACCGGGACCGACCCCGGCGCCGGCCGGAGGAGCGCCGGGTCGCCCGAGGTCACCAGCACGAGAGCCGTCGCCGTGCCGAGCGCGATGACGGCCGCGCTCGCCGCGACGGCCTGCTGCCGCCCGCGGGAGGCGCTCCGCGCCCAGCCCGCCGCGCCGCCGAGGGCGCCGAGACCGGTGACCAGGCCGCACCCGGGCGCGCCGCCCGACTTGCCCAGCGCCGTGAGGTAGCCGTCCAGGACCGGTCCGGCGATCAGGGGGCCGACGATGACGCGCAGGCCCCGGTCGACGTCGGTCAGCTCCATGAACACGGCCCGGCAGTCGGTGCAGCCCTCCATGTGCCGGTCGATGAGCCTGCTCTCCCGCTTGACCAGGCCGCCCCGGACGTAGGCGCCCATCTTCGACAGCGACGGGCGGCACCCCTTCCGCGGCGTTCCGGACAGGTGCACCTTCAGGCACGCCTGCCGCAGCCCCTCCTTCGCCCTGCCGACGAGCTCGTCCACCTGGTCGGCGGGGAGCCCGATCAGCGGGGCGACGTCGGCGGGCCCGGACTTCTCCACCTCGACGTGCCAGAGCAGCGACTGCCAGCGCTCGGGCAGCGACAGGAAGGCCCGGGCGACCAGCGAGCGCTCCAGGCCGATCAGCGCCGGGTCGACGAACGGCACCCCGGGGTCGAACAGCTCCGCCTCCCCCTTGGGCACCTCGCCGCTCGCGGTACGGCGCCGCTCCCGGTCGTAGACCGTACGGCGGACCGCGGTGAGCAGGTGCACCCGGAAGGCCTCCTCGGGGCCGCCGCCCCGCCGGGTCAGGTCGAGGATCCTGGTGAACGTCTCCGCCACGACGTCCTCGGCCTCGGCCGCGCTCCGGGCCAGCTGCCGGGCCAGGGCGCGCGCCGCCGGCGCGTGCCGTTCGTAGAGGCCGCCGTAGGCCGCCGCGTTCCCGTTCCGGGTCGCGGCGAGCAACTCGGCGTCGCCTTGAGACGATTCAACACTCATTGTGACCTCGCGATTACCTACAGTCGTCGCGCCCATACATTCCGCAGTCCGTACGACGGCTAAACCGAAGTCGCGGCTTTGCCTGAGACCGGGTCGGAGGCGCCGCCGGGGGCGGCCCTAACCTTGATGCCATGAGCGATCGTGAGAACCTGCTGGCCGAGATCAAGAGCAAGGGCGTCGTGCACGGCCGCGTCGTGCTGTCCTCCGGCAAGGAGGCGGACTTCTACGTGGACCTGCGCCGGGTGACCCTCGACGGGAGGGCGGCCCCGCTGGTCGGCCGGGTCATGCTGGATCTCACCGCCGACCTCGACTACGACGCCGTGGGCGGGCTCACCCTGGGCGCGGACCCGGTGGCGACGGCCATGCTGCACGCGGCGGCGGCGCGGGGCCGCGCGCTCGACGCGTTCGTGGTCCGCAAGGCGGCCAAGGCGCACGGGATGCAGCGCCGGATCGAGGGACCGGACGTCGCCGGGCGGCGGGTGCTGGCGGTGGAGGACACCTCCACGACCGGCGGGTCGCCGCTGACCGCCGTGGAGGCGCTCCGCGAGGCCGGCGCCGAGGTCGTCGCGGTCGCCACGATCGTGGACCGGGGGGCGGCCTCCGCCATCGCCGGGGCCGGCCTGCCGTACCGCACCGCCTACACGCTGGAGGACCTTGGCCTGTCCTGAGCCGAGCCGCGACCTCAGGACCCCGGGGTCGCGGGGTTCCGGGGTCGCGGAGGCCGGGAGAGCCGGGCGCTACTCCCGGACGGCCGTGAACTCCTGCCGCTCCCCGGGACCGCCCGGGGGGCGCACGGCGCCGTTCACCCGGACGCGGACGGTGGACGCGTCGGTCAGCACGACGTCCACCTTGTCGTCGAAGGCCTGCGCCTGCTCGCCGCGGGCCATCTCCCGGTTGAGCAGCACGTCGCCGCCGGCCACCTTCAGGAAGACCGTGGGGCAGTGCGCCTCGACGCACTCGACGAGCACCGTGGGGACCCGGGCGGACGTGGCGGAGGGGGCTCCGCTCGCGGACGCGGGGGCGGGGGCGGGGGCGGGGGCCGAGGAGGAGGACGCGGGTCCGGAGCCGAGCGCGCCGATCAGCGACCTGCCGCCCAGTGCGATCAGGAACAGCAGGGCCAGCACCGCGAGCCCGGCGAGGGCGAGGCGGGCGATGCCCATCGGGTCGGACCTGTGGCGTCCCACACAGTGGAGGGTAGCGGCAAGCGCGGCGGCCCCACGACCGGCCCCGCCGCCGAGGGGGGCGCGGACCCCGCCCCGGAGACCACGGGCCCCGCCGCCCGGAGCGCGGACCCCGCCGCCGGAGACCGCGAGCCCGCCGCCGGCCCGGCGGACGGGCGGACGGACGGGCGGACGGGCGGACGGGCGGACGGGCGGACGGGCGGACGGGCGGACGGACGGGCGGACGGACGGGCGGACGGACGGGCGGGCGGATCCGTCGGGATCAAGGAGTGGCGAAGCTACCGGGCCGGGGCGTAAACAGGAATACTGGCCGTCGGGCCGTGTCCCGCGAGGGTCCCGCCAGGCCCGGCCGATCCGCGCTTGCCGTCTTCCAGGGAGTTGAACCGATGCCTATCGCGACCCCAGATGTCTACGCCGAGATGCTCGACCGCGCCAAGGCCGGCGGTTTCGCCTATCCGGCGATCAACGTGACCTCGTCCCAGACCCTGAACGCCGCGCTCCGCGGTTTCGCCGAGGCCGAGAGCGACGGCATCGTCCAGGTCTCCACGGGCGGCGCCGAGTTCCTGTCCGGCACCACCGTCAAGGACATGGTGACGGGTGCGACGGCGCTGGCGGAGTACGCCCGCGTCGTCGCGGCGAAATACCCCGTGACGATCGCGCTGCACACCGACCACTGTCCCAAGGACAAGCTGGACGGCTTCATGCGGCCGTTGATCGACATCTCCCTGGAGCGGGTGGCCAGGGGCCAGGACCCCCTCTTCCAGTCCCACATGTGGGACGGCTCCGCCGTACCCCTGGAGGAGAACCTGGAGATCGCCAAGGAGCTCCTCGACAAGTGCCGCCGCGCGAACATCATCATGGAGATGGAGATCGGCGTCGTCGGCGGCGAGGAGGACGGCGTCGTCGGCGAGATCAACGAGAAGCTCTACACCACCGCCGAGGACGCGATCGCGACCGCCGAGGCGGTGGGCGTCGGCGAGCAGGGCCGCTACATGCTCGCCGCGACCTTCGGCAACGTGCACGGCGTCTACAAGCCGGGCCACGTCAAGCTCCGCCCGAGCGTGCTGAAGGACATCCAGGACGCCGTCGGCGCCAAGTTCGGCAAGGACAAGCCGTTCGACCTGGTCTTCCACGGCGGCTCCGGCTCGCTGCTGGAGGAGATCCACGAGGCGATCTCCTACGGCGTGGTCAAGATGAACATCGACACCGACACGCAGTACGCCTTCACCCGCCCGATCGCCGCGCACATGTTCGCCAACTACGACGGCGTGCTCAAGGTGGACGGCGAGGTCGGCAACAAGAAGGCCTACGACCCCCGCGCGTACGGCAAGGCCGCCGAGGCCTCCATGGCGGCGCGCGTCGCCGAGGCCTGCCGGCACCTGAAGTCCGCCGGCACCAAGCTCACCTGATCCGCCCCACCCCCTCGGCCCGGAGCGGCGGGCGGGCGCCCGCCGGCGCCCGCCCGCCGCTCCGGGCTGACGAGACCTCGAAGAGGAGGGACGGCGCGTCCCGCCCCGCTCACCGGGCGGGCCGGACGGGCCAGAAAACCAATGGAATCCCACGAGAACCTTCTCGCCGGTCCCCCGCCCACCCTGCTGCCGGACCTGCCCGAGGCCAGGGAGGCCCTGGAGTCCGGCGCCAAGGCGTCCGACGTCGCCGCGAGCTTCCCCGCCCATCCGGCGGCCTGGGCCGCCCTGGCCGAGGAGTACTTCGCGTCGGGGCACGCGGTGACGTCCTACGCGTTCGCCCGCACCGGCTACCACCGCGGGCTCGACCAGCTGCGCCGCGCCGGGTGGAAGGGCCACGGCCCGATCCCCTGGGAGCACGAGCCCAACCGCGGGTTCCTGCGCTGCCTGTACGCCCTGGCCCGGGCCGCGCAGAGCATCGGGGAGAAGGACGAGGCCGAGCGCTGCATGACCTTCCTGAAGGACTCCAGCGCCGAGGCGCACGCCGCGCTGACCGGCCGCTGAGGGCCCGGCCCGCTGAAGGTCCGGCCCGCCCGCGTCGGCGTCCGCTCCGGCGCCGGACCCGGAGCAGGCCGGGCCCCGTCCGCGCCCGGTCCGGGCGTGGGGGATCCCCCTCCGGCGGGAGGGGAGATCCCCCTTCCGCGGCCCGTCGGGTATTCTCTCCTCGCAAGAGCCCCTGTCGCGATTGCGCCAGGGGTTTCGTTTTGTGGTGGGAGACTAACGATGCCGGCTGTCGTTCTCTTCGGCGCCCAGTGGGGCGACGAAGGCAAGGGTAAGGCCACCGACCTGCTCGGCGACAAGGTTGACTACGTCGTCAGATATCAGGGCGGGAACAACGCGGGCCACACGGTGGTCATCGGCGACCAGAAGTACGCCCTGCACCTACTGCCGACGGGGGTGCTGTCGCCGAACGTCGTCCCGGTGATCGGCAACGGCGTCGTCATCGACCCGGGCGTGCTGCTGAGCGAGATCGAGGGGCTGGAGGCCCGCGGGGTCTCCTCCGAGCGGCTGCTGATCTCCGCCAACGCGCACCTGATCATGCCCCACCACAAGGCCCTCGACAAGGTCTCCGAGCGCTACCTCGGCAAGGCCCGGATCGGCACGACCGGCCGCGGCATCGGCCCGGCCTACGGCGACAAGATCTACCGGATGGGCATCCGGGTCCAGGACCTGCTCGACCCGGGCATCCTGCAGAAGAAGATCGAGGTCGCCCTCGGCGAGAAGAACCAGATCCTCACCAAGATCTACAACCGCCGGTCGCTCGAACCGGCCAAGGTCCTGGAGGAGTACCTCGGCTACGCCGAGCGCCTCAAGCCGCACATCGCCGACACCTCGCTGATCCTGAGCCGGGCCCTGGACGACGGCAAGGTCGTGCTGCTGGAGGGCGGGCAGGGCAACCTGCTCGACATCGACCACGGCACCTACCCGTTCGTCACCTCCTCCTCGCCGACCTCGGGCGGCGCCTGCGCGGGCGCGGGCATCCCGCCGACCCGCATCACCCGGGTGATCGGCATCCTGAAGGCCTACACCACCCGGGTCGGCTCCGGCCCGTTCCCGACCGAGCTCACCGACGAGATGGGCGACTGGCTGCGCACCACCGGCGGCGAGTACGGCGTGACCACCGGCCGCAACCGCCGCTGCGGCTGGTTCGACGCGGTGATCGCCCGCTACGCCACCCGGATCAACGGCGTCACCGACTTCTTCCTCACCAAGCTGGACGTGCTCTCGGGCCTGGAGAAGATCCCGGTCTGCGTGGCCTACGAGGTGGACGGCGTGCGCCATGACGAGATCCCGATGACCCAGACGGACTTCCACCACGCCAAGCCGGTCTACGAGGAGTTCCCCGGCTGGCAGGAGGACATCACCGGCGCCAAGTCCTTCGACGACCTGCCCGCCAACGCCCGGGCCTACGTCAGGGCCCTGGAGGAGATGAGCGGCGCCCCGATCTCCGCCATCGGCGTCGGCCCCGGCCGCACCGAGACCCTCCAGCTCCGCCCGCTGATCTGACCCCGTCCCGTACGGCTCCGCCCGCCGATCCGAACCCGCGTCCCGTACGGCTCCGCCCGGCGGCCCGGAGCCGTACGGCCGCCGCGGGAGGGGCGGCCGGGGCGGAGCCGCCGGGAAGAACGGGCCCTGCGGAGAGCCATCCGGGCGCCCCGCTCGGTAGGGTCCCGGTGTGCATGCCGAGATCCACGGTCATCGCGGGGCCCGAGGGCTCCGTCCGGAGAACACGCTGCCCGGGCTCGCCCACGCCCTGGAGCTGGGCGTCGACGCGCTGGAGTTCGACGTCGCACTGACGGCCGACCGGCGGCTGGTGCTCACCCACGACCTCACCGTCTCCCCGGTGACCAGCGCCGACACCGGCCCGGCCCGGGCGGGTGACCCGCTCTTCCCCTACGTGGGCAGACCCGTCGGCGCGCTGACGCTGGCGCAGCTGCGCACCCTCGAATGCGGCGTACGGCTGCCGCTCCGCCCCGACGACCGCTTCGCCGCGACGCAGGTCCCGGTGCCGCACACCCGGATGCCGACGCTGGGGGCGGTGCTCGGCCTGGTGGACGCCTACGGCGCCGACGGGGTGCGGCTGCACGTGGAGCTCAAGTCCGACCCGACCCGGCCGGACCTCACCGCCGACCCCCGCGAGTTCACCGAGCTGGTGGTCGCCGAGCTCGACCGGCACGACAGGCTCGGCGGCACGGCGATCCTCAGCTTCGACTGGCGCATCCTGCGGATCGCGCGGGAGCTGGCCCCGGCGGCGCGGCGCTACGCCCTGATCGAGCTGGACACCCTGGAGAGCGTCTGGCTGGACGGCCTGCTCCTCTCGGACTTCGGCGGTGACGTCCCGGCCGCCGCGGCCGCGGCCGGGGGCACCGCGGTCTCGCCCGAGCACGTGATGATGGACGAGGAGTTCATGCGGCGGGCGGCCGCCGCCGGCCTGCCGGTGGTCCCGTGGACCGTCAACGAGCCGGACCGGGCCGCGGCCCTGCTCGACCTCGGCGCGGCCGGGATCGTCACCGACTACCCCGACCGGATGCGCGAGCTGTGGGCCGGGCGCGGGCTCCCCCTGCCCGATCCGGTCACCGCGTGCCGCGCCGCCACCGTCTAGCGCTGCGACCGGGGGCGGTCACCGGGCCGGCGTGCAGGTCGGCCCGGTCGGCCGCCGGGGGCCCGCCCGGGACTACATCCAGCCGTTGCGGCGGAACCCCCGGTAGAGCAGCGTGCAGGCGATCACCATGACGCCGAGCACGATGGGGTAACCGAAGACGGAGTCGAGCTCGGGCATGTGGTCGAAGTTCATGCCGTAGATCCCGGCGATCATCGTGGGGACGGCCATGATGGCGACCCAGGCGGAGATCTTGCGCATGTCCTCGTTGGCGAGGGCGTTGGAGCGGGCGAGCGCCGCCTGGAGCACGGAGTTGCAGAGCTCGTTGGACGACTCGACCTGCTCGCAGACCCGGGCGAGGTGGTCGACGACGTCGCGGAAGTACTCCCGCATCTCGGAGGGGATCATCCGGCGCTGGGCCAGCGTGGACATCGGCGACTGGAGCGGGGTGACCGCCCGCTTGAGCTCGATCATCTCGCGCTTGAGGTTGTAGATCCGGCTGATGTCCCGGGCGCTGACGTCGGCGAAGACCATGGCCTCCACCTCCTCCAGCTCGGCCTGCATGTCGTCGGCCACGTGCAGGTAGCGGTCCACGACGTGGTCGGCGATGGCGTGCAGCACGCCGGTCGGGCCGCGGCCGAGCAGCTTGGGCTTGGCCTCCAGCCGCTCGCGGACCTCCGCCAGCGGGCAGTAGCGGCCGTGCCGTACGGTCACCACGAAGTCGGGGCCGACGAAGGCCATGATCTCGCCGGTGCCGATGATCTCGCTGGTCGCGGTCAGCTCCGGGTGCTCCAGGTAGGCGACGGTCTTGAGCACCACGAAGAGCGAGTCGTCGTAGCGCTCGACCTTGGGCCGCTGGTGAGCCTTGACGGCGTCCTCGACGGCGAGGGGATGGAGGTCGAAGACCTCGGCCAGCCACTCGACCTCGGGGGCGTCGGGCTCGTGCAGCCCGACCCAGACGAAGGCGTCGGCCTTCTCCTGGGCGGCGTTGTGCGCGCGGACGAGCTCCAGGGCGTCCGGGATGCCGAGGGCCTCGATCCGCCTGCCGCCGACGTAGGCGGCGTATTCGACGAGGGAGTCGCTCGGCGGGACGCAGGTGCCGTTCAAGCGGTCACGGACCGGGACAGAAGGAGCATGGGGCGCACGGACCGTGCGTACGTGCCGAATGCGGGGAAAAAGGAGCGAAGAACGCATGACATGCCTTTCCCGCCCAACCTGACACCATCTACGCGCGAAGCGATGTCACCTCAGTTCAAACGAAATGCGCGCGAGGCAGGTCGGGCACCGATTGAAGAAATGGTCGAGATTGCGCACGGCCACGTGCGCGAGCACGTACTGCTGGGATCGCCAGAGGACATCCCGAACCACCTCCAATCGGCAAGAGACATGCAAAGCCGCCCAAATCTACCACAGGGCGGGGGAACGGCCTCCAGCCTACCCCTGCCTTCACCGGCGATCAGGCACGACCCGGGAATCCCGCCGCCCGCACCGGCCCGTCCACAGGCTGTGGACGGAGCGACGGGGTCCAGGGCCGATAGGCTCTCGCGCGTGCGCATTCTTGTGATCGGATCCGGCGGGCGCGAACACGCCCTGTGCCGGTCGTTGGCAGCAGACCCCCAGGTGACCGAGGTCCACTGCGCTCCCGGAAACGCGGGCATCGCGCAGGTCGCGACCCTGCACCCGGTGGCGCCGGCCGACCCGGCCGCCGTCGCCGGGCTGGCGGTGGAGCTGGGGGCGGACCTGGTCGTGGTCGGCCCCGAGGCCCCGCTGGTCGCCGGCGTCGCCGACGCGGTACGGCAGGCGGGCGTCCCCTGCTTCGGCCCGTCGGCGCAGGCCGCGCGGATCGAGGGCTCCAAGGCCTTCGCCAAGGAGGTCATGGCCGCCGCGGGCGTGCCGACCGCCCGCTCCCGCACCTGCACGACCCCCGAGGAGGCCGCCGCGGCCCTCGCGGAGTTCGGCGCGCCGTACGTGGTCAAGGACGACGGGCTGGCCGCCGGCAAGGGCGTGGTGGTCACCGGCGACCTCGACGAGGCGCTCCGGCACGCCGCCGCCTGCGGGCGGGTCGTCATCGAGGAGTTCCTCGACGGCCCCGAGGTCTCGCTCTTCGCGCTCTGCGACGGCACCACGGCCGTGCCGCTGATGCCCGCCCAGGACCACAAGCGCGCCTACGACGGCGACGCCGGCCCCAACACCGGCGGCATGGGCGCCTACACGCCGCTGCCGTGGGCCCCGCGGGACCTGGCCGAGCGGGTCATGGCCGAGACGGTCATCCCGACGGTGGCCGAGCTGGCCCGGCGCGGCACGCCGTACACCGGGGTGCTCTTCGTCGGCCTGGCGCTGACCCCCGGCGGCCCGAAGGTGATCGAGTTCAACGCGCGGTTCGGCGACCCGGAGACCCAGGTCGTGCTGGACCGGCTGGAGACGCCGCTCGCCGGGCTGCTGCTCGCCTGCGCGACCGGCACGCTGGAGGACTTCGGCCCCCTGTCCTACCGCGGCGGCGCGGCGGTGACCGTGGTGGTCGCGGCGGAGGGCTACCCGGCCGACCCGGTGAAGGGGGACGTGATCGAGGGCCTCGACGAGAAGGCCGAGGGCGCCTACGTGCTGCACGCCGGCACGGCCGCCGGCGCCGGGGACCGGGTCGTCTCGGCCGGCGGGCGCGTGCTCAGCGTGGTCGGCACGGGCCCCGACGTCGCCGCGGCCCGCGCCGCCGCCTACGAGCTGGTCGGCCGCATCCGGCTGCGCGGCTCCCACCACCGCACCGACATCGCCGCCCAGGCCCTCTGAACGGCCCTGTGACGCCCCGCAGCGACCGTTCAGGGCACTGCGGGGCGCCAGCCGCCACCCCGCTGGAACCCGCGGACGCACCGGTTCCGCCCACGGGTTCCGGCGGACCGGCGGCAGTGCTCCGGAACGGCTCATAGGCGCCGTCCCGGCGATCAAGCTGCCGCGACCGCCCTCTGAGCCCGGCCCCGTCCGCCGCGTCCCGCTCGTCGTCCTCATCGCCTCGGAGACCGGATGAGCGAGCGTTTCCCACCTAGCATTGACGTGACCATCGGGAGGTGCGGGCATGACCACGTTCACACGGCCGAGAGTGGAGCAGACGCGGCCGGCTCAACTCGTCGAGTGGGCGCTGTCCGGCCGCATTCACATCCCGTCCTTCCACCGTCCGTACCGTTGGGGACGTGAAAACGTCCTGAGCCTCTTCCAGAGCGTCCTCCAGGGCTACCCCATCGGAAGCCTGATCGTCTGGCAACGACCTGTCGACGCGGCGACTCTATGGGCAGGGCCTCTGGCGATCACCGCGGAAGCCAGGCCCGATGCGTTGTGGGTGATCGACGGTCAGCAGCGCGTCATCAGTCTGGTGGGCGTCCTCGCCGCCCCACCGGACACATTCGATCCGCGATTCAGGATCTTCTTCGACCTG
Source organism: Planomonospora antibiotica (assembly GCF_014647955.1). Classification (NCBI taxonomy): domain Bacteria; kingdom Bacillati; phylum Actinomycetota; class Actinomycetes; order Streptosporangiales; family Streptosporangiaceae; genus Planomonospora; species Planomonospora antibiotica. The sequence continues at coordinate 21,718 of NZ_BMQE01000055.1, read as the reverse complement.
GGGGGGAACAGTTTCGCCGCCGCCGAACAGGACCAGCAGATCCCCGACCGCTGGTTCCCGATGTCGGCGGTATTGAGCACCGCGGCGACGCTGGCCTGGAGACGTGAGCGTCCATGGCTGACAAACGCCGAACTCGCGCGATGCGACGCCATGGTGACGGCCGTACGCGACTTCCCCATCGCCATGTACGTCTTCGAAGGAGACGGCCCCGCCCTTCCCCGTTATGTGGATATCTTCCAGAGAATCAACACTTCTGGCACCGCGCTGCGACACGACGAGATCGAGGCGGCTCAGCGCATCTCCGCACGAACGGTTCCGCCCGGTCTTGACACGCTGGCCTCAGCGGTCAGAAGCACGGGCTTCGGTACGCTTCCGGAGCACCTCCTCTCCCGGTCGGTCCGCGTCGCGCACCATGGTGACGGCGGCAGAGGGCTTCTCACCGATCCCGGCAGGAAACAGGAACGGGACGAAGCCCTGCGGACCACCGCACGAGCACTGGGAGCAGCCGCCGAATTCCTCCGGGACGAGGCGGGCATCCCCCACGTCAGGCTGCTGCCCTACTCACTCGTCCTCCCCGCCCTGACCCGATTCGTCGTTCTCTTCGGCCCTCCTCGAGGACGGGCCGCGGAGCTCCTGCGACGCTGGATCTGGCGCGGCGCGGTGCTCGGTATGGCACATCGCGGCCATACCGCGGCACTGCGCGAATACAGCCAGGTCATAGAAGGCGACCCCGTATCCAGTGCGGACCGGCTGCTCGCTCTGCTCCCGCCGTACACGACCTGGGAACCCGATCTGAACGCCGTCCGGCTCGACCGGGCGCAGGCGAAGGTCAATCTTCTCGGCCTGCTCTCACTCCGTCCCCAGGCCCTCGTCCAGACCGGCGAATCCGGTGATCAGGCCGGTGCGACGATAGATCCGAACGGACTCATGGAGGCGAGGAGGCCTCCCTGGATAAGGATCACCTCTCTTCACGGGGAGATCCCCAGTGGTCTACTGGCCGACCTGCTGATCCACCCCAGATCGGCATCCCATGCGGACATCCGCCGGGTCCTGCTCCACGAGGAGGTCGATTCCGGGATCCTGGAGAGCCATCTCATCGACACCGAGGGCCTGGACCTGCTGCGGACGGGCAGGGAGCACGAGTTCGTCGCTCACCGGGCCGGACTCGTCCGCGCGGCCATCGCCGAACACGTCCAGGAGAACGCCCTGTTCGGCTTTCCCGACGGGCCCGATCCCACTGGCCTCATCACCCCCGGAGACGCCGGATGAGCGGCCGGACGAGCGCTCAGGTCCTGATCGGCGACCGGGCCGTCGGCGTGCTGGAGCAGCGGGCAGGGAAGGTCTCCTTCCGCTACACGGACCGCGCGCCGGACCGACCCGTGCTTGGACTGCACTACGAGTACAACCCACGGAAGGTCGAGAACCCTCCGGGCGGTCAGCTGCCGCCGTGGTTCGCCAACCTGCTCCCGGAGCGGGAGTCCGGGCTGCGCCGCCTGGTCATGGCCCAGCTCGGGCTCAAGTCCGTGAGCGACTTCGCCCTGCTCGTCCACCTCGGCCAAGACCTGCCCGGGGCCGTCCGGGTGATCGGTGAGGACACCCCTCCCGAGGTCCCGGCGGAGGACGAGGGGCCGCGTTCCGACGCGCAGAAGATGAGCTTCTCCCTGGCCGGCATGCAGGTGAAGCTCTCGATGGCCCGGACGCCCACGGGATTCCGGTACGTCGGGGTCGGCGGCGACTGGATCGTGAAGTTCCCCAGCCGGAGCCACGACCTCCTCCCGGAGAACGAGCACGCCATGATGACCTGGGCGGCACTCGCCGGGATCGAGGTGCCCGAGCACGCCCTGGTCCCGGTCGGCGATCTGGAGAACGTCCCTGCCGAGCTGACGACCGCCGGCGGGACGGCCTTCGCCATCCGGCGCTTCGACCGGTCCAGTGGCGGGCGTGTCCACCAGGAGGACTTCGCCCAGGTCTTCGGGCTGCTGCCGTACGAGAAGGACCGCGGCCGGGCAGAGGACGTGGGCCGGGTCATCCACCGCGAGTGCCCGGACGACCTCGACCAGTACATCCGGCGGCTGGCCGCCTGCGTGGTGATGGGGAACACCGACGAGCACCTGAAGAACTGGTCGCTGCAGTATCCCGGCGGACGGCTCCGGCGGCTCTCCCCGGCCTACGACCTCGTCTCCGTCATGTCCTACGAAGGCTTCCGAAGGGACATCCTGACGCTTCCCCTCGCGGGGCAGCCCGACACCCAGTACATCACGCTGGAGCACTTCCGGGGCTTCGCGGGAACCGTCGGTGCCGACCCGGACGCGGTGGCGACCACCGTACAGGACGTCGTCGGCGCGATGGCCGACTCATGGCCGGCGGTCAGGGAACGCTGTCCCGTACCGGATTTCGTCGCCGCCCACATCGGGGAACGGCTGCGAAGCCTTCCCCTCGTCAAGGAGGCCTGAGCCCTCCTGGCAGACTTGGGCCGTGAAGCACCTGCACTCCGGCAAGGTCCGCGACCTCTACCAGACCGAAGAAGGTCTGCTGCTGATGGTCGCCTCGGACCGCATCTCGGCCTTCGACCACGTCCTGACCCCCGACATCCCGGACAAGGGCACGATCCTCACCCAGATGTCGCTGTGGTGGTTCGAGCAGCTCGCCGACGTCGTGCCGAACCACGTGGTCTCCCCCGGTCCCGACGGGCGGAGCGTGCTGTGCCGGCCGCTGCGCATGGTGCCGGTGGAGTGCGTCGCGCGGGGATACCTGACCGGCTCGGGCCTGATCGACTACCGGCGCGACGGCGAGGTCTCCGGGGTCCGGCTGGAGCCCGGGCTGGTGGACGGGTCCCGGCTCCCCGAGCCGATCTTCACCCCCTCCACCAAGGCGCCCGTCGGCGAGCACGACGAGCCGATCAGCTTCGAGCGGGTCGTCGCCGAGGTCGGCGCGGACGTGGCCGCCGAACTGCGCCGGATCACGCTGGAGGTCTACCGGCGCGGCGCGGAGATCGCCCTGGAGCGCGGCATCATCCTGGCCGACACGAAGATCGAGCTCGGCTGGGACGCCGACGGCGTGCTGACCCTCGGCGACGAGGTCCTGACCCCCGACTCCTCCCGCTTCTGGCCCCTCGACCAGTGGGAGCCCGGCCGCTCGCAGCCGTCCTTCGACAAGCAGTACGTCCGCGACTGGCTCACCTCCCCGGCCTCCGGCTGGGACCGCGCCTCCGGCGAGGCCCCGCCGCCGCTCCCGGAGGAGGTGGTCGAGCGGACCCGTGCCCGTTACGTGGAGGCTTACGAGAAACTGACTGGCCGACCTTTCACGGGGTAGTGCCTCGGCGAAGTGACCGGGCAAGGAGTGTCCACCGGCTACTGTTGGGCCGACACTCCGGCTGCCGTCCCCCCGGCGCACGAGTCACACCTCCCCACCTGCAAGGAGCAAGACGCATGGTCCGTTACCGTGTGCGCGGTGGCAACGCACTGCGTGGAACCGCATTCATCCAGGGCGCGAAGAACGCCGTTCTGCCGATGATCGGCGCGGCACTGCTCGCGGCCAAGGGCCGCACGGTGCTGCGCAACGTTCCCATCATCGAAGACGTCCGCCGGGCGGTGGAGCTGGCCGAGGCCATCGGCGCCAAGGTCGAGCTGCACGAGGCCGAGCGCACGCTGGTGATCGACGCCTCCCGGCTGACCAGCCCGGTGCTGCCCGCGGAGATCGCCCGGCGCTTCCGCGGCTCGGTGCTGTTCGTCCCCGCGCTGCTGCACCGCCTCGGCGAGGCGGTCATCGAGGGCGTGGGCGGCTGCAACCTGGGCAGCCGCAACCTCGACTTCCACTACCTGGGCTACAAGCGCCTGGGTGCGGCCGTGGAGGAGGAGGACACCGTCATCCGCGTCAAGAGCGGCGGGTTCACCGGCGCCAAGCTGTACCTCGACACCCCCTCGCACACCGGCACCGAGAACCTCATCATGGCGGCCGCCCTCGGGCGCGGCACCACCGTGATCGAGAACGCCGCGCTGGAGCCCGAGGTCCTCGACGTCATCGAGATGCTGACCCGGATGGGCGCGAAGATCAGCGGCGGCGGCACCGGGTTCATCACCGTGGAGGGCGTGGAGGAGCTCCAGGCCGTCGAGCACACCGTGATGCCCGACCGGCTCGACGCGGGCGTGTTCGCCATGGCCGCGGCCATCACCGGCGGCGAGGTCAACCTGGTCGGCGCCGACCTGGACCACCTCGGCGTGGTCCGCTACAAGCTGGAGCAGATGGGGGTGGAGTTCGCCGACCACGGCGCGGTGCTCCACGTGCGCCGGGACCGCCCGCTGCGCCCGATCAACGTGATCACCGACACCTACCCCGGGTTCGCCACCGACCTGCAGTCGCCGATCATGACGGTCGCCTGCCTCGCCGACGGCGCCAGCTACATCCACGAGCGCATCTTCGACGGCCGGTTCGCGCTGGCCAGCGAGCTCAACAAGATGGGCGCGGACATCGAGGTGACGGAGAACCGCGCCGTCGTGCACGGCGCGACCCCGCTGAAGGGCACGCGGGTGACCGCGCACGACCTCCGCTCGGGAATCGCGCTCGTTCTCGCCGGCCTCGCCGCCGAGGGGGAAACGGTCATCGAGTCCGGCTATCTCATCGACCGCGGCCACTCATATCTGGCCGAGCGCATGCAGGCCCTGGGCGCGGATGTGGTGCAGGAGATTTCACCGTCATAATCGGCGGGTTTCAACCACTCTATAACCATCTTGACCTGTGCGAATAGGATGAGTTAAGGCTTTAGCAGCACGGGTTGTCCTCAGGCGGACACTAAATCGGGCGTGACATTACGGTCCCGACGAGCGATCGTTCCAAAAGAGAGCCGAAAACAAACGGACGGCATGATGGGAACGAACATTGGTCGAGCGGGCCGAAGAAGCTCCACGAGTGTCACGCACGGGTGCCCTGACACCGGATCTCACCATCGGTGTGGTGGGCCCCCACGACCTCGTCGAACGAGTGATGTTGATGGGCCACGCGGCGGCTCCCCTGCCCTGCCGCCTCGTGGCCGCCGCCTACCGGGACGAGCAGGAGGCGCCTGACAAGGTCACCCGTCTGGGGGCCGGGGTGGACGCCTGCCTGTTCGCCAGCCCGATCCCCTACGACCTGGCCCGGCGGTCGGGAGCGCTGACCATGCCGGCGACGTACGTCCAGCTCGGCGGGGCCGCGCTGATCGCCGCACTGGGCCGGGCCGTGATGGACGAGCGGATCGACCCGCGCCGGATCAGCGTGGACGTGCTGAGCCGGGCGGACGTCGAGGAGGCCTACGCCGATCTGGGCCTGCCCAGCGGCGGGGTGCAGAGCCGCGACGAGCCGGGCGCCACGGGCACGATCGCGGCCTTCCACGAACGCCTGGCCCGGCAGGGCAGCACCACCGGGGCGCTGACCTGCCTGCCGGCCGTCGCCGAGCGCCTGCAGGCGGCGGACGTCCCGGTGGTCCGGGTCCGCCCGACCTCCGCCGCCGTCCGGACGGCGCTGCACACCGCGGCGCTGCTCGGCGCCCACCACCGGCTGGAGGAGTCGCAGCTGACCGTGGTCCTGGTCGAGGTCCCCACCCTCCGCGAGCCGGTACGGCGGGCCGCGCCCCGCCACTGGCGCGACGAGCTGCGCCTGTCGCTGCACCGGCTGCTGGTGCAGGAGGCCAACCGGATCAACGCGACGGTGACGGCGATCGACGACCACAGCTACATGGTCACCGCGACCCGCGGTTCGGTGTCCACCGCCACCGAGGGCTTCCGGGTGCTCCCGTTCGCCGCGCGGGTCCGCGACGAGCTCGGGCTGGCGGTGGAGGTCGGCGTCGGCATGGGCCGTACGACCCACGACGCCGAGGCCCACGCCCGGGCGGCGCTGGCCCGCACCCAGACGGGCAAGCAGGTCCAGGGCTTCGCGGTGGACCGCGAGGGCCGGGCGCTGGTCCCCGCCCCCAGGACGCCCCTGCACGGCGGCACGGCCAAACCCAGGGGCGTGGAGGTGCTGGCCCGGCTGGCCGCCAAGCTGGAGAACGGGGACACGGTGGTGGACGCCGAGGGCGCGGGCAAGATGCTCGGCGTCACCTCGCGTACGGCACGGCGGTTGCTGCGCACGCTGGTGGACGAGGGACTCGCGTGGCCGCTCCCGCCGAACCGCACCCCGCAGCCGGGCCGGCCCCGCCAGCTCTACCGCCTGATCGTGGAGAAGCTCGGCGCCCGTTAGGAGATCCCGCTCCGGGCGGCGGCTCCCGGCCGATCAGTCGCGAGACCTGAGCTGCCGGAGGGTGTAGCCGCCGCCCGCCGGGTCCAGGGACCTGGTGGTCTGCTTGAAGAGATACTCGGCCCGCTCGTAGGACAGGCGGCGGCGGCCCGTCTCCGGGCACAGGTCGGCCCGCGCCGGCGCCCGGGACGGCCCGGGCCGCCGGTCGGTGAGGAAGAGGGGCCCCCGGGCCCGGCCCGCCACCAGATCGGGGAGGAGCCGGGCGGTCCCGGACCGCCAGCTCACCCAGGAGCCGCCCGCGCGGGCCCGGCGGTCGTCCAGGTCCAGGTCTTCGACGTTCAGGGACAGGACGGCCGTCACCCCGGCCCCGGACTCGTGCAGGAGCCGCCACAGGGTCCGTTCGCGCAGCGGCAGATCGAGGCGGTTCCAGAGCGCCTCCAGCTGTGCCCGGCCGATGCCCTCCGTCCGGGGGCGGGTCTCGGCACGCCTGTCGAGGCCCGCGGCGAGATGTTCCATGGACGCCCAGGATCCGAACGACCGGACGGCCGACCGGTGCCTGTTCCACGTCGAGGCCGCCGCCTCGCCCCAGGCCGCGGCGAACACCCGTGCCACGTCGTCGGCGGTCAGGGAGGCCAGCGGCGTCCGGTCGCCCACGGCCCGGCAAAGGCGCCGCAGGGTCTGCCCGTACGAACGGACCGTTCCGGCGTCCAGCTCACCGCGTTGCAGGAACTCCCGGGCGGCCTGTCCGAGAGTGGGCCCCGGCGCGGCGGGGACGGCGATCTCGGCCGCCCGGCGGTGCAGGAAGGCGCGTTCGGCGGCGTTCCCGGCCAGGGACGCGGCCCGCTCGAATTCCGCTCTCGCCGCTTCGAACCGTCCCAGCCGGGCCAGGAGGTCGCCCCGGATGCTCGGCAGCAGGTGGTAGTCCCGCAGCGCGGGATCACCGGCCAGGGAGTCGGCCAGGGCGAGCCCCGCCTCCGGCCCGCGTGCCATCCCGAGCGCCACGGCGCGGTTGAGCTGCACGACCGGCGTCGGCAGCAGCCGGGCCAGCGCCTCGTACAGAGTCGCGATCCGAGCCCAGTCGGTGTCCTCGGCGCTCCGCGCCTGCGCGTGGCACACGGCGATCGCCGCCTGCAGCACGTACGGGCCGGGTGGGCCGCCGATCTCCCGCGCGCGCAGCATCGCGGCGAAACCGCGGCGGATGAGCAACCGGTCCCAGCGTCCCCGGTTCTGCTCGTGGAGCAGGACGGGTTCGCCCGAGGGCCCGGTCCGCGCGGCGGAGCGGGACGCCTGGAGCTCCATGAGCGCGACCAGCCCGTGCACCTCCGCCTCGTGCGGCGCCAGCCCGGCCAGCAGCCGGCCCAGCCTCAGCGCCTCCAGGCAGAGTTCCGGCCGCGTCAGATCATCGCCGGACGTCGCCGAGTACCCCTCGTTGAAGATGAGGTAGACGACCTCGAGCACCGACGACAGGCGCGCGGCCTGCTCCGGGCCGCCGGGCGGCTCGAACGGCACCCGCTCCTCGGCCAGCGTCCGCTTCGCCGCGGCGATGCGCCGGGCGATCTGCGACTCACCGACGAGGAACGCCCGGGCGATCTCCTCGGTCGTCAGGCCGCCGAGGAGCTTGAGCGTCAGCGCCACCCGCGCCTCGGTCGGCAGCACCGGGTGGCAGGAGATGAACATCAGCCGCAGGACATCGTCCTGCTCGGAGTCCTGGTCGGAGTCCTGGTCGGAGTCCTGCTCGGGGTCGCGCCCGGGGTCCTGTCCCCGGCCCTGCTGCTCCAGCTCGTGGGCGAGCTGCCCGTGCTTGCGTTCGAGCCGCTGCGAACGCCGGATGTGATCGACGGCGCGGCGTTTGGCGACGGCCGTCAGCCAGGCGCCGGGGTTGTCCGGGACCCCCGAGCCGGGCCACTGCTCCAGGGCGGAGACGAGCGCGTCCTGGGCTAACTCCTCGGCGAGGCCGACGTCGTGCACCATCCGCGTGAGCCCGGCGATGATCCTGGCCGACTGGAGCTTCCAGACCGCGTCGACCGTGCGATGGACGTCCGTCACGGCACGATGACAGCACCGCCGCCGGCCCGTACGCAAACCGGGGGCGGCGCCGTCCGGCCGGTCAGGGGCCGAAGACCTGCTGGATCACGCTCTCTCCGTCGCCGACGATCCTGCGGAAGCGGCGGGCCAGCTCGATCGCCTCCTCCTTGGAGCGGACCTCGACCAGCGCGAAGCCGGCCACGGCCTCCTTGGCCTCGGCGAACGGCCCGTCGGTCACCGTGACCTCGTCGCCGGAGGACGTCACGCGGACGCCGCCCGGCTCCAGGCCCCCGGTGGCCAGCAGGACGCCCGCCGCGGTCAGTTCCTCGACGAACTCGGCCATCTCGGCGTACAGCCTCTCGTCGGGAGCGGTGTCGGACGCCTTGGTGGTCATCAGGTAGCGCATGGGCTCTTCCTTCTCTTCCGTTGCCGTGCCCATGCGTCGATCCTGCCATGTGACAGGGAACGGCGGCATTCCCTGTCACATCACGGGATCGACGCATGGGCGAGAACCGAAGAAGGATCCCGGAAAGGCACGACCATGACCACCGTCCAGCTCCCGGCCGCCCCGGCCGCCACCCCCTCCGCCACCACCCGCTCCCTGCTCACCTGCGCGATCGCCGCCGCCCCCCTGTGGACGGTCGTCTCCCTGACCCAGGCCGCCACCCGCGAGGGCTTCGACCTGACCCGCCACCCGCTGAGCGCGCTGAGCAACGGCTCCCTGGGCTGGCTGCAGGTCCTCAACTTCCTGATCGCCGGCGCACTGACCGTCGCCGGGGCGAGCGGCCTGCGCCGGGCCATGCGCGGCACCCCCGGAGGCACGTGGACGCCGCGGCTGGTCCGGATCAACGGATTCGGCATGATCGCCGCGGGGATCTTCGTCATGGACCCGGGCGGCGGCTTCCCCGCCGGCGCCCCCCACGGGATGCCCGCGACGCTCACCTGGCACGGCTACGGCCACCTGGCCGCCGGCTCGGTCGCCTTCACCGCCCTGATCGCCGCCTGCTACGTCCTGGGCCGCCACTTCGGCCGCACCGGGCACCGCGGCCACGCCGTCGCCTCCCGCATCGCCGGCACCGCCCTGCTGGTCGGCAACGGCTGGTCGATGAGCGGCGGCACGGCCGGATCTCTGGCCTTGGCCGTCGGAGCCGTCACCGCGATGCTCTGGATCTCCGCGGTCGCCGCCCGGTACCGCCGCGGCCTCTGAACCCGCCCCGGCGACGGGACCTGAACCCGCCCGCGAACGGCAGCCCTGGAAGCCCTGGAGAACGCTGGAGGCCCCGGTGCCCTTCCCCGTCCGGCCTCCGCGAGAGTTCTGTCACCTTCGACCGGTATCGTCATGTGCCATGAGTCCCGACGCTGCTGACAAGCGCACATCACTTCTCGTCTGGAGCGCACTGACGATCGTCTACGTCGTCTGGGGCTCCACCTACCTGGCCATCATGATCGTCATCGAGACGATCCCCCCGCTGCTCAGCGGCGCCATGCGGTTCACCGTGGCCGCGCTGGTCCTGGCCACCGCGATTCTGGCCCTGCGCGGCCGGGAGGCCTTCCGGATGACCCTCCGGGAGGCGGGCGGCGCGGCGCTCGTCGGGCTCCTCCTGCTGACCGCCGGGAACGGCATGGTGGCGCTGGCCGAGCAGCACATCTCCAGCGGGCTGGCGGCCCTGCTGGTGGCCTCGGTCCCGCTCTGGCTGGTGGTCCTGCGGATCGCCGCCCGCGACCGGCCGCGGCTGCTCACGCTGACCGGCGTGCTCATCGGGTTCGGCGGGGTCGCCGGGCTCTCCCTGGCCGGCGGGGACGCCGCCTCGGACGGCGCCGGCATCGTGATCATCCTGCTCGCGTCCGTCTCGTGGTCGGTCGGGTCGTTCCTGTCCGCCCGGATCCCGATGCCCGCCAACCCCTTCTCCGCGAGCGCCATCGAGATGGCGGCGGGCGGCGCCGGGCTGCTGCTGACCGGTCTGACGCTGGGCGAGCGCCTGGACCCGTCCGCCGTCTCCGGGCGGTCCTGGACCGCGCTGGCCTACCTGGTCGTGATGGGGTCGCTGGTCGCCTTCACGTCGTACGTGTGGCTGCTGGGCAACGCGCCCATCTCGCTGGTCTCCACCTACGCCTACGTCAACCCGGTCGTGGCGGTCGCCCTGGGCGCGCTGGTCCTGAGCGAGCCGGTGACCGGTTCGATGATCGTCGCCGGCCTGGTGATCGTCGTCGGCGTCGCGCTGGTCGTCTCCACCGAGCGGCGCGGCAGGCGGGCCGCCCCGGAGCAGGAGGCCGAGCCGGAGCCCGCGACCGCGTAGGCCGTCGGGCGGACGGCTTCGAGGGCCGGGCCCGTCCCGGTCACGGCGGGAAGCCTGGCCGAGGACGACCCGCCCCTGTCACGGCGGGAGCCGGTCCGGGAACGGCCCCTCCCGGTCAGGTCGGGCGCCGGGCCCGGAGGTGGTGGTCGTCATCCGCCGCCCCGGGCCCGGGGCGCCGTCAGGCGTTCCTGAAGGCCGCGGCGGCGGCCAGGAAGGTGTCGTTGGCCTCCGGCGTGCCGATGGAGATCCGCGCCCCCTCTCCCGCGAAGGGCCGCACGGCCACCCCCTCGGCCGCGCACGCCTGCGCGAAGTCGAGCGTGCGCCCGCCCAGCCGGAGCCAGACGAAGTTGGCCTCGGTGACGGGCACCGTCCAGCCCTGCGCGAGGAGCTCCTCGCGGACGCGGGTGCGCTCCTTCACCACCGCGTCGACCCGCTCCAGCAGCTCGTCCTCGGCCGCCAGGGACGCGACGGCGGCGGCCTGGGCGAGGTGGTTGACCGCGAAGGGCACCGTCGTCTTGCGCACGGCCGCCGCCACCGGCTCGTTGGCGATCAGGTAGCCCACCCGCAGGCCCGCCAGGCCGTACGCCTTGGAGAAGGTGCGCAGCACGGCCACGTTGGGCCGCTCGCGGTAGACCGTGAGGCCGTCGGTCACGTCGGCGTCCCGGACGTACTCCCGGTAGGCCTCGTCCAGGACGACCAGCACGTCCTCCGGCACCCGGTCCAGGAACGCCGCCAGCTCGGCCGAGCGCACGACCGTGCCGGTGGGGTTGTTCGGGTTGCAGACGAAGACCATCCGGGTGGCGGGGGTGATCGCCTCGGCCATCGCCTCCAGGTGGTGGGTCTCATCGGCCAGCGGGACCTGGACCGAGGTCGCCCCGGCCAGGTCGGCCAGGAGCGGGTAGGCCTCGAACGAGCGCCAGGCGTAGACCACCTCGGCGCCCGGCTCGCTCACCGTCTCGAAGAGCTGCTGGGCCACGGTGACCGAGCCCGCGCCGAGCGCGACGTGCTCGGGCGGCACGCCGTACCGCTCGGCGAGCGCCTCGGTGAGGGCGGTCGCCGCGGGGTCGGGATAGCGGTGGATCTCCGCCGCGGCCCGTGCGACCGCCTCGACCACCGAGGGCAGCGGGTCGTAGGGGGATTCGTTGGACGAGAGCTTGTAGGACCGGCCGTCGGGGGAGACCACGGCCTTGCCCGGCCTGTAGGCGGGCATCGTGTCCAGGATCGCGCGGAAACGAGGCATGGCCTTACCTTATGAGGAGCGGACGGATGGGGCATCACCCTGGGAGACTGGAGGCACGAGCATGCCCGACCGGGAGGACGACATGAGCGCCGCACCGCTGTCCGAGACCGAGCTCCGCCCGGAGCCGTCGGTGTGGGACCCGCTGCCCGACTGGGTCCTCCCGCCGCGGGGCGGCTTCACCGCCGACGACCTGGACCGGCTTCCCGGGATCCCCCCGCACACCGAGCTCATCGATGGCACTCTCGTCTTCGTGAGCCCCCAGACCAACTTCCACATGTCGACGCTCTTCCTCCTGGAGAGCGGCTTGCGGCGCGTGGTCCCCCGCGACCTGGCGGTCCGCCGCGAGATGACCGTGACGCTGGGGCGGCGGCAGCGGCCCGAGCCCGACCTCCTGGTCGTGCGCGCCGACGCCGTCCGGGGGGCGCGGCAGACCACCTATGAGCCGCAGGACGTCGTGCTCGCCGTCGAGGTCGTCTCCGCCGAGTCGGAGATCCGCGACCGCGAGCGCAAGCCCCGGCTCTACGCGGAGAGCGGCATCCCCCACTTCTGGCTCGTGGAGAACGACGGCGACCGGCCCGTGGTGCACGTCTACGAGCTGGACTCCGCGACCAAGGGCTACGTCGCCACCGGGATCCACCGCAGCAGGCTCAAGCTCGACGCGCCCTTCCTCATCGACGTCGACCTGACGGAGATCGACCGGTTCTGACCTCGGCGGCGTCCGGGTGCGACCGCGGACGCCGCCCGGCTCCCCCCGGGCTCCGGGTCAGTCCTTGAGCGAGCGGAGCATCGGCGGGTGGAGGTTCTCCGCCGGGCCCCGGCGGTAGAGCTTGGCGGGGCGGCCGCCGTCGCGGGTGGTGGTCCGGCCGGTGGGGATCAGGAAGCCCTCGGCCTTGGTGACCTTGCGGTGGAAGTTGCGCGGGTCCAGCGGCCGGCCCCAGACGATCTCGTAGACCCGGCGCAGGTCCGCGACCGTGAACTCCGGCGGGCAGAAGGCCGCCCCCAGCGAGCTGTACTCCAGCTTGGCGCGGGCCCGCTCGACGCCGTCGACCATGATGCGCCGGTGGTCGAAGGCCATCGAGGTCAGGGCGGCGACCGGCTGCCAGCTCATGTGCGCCTCGGTGGAGGCGGGCAGGTCGGGGGCGAGCCCGAGGTAGGCGACGCTCAGCACCCGCTGGCGGGGGTCGCGGTCGGGATAGCCGTAGGTCTGCAACTGCTCCAGGTGGACCGGGGCGCCCGGCAGGCCGGCCCGTTCGGCGAGGACGCGGGCCGCGGCGGCGGGCAGGTCCTCGTCGAGCTGGATGAAGCCGCCCGACAGCGCCCAGTGCCCCTCGTACGGCGGCCGGTCCCGCCGCCAGACGAGCGCGCTCAGCGCCTGGCAGCGCACCGTGAGCACGACCAGGTCCACGCTGACGGGAATGCGGGGCACCACCACGGCAGGCACGTTACACCGCTCAGGCGTCGATGCGGACGTGCAGCGGCTCGGCCGCCGTGCGCCCGTCGGGAGCGGCCACCTCGATCCGCACCCACGTGCCGGCGGGCACCTGCGTCCAGTCGAAGGGCACCCAGGCGGTCATCAGCCTGTCGGGGGTGTCGGGGGGCGGCTCCGACAGGTTCACCCCGGCGACCTCGGCGGTCCTGGGCACGTCCTGCCCCTCCCAGGTGATCGTCACCTTGCCGCCCAGCTGCAGATCGTAGCCGCGGAGCTCGATGCCGTCGCGGATGTCGTGCCCCGCGCGCACGGCCTCCACCGGGATCGGCCGCCCCGCGTCACCGGTCATCTCCTCCGACAGCGACGGGGAGCCGCAGGTGAAGAAGTCGCTCCACATGTAGGAGACGACCTTGGAGACGTAGCGGCCGACCTGCGTGACGGCCTGGTCCAGGCGGTCCTTGTCGGTGCGCCCCCGGGTGCCGGTCCTGGTGCCGCACGCCTCGGTCCCGGACGGCTCGAACGCCTCCACGTTGGCCCAGAGCTGCACGTCGTGGCCCTGCTCGGCCATCCGCGCCCGCGCTGCGGCCATCTCCCGGTAGTAGTCGCGGGTCGAGCCGTGGTAGGCCTCCCCGTTGGTCGTCTCGCCGACCACCGGGCGGAGCCGCTCGTCCACCGGCTCGTCCCGCTCGTCCGGCCAGAACAGCCCGACCTTGCCGGTCCCCCGGCTGTCCTGCGGCGCGATGATCCCGACGCCGGTCCTGGCCATGGCCTCGAAGCCCGCCGCCACCTCCTTGGGCGTGGCGCTGAACCCCTTCTCCTTCCGCGCCTCCAGGTAGGGGCTGACCAGGACGGGCTTGTCCGGCATCACCTGCTCCACGATCCGGTGCTGGGAGGCGTAGACCCTGAGCGTCGGGTGGTCCCGCGCGGCCTCCTCGGCGCCCTCCGGCGCACCCGTGTAGACCATGTCCCTCATCTGGAGCTCGAACGGCTGGTAGAAGCCGCCGAGCGAGGCCCGGCCGGCGAAGCGGTCGCCGTAGTCCGTCAGGATGCGCCGGGTCAGCGTGGTGAGCGTGTCGATGCCCCGCTCCGAGGCCCGGGTGGCCTGCGCCGGGTCCCGGGGGGCGAGCGGCAGCGCGGGGAAGACCTTCACGCCGAACCGGTCCCCCAGGTCGAGCAGCTCGGCGAGGCTGTCCTGGCGCGCCGCGGCGACCAGGATCACGTGGTAGCCGCGTCCCCGGGCGGAGAGGTTCGTGCAGTCGCCGTCGTCGCTGCCGTCGTCGGGCGCGACGATCCGGTAGTAGACCCGCCCGTCCACCACGATCTTCTTCTCGACCTCGGGGCAGCGGAACAGCTTCGGCCCGAACGCCTCGTCGGTCCGGTAGACGAACGTCCAGCTCACCCGGTTGCCCGGGTTCAGCGCCTGCAGGTCGCGCTCGGCCGCGGCCACGCACGACAGCCCGTCCTCCCGGCACCGCTCGTAGCGGGGGTCGGGCTCTCCTCCGGAGTCCAGGATCCGGCCGTCCTCGTCGGTCGCGCGGGCCTGCAGACCCCAGCCGATCCGGATCACGGTGTCACCGCCGACGCCGTGGATGGCGGCGAGCTGGCGGCGCCAGGTGCAGTGGTCGGCCGTCGGGATGAGCCAGTACCCGGTCACCGCGTACGGCGCGCGCATCGCGGTGTCGAACGTTCCACACGGGTCGGTGAAGGGGGTGGAGGAGGGGGCCGGGGAGGAGGACGGCGCGGCCGCGGACGACGTCGCCGAGGCGGCCTGCGATCCGTCTCCGGCCGGGCCGCCGGGGTCGCCGGAACGCAGGACGATCACGACCGCCGCCACCGCCGCGAGGATCGCCACGCCGAGGAGAGCCGTGAGCCAGCGCACGTTCAGGACACTACCGTTCTCGTGATCAAGCGGGCATAAACGGCGCCGGAGATCTCAGTCCTTGACTCCCGCCCAGGCTTCCAGCTGGGCGACGAAACGGCGGGCCGAGTTCGGCCAGTGGTGGTTCGCACGGGCCGCCGCATACCCCCGGGCGCCCTGGGCATGCCGCTCCCTGACGTCGTCCCGGAGCATGAGGACCGCCTGCGCCACCGCCTTGGGGTCCTGCCAGGGCACGACCATGCCGCTGTTGTAGCGTTCTACCAGCTCCACCGCGCGCGGCGACGGAGTCGTGATCACCGGGATCCCGTGGGCCATGTACTCCACGATCTTCGTGGGCATGGAGTGCCGGTAGTTGGGCTCGTCCCGCAGCAGCGAGAGGCCGGCCAGCGCACCGTCGAGCCGCTTGAGCGCCTCGTCGTTCGGCATGAAGTCGCGCCACTCCAGCAGGCCCTCGGTCACGGCCTGGTTCAGCACCGGCCGCGACTGCGGGTCGGCGTAGCCGATCAGCTCGACCGCCACCCGGTACGGCTGGAGCAGCCGGGCCACCTCGACGGCCTCCTTCACGCCCCGCGCCTCCGACAGCCAGCCGAGGTAGACGATCCGGTCGTCGCCCGGCGGGGTCACGTCGTCCGGCACCCACGTCTCGTTCGGCACCACCAGGTGGGCCCGGCTGAACCGCCCGGCGTAGGCCGACTCGGCGAGGAGCAGGTGCAGGTGGCGCTCGGCGGTGCCCTCCAGGAGGCGGGCCAGGAAGCGCACCGGCGGCCGCAGGAACGCCGGCAGCCAGGGCTTGAGCGACAGGGTCGCCGGGGTGTCCTCGTGGACGTCCCAGACCACCGGCGGGCGTCCGCGGACCCCCGCGACCGCGAGCAGCAGCTCGGGGTCGTGGATGACGGCCAGGTCGACCTGGCCGCGCATGCGCTTGAACACCTTGCGGGCGGCGCGCACCGCGGACAGCCGCCGGCGCTCCGCCGCCCGGGGGAGGTCGACGCCGTTCACCCAGGACCGGGCCATGACCCCGCGGGCGGTGTACGGCGCGGCATACGTGACCTCATGACCGGCGTCCACGAGCGCCCGGATCTGCCGGTGCAGGATCCGGGCGTCCTCGGGGTGATGTACCACCGTCATGACGAGCACGTGCACTGCGCGCAGCCCCTTCGTGCCTAGAGCCGCTCGACGCGTTCACCCTCGGCGAGCACGCCTCGGGTGTCGAGCACGAGCTTGCCGTGGTCCTCGACGATCGCCAGGTCGAAGGCGCCGTGCTGCTGCAGCAGCAGCGTCACGTCGGCTTCGGCGACCGCCTTCGCGAGGTTCTCCTCGCGGGGCACCGCAGTGCCGTCGACCTGCCACTGCTTGACGTGCGGGTCGACGAAGACCAGCTCGGCGCCCAGTTCCAGCAGGCCGCGCGCGACCGGCAGGGCCGGGGTCTCGCGCTCGTCGGCGATGTCGGGCTTGTAGGTGACGCCGAGCAGCGCGACCTTGGAGCCGTTCACCGCCTTCTTGTGGCGGTTGAGCAGCCGCTGCACGCGGGTGACCACGTAGGACGGCATCCGCTCGTTGATCTCCTGGGCCAGCTCCACGAACCGGAACGGGTAGCCCAGCTTGCGCACGGTGTAGGACAGGTAGGACGGGTCCACCGGGATGCAGTGGCCGCCGACGCCCGGTCCGGGCAGGAACTTCTGGAAGCCGAACGGCTTGGTCGCCGCCGCCTCGATGGACTCCCAGAGGTTGATGCCGAGCTCGTCGCAGAAGATCGCCATCTCGTTGACGAGGGCGATGTTGACGTGCCGGTAGGTGTTCTCCAGGAGCTTGGCCATCTCGGCCTCGCGGGTGCCGCTGACCGGCACGACCTGCTCGATGAACTGCGCGTAGAACGCGGCCGCCACGTCACGGCAGGCGTCGGTGTAGCCGCCGACGACCTTCGGCGTGTTGCGCAGGCCGAACTTGGGGTTGCCCGGGTCGATGCGCTCGGGCGAGAAGGCGAGGTGGAAGTCCCGGCCCGCGACGAGCCCGGAGGACTCCAGCAGGGGACGGGCCACCTCGTCGGTCGTGCCGGGCCACGTGGTGGACTCCAGCACCACCAGGGAGCCGGCGGTGAGGTTCTTGGCGACGGTCGCGGTGGCGCCCTCCACCGCGGACAGGTCGGGACGGTGGTCGTCGTCCAGGGGAGTGGGGACGCAGATGACGATGGTGCGGCTTTCGGCCAGCACGCTCTCGTCCAGCGTCGCTCGGAAGCCGCCGGCCAGCATGTGCTCGAGGTCGGCGTCGGTCAGGTCGTCGATGTAGGACCGCCCGCCGTTGAGGGCGTCCACCTTGCGGGGGTCGACCTCGTAACCGACGACGCGCAGCCCTGCTGCCGTGGCCTCCTTGGCCAGCGGCATGCCGACGTAACCCAGACCGATCACGGCCAGGTCGTAGCCGGTCACTGGGAGACCCTGGGGAGCCGGAAACAACACTTCATGGTCGCAAAGGTTATCTCAACTCCGCACACCCCACGCCTGATGCGATTAAACGCATCACAAATGCGGTGGCCACGGGTTATCTCCATCGGATCATCAACCGCTGATCGTCCGGTAGAGGTCGCGGTAGGTCTCCGCGACCCGGCTCCAGGTGCGTTTCGC
This sequence comes from Planomonospora antibiotica, assembly GCF_014647955.1. NCBI lineage: Bacteria > Bacillati > Actinomycetota > Actinomycetes > Streptosporangiales > Streptosporangiaceae > Planomonospora > Planomonospora antibiotica. The sequence goes on along the minus strand of NZ_BMQE01000055.1, from coordinate 4,020 downwards.
CGCCACCTCGGCCCGTCCGGCCTCGCCCATCAGGGCCCGCCGCGCCGGGTCTTCCCGCAGTCCGGCGACGGCGTCGGCGAACGCCTCGGGGTCGCCCGGGGGGACCAGGAGACCGGCGCCCTCCGAGCCCACGAGCTCCGACAGGGCGGGCAGATCGCTGAGCACGACGGGCTTGCCGAGGGCCATCGCCTCGACGGGTTTCAATGGCGTAACGAGTCGGCAAACCCGCAGGTCCTCGCGGGGACAGGCGAAGATGTCGATGGCCGCCTGGGCCTGCAGCGCCTCGTCCGGGCCGACCCGGCCGGGCAGGATCGCGAGGTCTCCGAGGCCGAGCTCCTCGACCTGCTCCAGCAGCGCGGGGCGCTCGGCTCCGTCGCCCACGAGCAGCACCCGGACCGGGGTCCCCCGGTCGCGCAGCAGCGCCGCGGCGCTGATCATGGTCCGGAAGCCCTCGTAGGCCACGATGCTGGAGACCGAGCCCATGACGATCTCGTCGTCGGCGATGCCGTAGGCGGCGCGGAAGGCCGCCCCGTCGTAGTCCGCGGTCAGCAGCGAGTCGTCCACCGCGTTGGGCGCCAGGTAGATCTTCTCCCGGGGCACCCCCCGCTCGACGATCTCGGCGGCCATGGTCTCGGCGAGGGTCACCACGGCGTCGGCCGAGCGCATGATGAACGCCTCGCGGTCGCGCTGGAGCACGTGCCGCTGGCTGCCGATCCGCTTGGGGTCGCGCGAGGCCCAGGTCTCCTCCAGGAAGCCCCGGACCTCGTAGACCATCGGCGTGCCGGTCCGCTCCCGCACGGCCAGCGCGACCGACCCGTTGCGGTGGTCGGTGGCGGCGTGGAGCACCTGCGGCCGTAGCGTCCTGACCAGCTCGGTCACCTCGCCGGCCCCGCGGATCATCCGGCCCCGGCTCTCGAACGGCACCTCGCCGCTCGGCAGCAGCCGGTGGTAGGGGATGCCGTCGATCTCCTCGTACGGCGTCGCGTCGGCGTGGCCCTGCATCATCGGCCAGCCCCAGCTGGTGACGACGTGCGGGTCGAGGCCCGCCTCCTTCTGGGCGGTGACGATCCGGTGCGTGCGCACGGTGTAGCCGGCCTGGGTGTACGGCAGGGCGTTGGTGACGCAGTGCAGCACCCGGCCCTCGACCCGCTCGCCCACGATCACCTTGGACTTGGGCGGGATGGGGTTCGGCTGGATGGCGGCCAGCTCGCCGGCGTAGTAGGCGGCCCGGCGCTTGATGAAGGGGTACTTCGCGTGGCCCTCCAGCACCGCGACGGCCTCGGTCATCCGGCCCGCGTCGAAGTGCTCCTTCGCCTCGTTCCAGGGTCCCCGGACCACGCGCATGCCGAACTTGCGCACGGCGACCCGGGCGCGCCGGGCCAGCGGCCAGGCGACCCGGCCCACGACGGGGCGCAGGCTCGGCGGAAGGGTCTCCGCGGCGGCCTGGGCGACGCGCACGGGGTCACTCTTGACCTTGGTCGCGACGACTCGGGAAACGATGATCGGATGCTGGGCGAAACCCTTGAGAAGTCCGCGCAAACCGGCACGCGCCGACTTCGCGGAAACCGTCGAGGGCGCCGAGGACTCCGGCCGACTGGCGTCAGGTACCACGGTCGTGACCGTACCATAGGCAACGTTTGCCCCACTCCCACATGAAAGGCGAGGTCAATGAGGGACTCCGCCCCTTCGCAGGCGGCTCCGGCCGGCGAGAAGGCCCCCGGGAAGGCCCCCGGGAAGGCCTCCGGGAAGGCTCCCGGCAACCCCCTCGTCCTGCACGTGCTGGGCGCCCGGCCCAACTTCGTGAAGGCCGCCCCCGTCGTGCGCGCGCTGGACGGGCTGGGAGTGCGCCAGGGCATCGTCCACACCGGTCAGCACTACGACGCGCTGATGTCCGACGTGTTCTTCGCCGACCTGGGGTTGCCCGAGCCGGTCGCGAACCTGGGCGTCGGGTCCGGCTCGCACGCCCGCCAGACGGCGGCCCTGCTCACCGGCCTGGAGGAGGTCGTGCTGGAGCACGGCCCCGCGCTGGTCGTCGTCTACGGCGACGTGAACTCCACGCTGGCCGCGATCCTGGTCTGCGCCAAGCTGCAGATCCCGACCGCGCACGTCGAGGCGGGCCTGCGCTCCTTCGACCGCGGCATGCCCGAGGAGGTCAACCGGGTCGTCACCGACGCCCTGTCCGACATCCTCTTCGCCACCTCGCCGGACGCGCTGTCCCACCTGTCGAACGAGGGCGTGGACCCCTCCCGCGTCCACCTCGTCGGCAACCCGATGATCGACAGCCTCTTCTCCGCGCTGGACCGCCTCGACCCGGCGCCGGTCCGCACCCGGCTCGGCCTGCCCGAGCGGTACGGCGTGGCCACCCTGCACCGGCCCGCCAACGTCGACGACCCGGCCGCCGCCAAGGAGCTGGTCGACGCCGTCCTCCAGGTGAGCGAGCGGCTGCCGGTCGTGGTCCCGATCCACCCGCGCGGGCGCGAGCGCCTGGCCGCGGCGGGGCTGGTGACCGGCGGGAACCTGCTGATCGTCGACCCGCTGGGCTACGTGGACTTCCTCTCCCTGGTCCGGGGCGCGTCCCTGGTCGTCACCGACTCGGGCGGCGTGCAGGAGGAGACGACCATGCTCGGCGTGCCCTGCCTGACGGTCCGGCCCAACACCGAGCGGCCGGTCACCGTCACCCACGGCACCAACCGCCTGGTCACCCCGGACCTGCTCCCGGCCGCCGCCGACAAGGCCCTGGCCGACGGCGCGGCGACGCCCTCGGGCGAGCTGCCCCCGCTCTGGGACGGCAAGGCGGGCCCGCGCATCGCCCGGGTGATCGTCTCCTGGCTGAAGGGGGAGAACCTCTCCCCGGCCTCGCAGGCCGTACCGCCCAAATCCCTCTAAAAGCACCGTTCCGGTACGGCGAAAGCCGTACCCTGGCACGACCCCGGACGAAGGCGACTCCCATGAGCTCCACCTCCCCCCTGAGTGACGAGACCCCCGAAGAGCCGAGGTTCCAGCGGCTGGGACCGGTCAACTGGCTGCCCGAGGAGCGCAAGGTCGTCGAGCGCTTCGAGGAGCGGGTGCGGGACCTGGAGCGGCGCCTGGCCATCGCGGAGGCGCGCGCGGACTACGCCCAGTGGAAACTGGAGTCGACCCGGGTCCAGCGGCCGTACCGGGTGGCCGAGGCGCTCACCGCGGCCAAGGGGCCGGGGGTGGTGCGGCTGCCGGGCAAGCTCCGCATGGCGCTCAAGCCGCGCAAGGGGCCCGCCGCGCCGCGCCCGGTCGCCGAGGTGGTCGCCGAGCTGGACGAGCGCGGACCGTCGGTGGACGTGCCGGTGGTGAAGTGGCCCGCCGGGCCGGTCGTCCGGCCGGACCTGAAGGTCGCGGTCATCCTCGACGACTTCTCCCGGATGGCGTTCAGATACGAGTGGGACCAGATCGAGTTCGGGCTGCGCGACTGGCCGGAGGTCTTCGCCGAGCGCCGGCCCGAGCTGCTCTTCGTGGAGTCGGCCTGGCACGGCAACCAGGGGCGCTGGCGCTACCAGATGACCGGGACGAACGCCCCCAAGCCGGAGCTGCGCGCGCTGATCGACTGGTGCCGCGCGGAGGGGATCCCGACGGTCTTCTGGAACAAGGAGGACCCGCCGAACTTCGACTTCTTCATCGACACGGCCAAGCTGTTCGACTACGTGTTCACGTGCGACGGCGACATGGTGCCGAAATATCGCGAAATCCTGGGACACGACCGGGTGGACGTGCTGCAGTTCGCGGCGCAGCCGCGGGTGCACAACCCGATCCAGGAGAAGCAGGGCCGCGTCCACGACGTCGTCTTCGCCGGCATGTACTTCCGGGACAAGCACCCCGAGCGCCGCGAGCAGATGGAGACCGTGCTCGACCCGATCCGCGAGCTGGGCCTGCACATCTTCGCCCGGAACGGGACCGTGGACGAGAAGTACGCCTGGCCGGAGAAGTACGTCCCGCACATCGTGGGCGAGCTGCCGTACGACCGGATGCTGGCCGCGTACAAGATGTACA
>NZ_BMQE01000054.1:0-41528 GCF_014647955.1 Planomonospora antibiotica | reverse complement strand
CGGCGTCCTTGCAGGCGCGGGCGATTCGCACGGCGATCTCACCGCGGTTGGCGATCAGGACCTTCTGCACCGGATCGTTCCCTTCGTACACGCGAGCAGGCGGCTGCGAGCCTTCAGGGAGTGTAAGCGTCTCCTGATGTCCAGGTCTTGTCGGGGACCGCTCAACGGCCGAGATGAGCGCCGCCGTTGACGTGGACGACCTGACCGGTCAGGTGGCGGGCCTGCGGGGAGGCGAGGAACCTCACGGTCTCCGCCACGTCCTCGGGCGTGCCGGCGCGTCCGTTCCTGGTGTTCTCCACCCGGCGCCGGATCCCCTCCTCGGTGAGTCGGCCCCGGAAGAACTCGGTGTCCACGACCAGGCCGGGGGAGACGACGTTCGCGGTGACGCCGCGCGGGCCGAGCTCGGCGGCCAGGTCGGCGGTCCACGCCTCCACGGCCGCCTTGGCCGCGCCGTACGAGCCGGACCCGGTGCCCTTGGCCGCGATCGAGCCGATCGTGACGATCCGGCCGTCGTCGGCGAGCCGGGGGAGCAGCGCGCTCGTGACCAGTACGGCCGACATCAGGTTGGCGTTGAGGTTGGCCCACCACCCCTCGGCCACGTCCATCAGGTCGCCGTCGTCGGCCGTACGGTCCAGGTCCGTGTTCCCGCCCGCGTTGTTGACCAGCACGTCCACCCGGGACGGCAGCCTGTCCAGCGCCTCGCCCACAGCGACCGGGTTGGCCGCGTTGAAGGCCACGGCGGCGACGAGCCCACTGTGACCGGAGCTCAGCCGGTCGGCGGCCTCCTTCAGTACGTGTTCCCGCCGTCCGGTGATGGTGACCCGGTCGCCCTGGGCGACGAAGGCCGCCGCGATGGCGTAGCCGATCCCGGTGCCTCCACCGGTCACCACGATCTCACGCATTGCCGTTAGTCCCTCATACGCGGATAAGCCAATAAAAATCGCAATGATAACTGGTGGAGATCATAACCGATAGGTATAAAGCTGATAGTGAGTGATCCATGCGCGTACCGTGAGTTCGATTAGTGTCCGCCCTGATACTGACCCCGAAGGAGACGGCATGAGTCAGCCGATGCTCGGCGGCAACATCGAGGAAATGGAGGGCATGGCTCGCCAGTTCCAGCAGCGGGCCGGCCAGGTGCGGGAAGTCGTGGCCGCCCTGAACAACGAGGCGAGCAAGGTCGGTGTCGCCTGGACCGGTCCGGGAGCCCAGCGGTTCGGTGAGGCCTGGCAGAACTACAGAGTCGCCTTCGAACGTATGGCCGAGGAGCTCGACAGAGCTTCGGAGGTCATCAGGTCCTACCGCGGCAATATCGAGTCCGCCACGCGCTGACCCGATCCGCCACGGCGCCGTCCCGGCACCGAAACGCCGCCGGGGCGGCGCTGTGGCGTTTCACCACTCACGGCCGCCTCACCCCGGCAGCGCCGTCTGCACCGGGGTGACCGTGCCCAGGGTGAGCAGCAGGCCCCGTCCCGGAGGGCCGCCGACCGCGCCGCGCGGCAGCCGTACGGTGAACAGGTCCCCGTCCGCGGGGCTCTGGACCGAGAGCAGCAGGCCGGTGCGGGACTTGCGGGCCTCGGCGGCGAACCCCCGGTAGGCGGTGGTCAGGTCGCCGGTGGCGCCGGCGACGATCAGGCCGTGCTCGCCGTCCCGCCCGGTGCGCAGTACCTGCTCCAGGGCCGTGCCGAGCGGGCTGTCGACGGAGACCAGTTCGGCGTCGTCGACCAGCACGACGTAGCGCTCCAGGCCGGCGACCGCCTGGCCCAGGTCGCCGCCGCCGTCGAGTACGGCCAGCACCCCCTCGGTGCTCTCCAGGGTGCGCAGCGGGCTGCGCCGGGGGGTGACCAGGACCACCGGCGTGCCCCGGGAGAGCAGCGACCGGGCGGCCGTCAGCAGCGCGGAGGAGCGGCCGGACCGGGGCGGGCCGCCGATGACCGCGCCGGGGCCCTGGGCGAGCAGGTCGACGCCGAGCGGCGCCAGGGAGTCGCCCCCGACGCCGAGCAGCGCCCACAGGGGGGAGGGCGGCTCGAAGGACGGCACCAGCTCCATCGCCTGGGCCGCGGTGATCCGGGTGGGCAGCGGATCCACCCGCAGCGGCGGCTCGCCGTCCCAGATCCACGCACCGGACCTCCCGGAGATCTCTCCGGCGCCCCCGGCAGACCGTCCCGCGCCCCCGCCTGCGACACCTGAGACGCGGTCGGCGCCGTCCCCCGCGATGCCGTCCGGCCCTCCCCCGGCCGGGCCGGGGAACCTGGCGGGCACTGTGCGGGCGAGCGACTGCACCACGGCGACCTGGGCGGGGCCGGAGGGGTCGTCGTCGAGCAGGGCGATCTGGCTCTCGGTCAGGCCGTGCTCGCCCATGGACAGCGCCCGGCCGGGGCCGAGGGAGGCGGGCAGGTCCTTGACGGGCAGCCCGGCCAGGCCGTAGTCGGCGGGGTCGGCCAGGCGCAGGACCAGCCGGTCGTCGAAGACCGTGGAGATCTGCCCGATCAGCGCGGACCGGTCGCCGGTCACCACGGCCCGGAGCCCGACCGCCGGGCCCTCCCGCAGCAGCTGCAGCATCGAGTCGATCAACCGGCCGTAGTCGTAGCCCTCGAACGCGGCGACGAACCCCTCCCAGCGGTCGAGCATCAGCACCATCCAGGGCAGCCGGGGAGTCCCCCCGGCGGCCCGGAGCTCGGCCAGGGAGGCGTATCCGGCCTCGGCCAGCAACTGCTGGCGCCGCCCCACCTCGGCCCGCAGCCGGGTCAGCAGGCGCTCGACCCGGTCGAGCTGGTCCCGGGTCACGACGGCGCCGCAGTGCGCCATCGCCACCAGGGGCAGCAGCGCCCCCGAACCGCAGTCGATCGCGTGGACGTGCACGTCCTGGGGGGAGGCGCCCGCCGCGATCGCCCCGGCCAGCGTGCGCAGCGCGGTGGACCGGCCGCTGCGCGCCGTACCGGCGACGAGCAGGTGCCCGCCGTGCGGCAGGTCCAGCGTCAGCGCCCGCCGGTCCTGCGCCCACGGCAGGTCGGTCGCCCCGAACACCAGGGGCGGCACCTCGTCCCTCCCCGCCCGGTACGGCGGCGTGCTTCGGGGCCCGGGGACCACGACGAGGTGGGGGAGCGGCTCCAGCCAGGGGCTGGGCTGCTCGGGGATCCCGGCGACGCGGGCCGCGTCCACCAGGGCGTCGACGAGCAGCGACAGGTCGGTGGCGGCGGAGCCCTCCGGTCCCGCCTCCGGCGCGGCCGGGGGGTGTCCCAGCGCCCGCCAGCCGACCTCCGTCACCCGCGTCCTGGCCTCGCTCGCGGCCGGGCTCCGCCCGCCGATCCGCGCGGTCTGCACCGCCGCCGGCGTGCCCGTCCCCGACCGCACGTAGCACCGGCCGGGCGTGGACTTGGAGATGTGCGCGGCGTCGGGTGTGCCGATGACGTCGGTGGACTCGGCGGCCTCGGTCACCCGCAACGCGATCCGCAGCGACGTGTTCGCCTGGATGTCGGCGGTCACCACGCCCCCGGGCCGCTGGGTGGCGAGGATCAGGTGGATGCCCAGCGAGCGGCCCCGCCGGGCGATGTCCACCAGCCCGGTCATGAAGTCGGGCAGCTCGCTGACCATCGCCGCGAACTCGTCGATCACCAGGGCCAGCCGGGGCAGCGGCGCCAGGGGACCGCCGCCCCGCCCCCGCAGCGGCGTGATCGGCGCCCCGCCCGGTGCCCCGGCCGATGCACCGGCCGGGGCGCCGATCGGGGAGGGCCCGCCCGCCACCAGCAGGTCGCGGGACGCGCGGGCCGTCTGGGCGTCGCGCAGCGCGTGGTAATCCTCGATGTCCTTGGCCCCGGCGGCCAGCAGCAGCCGCTCCCGGCGCCGGATCTCGGCGGCCAGGGAGGCCAGGGCCCGCTGGGTCAGGTGGCCGTCCAGGTCGCTGACCATGCCGACCGTGTGCGGGAGCCGTACGCACTCCTTGAAGGCCGCCCCGCCCTTGTAGTCGATCAGTACGAACGTCATCTCGTCCGGCCGGTTGGCCGCCGCGAGCGAGCAGATCAGGGTCTGCAGCAGCTCCGACTTGCCCGCGCCGGTGGTGCCCGCGATCAGGGCGTGCGGCCCGTCGCGGCTCAGGTCGACGGAGAACGGGCCGTCCGGCCCGGCGCCGATCACCGCCTCCGTGGAGCGGCCCCACCGCCCGGCCAGGACCTTGCCGCCCAGCGGGTCCGGCGAGCCCGCGGGGCCCGCGGACGGGAGCCCGAGCAGGTCCAGCAGGCGCGCGGAACCGGGCAGCGCCACGCCCGCCTCGTCGCGGCTGACGTCGCGGATCGGGGCCAGCGAGCGGGCGAGCCGGTCGCACCAGGAGGCCGGGACCTGGTCGGCCAGGATCTCGCCGAGGCTCTCCATGCCGCCGCCGAGCAGCCGGAGCCGGCCGTCCGCGCCCGCCCGGACGACGGTGGCGCACTCTTCGGGCAGCAGCCGCTGCTCGTCGTCCAGGGCCAGGGTGTGGACGCCCGCGCGGGGTCCCTGACGCAGCACCTGCGGCATGCCGGGCAGCGCGCGCAGCACCCGCGCGCCGTCCAGGAGGACCAGCACGTCGTAGGGGCGCTCGTCGTAGCGGGGCGGATCGGCGGAGTCGCAGCCGAGACCGCCCCAGCCGGACGGGACGCGCGGCGCGGCGGACCTGAGCGGCCCGTCGCCCTCGCCCAGGCGCTCGTCGATCAGGGCGGTCAGCTCCGCGACCCGGCGGGCCGCGGCCTCCGGGTCCGCGCCGACCAGTGCCAGGCAGTCCTCGCCGCCGTGCGGGGCGCAGTGCGGCAGCCAGCGCACCCAGTTCCACCGCTCCTCGCCGTCACCGTGCGCGGACAGCACCACGATCGCCAGGTCGCGCGGGCTGTGCAGGGCGGCGGCCTGGCCGACGAGCCAGCGGGCCAGACCGGACACGGTCTCCCTCGGGCCGGTCAGGCCGGCCACGCCGAGCCGCCGCATAGCCAGCGCCACCGGCACCGCCCGGCAGGCCGGCGGCTCCGGCAGCGGGGAGTCCGGCGGGGCGCCGCGCTCCGGTACGAGCTCCAGCGCCGCGGGGAGGTCGGCGAGGCCGACCCGGAGGCGGAGCGCGTCGGGGTCGTGGTCGCGGCGCTCCCAGAGCCTGCGCCGCGGGCCGGTCGCGGTGAGCAGCACCTCGGCGGGATCGGGCGCGGCGGCGCGGCGGGCGGCCTCGTCGGCGGCGCGGGCCCGCTCCAGCTCGGTCTCGAAGACCGCCAGGCGCTCCCGGTAGTCCTTCAGCTGCTGCCGGTGCCGCTTGCGGCCGTGCCGCCGGTCGCTCCACCACTGCCCGATCATGATCGTCGGACTGAGCAGCGCGAACAGCAGGAAGTACCAGATCTGCAGCGCCCAGGCCATGCCCACGCCCAGCACCAGGGGCAGGAACGCGGTCAGCAGCTGCAGCCGCATGCCCTCGGCGCGCCGGGGCTCCACCGGCACCTCCAGCCGCCGCGCGGGCTCGGGGGGGCGGATCCGGGGCGGCCGGTTGTAGGCGAGTCCGCCGTCGGGCCGGCCGTCCAGATGCGCGTCGGGCGGCTCGACGGCCGTCAGCGTCAGCACCGAGGAGCCGCAGGTGAGCACCGCGTGCTCGGGCCAGTCCACCGCCTCCTCCACCGGCTCGCCGTCCAGCGCGGGCCCCGCACCGCCCGTCTCCGGCCCCGCACCGCCCGTCTCCGGCCGCGCACCGCCCGTCTCCGGCCCCGCGCCGCTCGTCGCGCCGCCCGCTCCCCGCCTCCCGCCGCCCGCTCCCCGCCTCCCGCCGCCCGCTCCCGGACCGGCGCTCTCCGCCGCTCCCGGCCTCGTGTTCCCGGCTGCCGGTACGGCGGGCCCCGCGGTGCCGGGTGCGGCGGGCTCCACCGTGATGGCGTCGGGCGTGAGCCGTACCACGGCGGCCCGGCCGGGGAGCGAGGGATCCCGCAGGGCCACGGCGCAGGCGGGATCGGAGCCGATGGTGTGCACGCCGAAGCCCAGGCGGTGCACGGACCCGGCGCAGGGCCCGCCGGACACCCGGATCTCCACGATGCCGGCGGGCTCCTCGGCGAAGGTGGAGACGGCCAGGCGCCGGTCCAGGGTGACCAGGTCGCCGTCACGCAGGAGGCCGAGCACGGGGGCGTCGGCGGGGAGGACCCGGCCGTCCAGCCACAGGTCGGGGGGCGCGGCCCCGGCGCCGGCGCGGCCCAGGCCGTAGGGGGCCCGGCTGCGGGTCAGCCGCACCACGTTGCCGGAGCGCTCGCCCGGAGGCTGTCCGGCGAGCGCCTCGGCGAGCCGGGCGACCGTGGTCGACTCGTCGCCCTCGACCAGGACGTCCCGGTCGGCGTGCTCGCTGAGCACGGTGAGCATGATCCGCATCGCCGCTCTCCTCGGTCCGGTCCTCCGCCCAAACCTAATGACTGGGAACGGCAGGGGAAGGGGTGTTCGCGGCAGAAGTGCGGCCTCGGGGGCAGCATGTGGAAAACGCGGCAACCTGTGGATAACCACCGGTCGATGCCGACTTGTTATAGCGGTTCATGTGGGGTGTCACCGCGATGGGAGCTTTTCGTCATCTGGGGAGCACCCGGACCGGCCTGTGGAAAACTCGGTGGAAAACTCCCGGGAAGCGGGCGGATCCGGCGCGCGCTCCCGGTCGCGGGCCCGGGCCCGCAGCTCGTCGGCCTTCTCCTCCAGCAGCTCCGCATAGGCGTTGACCTCGGAGGTGACCTCGGCCAGCCCGGCCGCCGCCCGGTGCAGGCGCGCGGCGGTCCGCTCGGTGACCCGGACGGCGGGCGGCCGCCGGGCCCCTCCGGCGGCCCTTCCCGAGGAACCGCTCCGGGCGGCCCTTCCCCAGGAACCGCTCCGGGCGGCCCTTCCCGAGGAACCGCTCCAGGCGGCCCTTCCCCAGGAACCGCTCCGGGCGCCGCTTCCCGGGGAGCCGCCCCGGGCGGCGCCGTCCCCGCGCACGCCGCCTTTCCGGTCGGCCTCCCTCCCGGCGTCCCGGCGGCGCAACCGCGCGGCGGCCTGCCGGACGATGCGGCGGAGCCGCCCCGAGCTCGGCGGGAGCCATCCGAACCACGTTCCCATGCTTCCAGGGTGCCACTTTTTGAACTGGTTCAGGATGAATCACTATGAAAAGTGGCGCACAACCGCCGGTCCCGGAGGGGTGAAGGCGTCCGGCCCGTGATCCGAATGACGCCTGAAACCATTGTGACGGTTGTTATCGGGATTTGTTGCTGTCCTTATCATCCGGATAAGTCAGGTGTCACCTGCCGGAAGCGTAAGGTTTCAGTGGATCTCCATTGACAAACCCGTTCCTACCAAACGAGCATTGGTCCTCGCTTTTGCCCTACGGGACATCGGCAAGGTGCGCATAATGGCGTAAATTCGATCAGTAGCCCGCAAAATGATCACTCTGGGAGCCCCCACGCCCATGAGGACGAGCGAGAAGCCATCCAGCCGCGCGCCGGCGAACGCCGACCGGCCTGTTCCGGCGGGCACCCTGTCAGGGCCGGCGTCACGCAAGCTGCCCGTCTCCCCCCGAGAGCGCAAGCCCGCGCTCGCGGCGCTCGCCGTACTGCTCATCCTGGGCGGCGCGCTCGCCACCACCCTGCTCGTGCTGCGCAGCGGCGACCGGGTCTCCGCGATCCAGATCGTCCAGCAGGTCGGCACCGGGCAGCCCATCGCCCAGACCGCGATGCGGGAGGTGCAGATCGCCGACACCGGCATCGGCTACGTGCCCTACGCCGAGCGCGCCCGCGTCGCGGAGAACTTCGCCCGGGTCACCCTGCTCCCGGGCACCCTGCTGACCAGGGAGATGGTCCTGTCCTCCAGCGAGGAGCTGGGCCCGGGCAAGGCCCAGGTGGGCCTGGCGCTCAAGCCCGGCCAGCTGCCCGCCACGCTGCGCCCCGGCGATCGGGTCCAGGTCGTCCACGTGCCGGGCCGGGGCGGGGACTCCGAGTCCGCGGCCGGACGGATCCTCGCGCAGAGCGCGCTCGTCCACGGCGTCGGCTCGTCGGGCCGGAACGGCTCCGGCGGGCAGATCACGATCATCGTGGACGCGACCATCTCGCCCACGGTCGTGACCTACGCCGCCCGGGGCGAGATCGCCCTGGCCGAGCTGCCGGGAGCGCGCTGACGTGGCGCTCATCGTGCTGGCCGCCGACAAGGGCGCGCCCGGCGTGACCACGGCGGCCACGGCGCTCGGCGCGGTCTGGCCGCGCCCGGTGCTGCTGGCCGAGTGCGACCCCGCGGGAGGGGACGTCGCCTACCGGCTGCCGGCCGCCGACGGGGGCGTGCTCAACCCCGGGCGCGGGCTGCTCACGCTCGGGGCCACGGCCCGCCGCGGCCTGACGACGGCCCTGATCCACGAGCACACCCAGAAGATCGTCGGCGGGCTGGACGTGCTGGCCGGGCTCACCCACGGGGAGCAGGCGGCCGGGCTGACCTGGCTCTGGGGGCCGCTCGGCCGGGCGCTGGCCGCGCTGCCCGGTGCGGACGTGCTGGCCGACTGCGGCCGCCTGGGCGGGCACCCGGAGCTGGGGGAGCTGATCGCCGAGGCGGGACTGGTGGTGCTGTTCACCCGGGGAAGCCTGGACCACGTCGCGCACCTGCGCGAACGCCTGCACGTGATGCCCCGGGGGGCGCGGGTCGGGGTCGTGGTGATCGCCGACCCCCGGCAGTACCGCGGCACGATCGAGGACGTCCGCCGGATCGTGGCCGCCACCAGCAAGGACGTCGTCTTCGTGGCGGGGCTGGCGCACGACCCCAAGGGAGCGGAGCTGCTGCGGGGCCAGTGGGGCGGCCGCCTGGACCGCTCGCTGCTGATCCGCACCGCCCGGGAGCTCGCCGGCCGCCTGGCCGCCGAGACGGCCCCGCGAGAGGCCCGGAGCGCCGCCGCCCCGGCACCGGGAGCGGCCCCGCACGGCGCCCGGAGCGCCGCCGCCTCCGCACCGGGAACGGTCCCCGCCACGATCTCGGGCGCGGCCCCGGGTGCACCGCACCGCCCGATCCCCGGCGCGCCGCCGCGTACCTCTCCGGGCCGGGATCCCGGCCCGGAGCCCGGAACCGGCACCCTCCGGGGTGCGGTCCCGGGCGCTCTCCCTGGCACCGGCCTGGGGGCCGCCCAAGGCGCCGGCCCGGCCGCCGCGGCTCCCCGCACGGCCCCCGGCCCCTACGGCGAGGCCCCCGCCCCGCACGGCGCCCCGGCCCCGTACCCCGCCCCGGCCGGATGGCGGGAGGAGGGCACGTGAGCGGGCCGACCGGAGGCGCGGCGGCACTCGCGTGGCCGACGGAGGAGGTCGCATGAGCATCGACCACACCCTGGTGAAGCGGTTCCGGCAGGAGGTCGGCGACCGGCTGGCCCACCAGCGGCGGCTGGACCAGGCGAGCGGCCTGCCCCCGATGACCGGCGAGGACGAGCGCCAGTTCGCCCGCGCGCTGATCGCGCAGGTGCTGGAGGAGTACGCCCGCGGCGAGATCGGCGTCGGCCGCACCCCGCCCACCGCCGAGGAGGAGGAGGCGCTCGCCTCCGGCATCCACGCGGCGCTCTTCGGCGTGGGCCGGCTCCAGCCGCTGCTGGACGACCCCGAGGTCGAGAACATCGACATCAACGGCTGCGACCGGGTCTTCATCGGCTACGCCGACGGACAGGAGCTCATGGGGGAGCCGGTCGCCGAGTCCGACGAGGAGCTGGTCGAGCTGATCCAGATCCTCGCCGCCTACAGCGGCCTGTCCAGCAGGCCGTTCGACACCGCCAACCCCCAGCTGGACCTGCGGCTGCCGGACGGCTCGCGCCTCTCGGCGGTCATGGACGTGACGGTCCGCCCGTCGATCTCCATCCGCCGCGCCCGGCTCGGCAAGGTCTTCCTCAGCGACCTGGTGGGCAACGGCACGCTCACCCCGAAGCTGGGCCGCTTCCTGTCGGCCGCCGTGGCGGCCAGGAAGAACATCATGATCGCCGGGTCCACGAACGCCGGGAAGACGACCCTGCTGCGGGCGCTGGCCAACGAGATCCCGCCGTACGAGAGGCTGATCACCGTCGAGCGCGCGCTGGAGCTCGGCCTCGACCAGTTCCCCGAGCTCCACCCCAACGTGGTGGCCTTCGAACAGAGGCTGCCCAACTCCGAGGGCCAGGGCGAGATCAGCATGGCCGAGCTGGTCCGCCGGTCCCTGCGGATGAACCCCTCCCGGGTGATCGTCGGCGAGGTCCTCGGCGACGAGATCGTCACCATGCTCAACGCGATGACCCAGGGCAACGACGGCTCGCTCTCCACCATCCACGCCAACTCCTCGATGGAGGTCTTCAACCGGATCGCGACCTACGCGCTCCAGGCCACCGAGCGCCTGCCGATCGACGCGACCCACATGCTGATCGCGGGCGCGATCGACTTCGTGGTCTTCATCGAGAAGCGCAACGAGTACGCCCAGGGCGGGACGCTGCGGCGCTTCGTGTCGAGCGTGCGCGAGGTGGCCGGGGTCGACGGCCGGGTGCTCTCCTCGGAGGTCTTCGCCGCGGCTCCGGACGGCCGCGTCCTGCCGCACGCGCCGCTGTCCTGCATGGAGGAGCTCGCCCGGCACGGCTACGACCCCGGGGAGTGGGCGTGATCCCCATCCCGCCGGGGCTGTTCGACCCGCTGGCGCTCCTGGCCGGGGCCGCGATCGGCGGCGGCCTGTTCCTGCTCGGCCTCGCCCTGTACGGCGTGCGCCCCCGGCCGGCCGCCCCCGGCCGGAAGGCCGCCAGGCGCGAGTTCCTCCGGGCCCTGTCCACCAGGACCGCGGCCGGAGTGATCTCCGGGGTGGCGGTGCTCCTGGTGACGGGGTGGCCCGTGATGGCGGCCGGCGCCGTACTGCTCGCCCTGGGCTGGCGCGGCCTGTCCGGCGGCGCGGCCGAGGAGCGTACGGCGATGCACCGGCTGGAGGGGCTGGCCGCCTGGACCGAGTCCCTGCGCGACACCATCGCCGGGGCCTCGGGGCTGGAGCAGGCGATCCCGTCGTCGATCCGGGCCGCGTCGCCCACGCTCCGCCCGCACCTGCGCGGGCTGGTGGACCGCCTGCACACCCGGATGCCGCTGCCCGACGCGCTCCGCCTGTTCGCCGACGAGCTGGACGACCCCTCCGCCGACCTGGTGGTGGCCGCGCTGATCCTCAACTCCCGGCTCCGCGGTCCCGGCCTGCGCGACGTGCTCGGCGCGCTCGCCGTCTCGGCCCGCGAGGAGCTCGACATGCGCCGCCGCGTCGAGGCCGAGCGCCGCTCCACCCGGCGCAGCGTGCAGATCGTGGTCGGCACGGCGGTCGCCTTCGCGGCGATGCTGGTGGTGTTCAACCCCGACTACGTCGCCGAGTACGACGACGCCCTCGGCCAGGCCGTCCTGGTCGTGGTCGCGGCCTTCTTCGGCGCCGGGTTCGCCTGGATGCGCCGCCTGGCCCGCTTCGACAAACCCGCCCGCCTGCTGGGCCTGTCCACCGGAGGCGAGGTCCGCGATGACTGAGGCGCTGCTCGCCGGAGGGGTGCTCGGCCTCGGCCTGTTCCTGCTGGTCCGGGCGCTGTTCCCGGCGCGTCCGGGGCTGGTGACGCGGCTGCTGGCGCTGGACGCGGCCCGTGAGGGCACCGACGCCCCGCGGATGCAGCTGGTCCTGCCCGACGAGGAGGTCAGCGCCTTCCGGCGCGGCCTGGGCGTGCGGCTGGCCCGCTTCTACGCGGCCCGGGGCTGGGAGGTCCGCTCCGCCAGAGCCGACCTGGCGCTGCTGGGCAAGTCCTTCGAGGGCTTCCTGGCGACGAAGGCGCTGCTGGCCGTCTCCGGGCTGCTGGCCTTCCCGCTGCTGGCCGGCTGGCTGGCGCTGATGGGGTGGGGCGTCTCGCCGACCGTGCCGCTGTGGGCCGCGCTCGTGGTCGCCGTCGTCTTCTTCTTCCTGCCCGACCTGCAGATCAGGCGGGACGCCGCCCGGATGCGCCGCGACTTCCGGCACGTGGTCGGCGCCTTCCTCGACCTGGTGGCGATGAACCTGGCCGGCGGGCGCGGCGTGCCCGAGGCGCTGATGATGGCGGTCTCCGTCGGCACACCGGGGGCGTCCGGCGCGCCCGGAGCCGGGGGCGCGGGGGGTGCGGCGGACTCCGGCGAGGGGGCGAACTGGGCGATGGCCCGGATCCGCGAGGCGCTCGGCAACGCCAGGATCGTCGGCATCACCCCGTGGCAGGCGCTCGGCCAGCTCGGCGACGAGATCAACGTGGACGAGCTGCGCGACCTGTCCGCCGCGCTCGGCCTGGTCGCCGACGACGGCGCCAAGGTCCGCGCCTCCCTGACCGCCCGTGCGGCCACCCTGCGCCGGCGCGAGCTCGCCGAGGTGGAGGGGCAGGCGGGGGAGCGGTCCCAGTCGATGCTCGTCGCCCAGCTCCTGCTCTGCGCAGGTTTCGTGATCTTCCTGAGTTTCCCGGCCGCTATGAAGATGTTGGGGTCATGACCATGATCAATCATCCGTGGATCGTCTATACGGTCGCCCTGCTGAACGTGCGCATCGACAGGGCGCGCAGCGCCCCCACCCGCGGTGCCTCGGCCGTCGAGTGGGTCATCATCACCGCGATCATCGCCGGGGTCGCCCTCGGCCTCGCCACGCTCATCAGGACCCTGGTCCAGGACAAGCAGGCGGAGATCTCCGACCAGTTCGGCGGAGGCGGAGGCGGGGGCGGGGGCGGGGGCGGGGGCACCGGAGGTGACGGCGGTGGCTCCACCGAGCCGTGACCGGCCGTACGGCGTCCGGAGGCGCCGTGACGGGGAGCGGGGTGCCACCGCCGTGGAGCTGGCGATGATCATGCCGGTGGTGCTGGTCGTCATCCTGCTCGTCGTGCAGTTCGCCCTCTGGTTCCACGGCCGCCAGGTGGCCGACGCCGCCGCGCGGGAGGGGGCCCGACTGGCCCGGCTCGACACCGACTCCTGGCAGCAGGACGCCGAGGCGCGAGCCGCGGAGGTGCTCCGGGCGGTCGGCCCGGAACTGCTCTCCGGCGCCACCGCCACGGCCTGGGAGGAGGGCGACCGGCGCGGAGTCGAGATCACCGCCACCGCCGTCCAGGTCGTCCCGCTGCTGCCGTCCACCACGTTCACCGTCACCGCGCGATTCGGAGGTCCCGTCGAGTGCTTCCGCCCCGACGACGGCGGCGAGGACTGTCAGTGAGCCGCCGGTACGGGGGTGAACGCGGGTCGCTCTCGGCCGAGAGCCGCCGGTACGGGGGTGAACGCGGGTCGCTCTCGGCCGAGACGGTGCTGCTCGCCCCGGTGTTCCTGCTGTTCCTGCTCTTCTTGGTCGGCGCGGGACGCCTCGTGGAGGCCCAGGGCGAGGTCAACGGCGCGGCCAGGGACGCGGCGCGGGCCGCGTCGGTGGAGCGCACGCGCGCCGACGCGCAGGCCTCCGCCGCCGAGGCGGCCGGGGCGTCGCTGGAGGGCGAGTGCGAGCCCTCGGTCGAGGTGTCCGACGACGGCTGGGAGGCGGGCGGGCAGGTCAGGGTCGAGGTGACCTGCTCCCTGGACCTGGGCTTCCTCGGCTTCGGCGCGGCCAAGGAGGTCAGCGGGGACTCGGTGGTCCCGCTGGAGCAGTTCAGGCGGGTGGAGGAGTGAGCGGGGACCGGGGTTCGATGGCGGTCTTCACGGTGCTCTTCTCCGCGGTGGTCTTCCTGCTGGCCGGGCTGCTGGTGGACGGCGGGGCCGCGATCAACGCGCGGCTGCGGGCCGCCGACGTCGCCGAGCAGGCCGCGCGCGCCGCCGCCGACCGGATCGACGTCGAGCACCTGCGGGAGACCGGCCGGGCCCGGCTGCTGGAGGGCGACGCCGTCTGCGGCGAGGCCCGGGAGATCGTCTCCGCGCACGACGGCGGCGACGTCGAGCTGGTCGCGTGCGAGCCCGGCGGCGAGCAGGTGGAGGTGACCGTCTCCGTCCGCTGGGAGGCGTTCTTCCTGGCCGCGCTCGGCTTCCCGGGTTCGGCGATGGAGGCCTCGGTCACCGCCGGTCCCGACATCGGCGAGCAGACCTAGACCGAATACGCCGAACCACTGGCCGAGCGGGCGAAGGACGACGAACCTGGACACGGAGGAAGACGCATGCCGACGCGACAGCCCATGCGCATCAGGCCGAGGCGCACGACCGGCGACCTGCTCGCCGGGCTCGGCGCGCTGGCGGTGCTGGTCGCGCTGCTCGGCGGCGTCCCGTACGCGCTGCTCCGGCTCGCCGGGCCGCCGCTCACCCCTGAGCTGCTCGACCTCGACCTGCTGACCAGCCGGGTCGGCACCGGCACGATCGTGGCGATCCTGGTGCTGCTGGTCTGGCTCGCCTGGCTGCAGCTGGTCGCGTGCGTGCTCGTCGAGCTGTACGCCGGGATCCGCCGGGTCGGCATGCCCGCCCGGGTCCCGCTGGCCGGGGGCACGCAGGCTCTGGCCAACCGGCTGGTCTCGGCGGTCCTGCTGCTGTTCACGGTCTCGGCGGTGGCGGTCCCGCTGCTGCGGCCGGCCGGTCCGCCCGCCGACCGCCCGGCCGCCGTCGCGGCCGGGACGTCCCCGCTGGCCGCGCCGGCCGCCGCGGAGCGGGCGCCGCTGGTGCCGGTGGGGAAGGCCAAGAAGGTCTACGTCGTCCAGCCGCCGCACGGGCGGCACCACGAGAGCCTGTGGGAGATCGCCGAGAAGTGCCTCGGGGACGGGCGCCGCTACCCGGAGATCTACCGGCTCAACCAGCACAAGGAGCAGCCCGACGGGAGCCGGCTGCGCATTGCGGACCTGATCAGGCCCGGCTGGGTGCTCGACATGCCGGACGACGCGCGCAACGTCCACATCGTGCCCGCCGCCCAGCCCCGGCCCGCCACCCTCGACGACCACCCGGACAGGCCCGCCGAGCTCGACGGCCGGACCCGGTACGTCGTCCCGGGCGGGGCCGGTCTCCCCGCGGAGGCTCCCGCCGAGTCGCGGGAGCGGCCGGCCGTACGGCCCGAGCCGGTCCCGGAGCGGGCCGATCCGCCCGCGGAGGCCGACAGGGCCCCCGCGGCTCCGGAGGCGGAGGGTTCCCCGGGGTCCGGGGACTCCACCGGTTCCCCGGGATCCGGGGGTGCGGGGTCCGAGGGCCCGGGTGCTGAGGGCTCGGGTGCTGAGGGTCCGGGTTCCGCGGACGAGGGGGACCCCGGCCGCGGCTCCGGCGACTCCGTCGGCTCCGGTGATGCCGGCCTGGGGATGCTCGACTACCTGGCCGGAGCCTCGCTGGCCGCGGCCGGCCTGCTGGCGGCGCTCGGGCGCAGGCGCAGGGAGCAGCTCTGGCACCGGGCGTTCGGACGCCGGATCGTCCGTCCCCGGGAGGACGCCGCCCAGGCCGAGCTGGCGCTCAGGCTCGGCGCGGACGCCCCCGGGAGCCGGATGCTGGACATCGGGCTGCGGCTGCTCGGCCGGTCCCTGGCGGCGGCCGGGCGGGTCCCGCCGACGGTCTACGCCGCGCACCTGTCCCCGCGCCACCTCGACCTGTGGATCCATCCGCCGGACCCGGACGCCCCCGCACCGTGGGCCGCCCACGACGGGGGCCAGGTCTGGCGGCTCCCCGCCCACGAGGGCCGGATGCTGGACGAGGCGGCGCTGGCCGACGCGCCCGCGCCGTACCCCGGACTGGTCTCCCTGGGCGGGGACGGCGAGGGGCGGGTGCTCGTCGACCTGGAGGCCGCCCACGGCCTGATCGCCGTCAGGGGCGCGCAGACCACCGCGGCCCTGGCCGCGCTCGCCGTGGAGCTGGCCACCAACCGCTGGTCGGACCGGATGCGCGTCACGCTCGTCGGCTTCGGCGAGGAGCTGACCGTGATCGCGCCCGAGCGGATCAGGTGCGCGAGCGGCCTGGAGGAGGTCCTGCCCGAGCTGGAGGCCGAGGCCCGGGCGGCGGCCGACCGGGGGCACGGCGCCGAGGTGCTCACCGGGCGGATCCACGGCCGGGCCGGCGACCCCGTCTGGTCGCCGCACTACCTGCTCTCGGCGATCCCGCCGACCGCGGAGGAGGCCCGCAGGCTGGCGGTGCTGGCCCGCACGGGCGCCCGGACGGCCGCCGGGTACGTCATCGCCGGGGACGTCCCGCACGCCACCTGGAACTGGGAGATCGACGGGGACGGCCGGGTGCGGGTGGACGCGCTCGGCTTCGAGGTGGCCGCGCAGCTGCTGCCCCGCCGCCAGTACCGGGCCCTGGTCGAGTTGTTCCTGACCGCCCGGCGGATGGAGGGCGAGCCCGTGGACGACGAGGCCGGGCCCGTCACCCCGGACCCGTCGGTGGAGGTGCGGATCCTCGGCCCGATCGAGATCGCGGGCCCGCCGCCGATGGAGGAGGGCCGGGCCGGGCTCGCCGTCGAGATGGTCGTCTACCTGGCGACCCACCCGGGCGGCGTGCACCCGGTCGTGCTCGGCGGGGTGCTGTGGCCGCGCGGCGTGCAGGCCGTGGTCAGGGACGCCACGATCGCCCGCGTCGTCGCCTGGCTGGGCGCCGACTCCGAGGGCAGGCCCAACCTGTACGCCGACGAGTCCGGGCGGCTGCGCCTCGGCCCCGGGGTGCGGACCGACTGGATGCTCTTCCGTGAGCTGGTCCGCCGCTCCCACGCGGACGCCGCGGCGCGCGCCGTACTGCTGGAGCAGGCGCTCGGCCTGGTGCGGGGCCCGCTGCTGAACGGCCGCCCGCGCGGCCGCTACGCGTGGCTGGCCGCCGACGACCTGGAGTACGACGTGGCGGCGGGCGTCGCCGACGCGGCGCACCGGGCGTGCGAGGTGTGGCTGGCCGCCGGGGAGCCCGGACGGGCGGTGGCCGCGGTGCGGGCCGGGCTGCTGCTGGCCGCCGACGACGAGGGGCTCTGGCGGGACCTGCTCCGGGCGACCCACCGGACCGGGGACCCCGCCCGCCTGCGGGCCGTGGCCGAGGCCCTGCACCGGCGGGCCGAGTCCCACCCCTACGGGGGCGGGATGGCTCCGGAGACCGAGGCCCTCATCGACGAGCTGCTGCCCGCGTGGCGGATGAGTTCGGCGCCGTCGGCATGAGCAGCGTGTGGACCGGGACGGAGGCAGGCATGGGCACCTCGGCGGAGGGTCCGCGGAAGACCCCGCGCAACGGGCTTCGGGGAACGCCGGGGACGGCCCGGCACGGGATCGCGGCGGCCTCGCACGGGATCGCGGCGGCCTCGCACGGGATCGCGGCGGCCCCACACGGGGTCCCGGTCGTGCGGCGCGGGGTCCCGGTCGTGCGGCGCGGGGTCACGGCCGCGGTGGCCGTGCTGGCGCCGCTCGCACTCGCACTCGCACTCGCAGGGTGCGCTCCGCCGGCCGCGGAGCCGTTCGTGCCGTTGGACGGGACGGCGGGCGCGACCGCGGCGACCGGGCCCTCCGGCCCGTCGCCGGGAGCGGACGGCACACCGGGGGCCGGGCGGAGCCCGCGGGCCGAGACGGTGCAGGCCGGGCCGGACATGCGGCTGGTGGTCGAGCCGCCGGCCGCGGCCGACGCGGTCACCGCCGGGGCGGTCGCGGCCTTCCGCGCCTACTACGCCGGGTCCCTGCGGATCGTCTCCCTCGGCGACCGGGATCCGACCGGGAGCGACACCGCCTACCTCGACCTGCTCGGCGAGGAGGCGGTGCGCCAGGACTACGACTGGGTGGCCTCCTATTGGCGCGACCACCACGCGCTGCACGGGACGGTCCGGCTGTACGGGTTCGTGACCGAGCCGCTCGCGCAGGGCGGCGTACGGCTCGGCGCGTGCGTGGACATGGCCGGGACGCGGACGGTCGACACGCGCACGGGCGGGGAGGTCGCGCCGCGGGACGCGTGGATGGCCGAACCCTTCCTGCACGCCGCCGACCTGCGCGAGGACGGCGGCGGCGTCCTGCGGATCCAGTCCTTCAGCCACGCCCTGTACCCCAGCGAGGACGCGAAGAGGTGTCTGCGATGACCGTGAGAAGAGCCGCCGGCGTGATCCTGCTGGCCCTGGCGACGGCGGGGGCGGCACACGCCGCCCAGGGCGCGGCGGCCCGCGCGGCGGCGGACGACCCGCCGTCGGGCGGGGTGACCCAGGACGGCAGGCGGGCCGGTGTCTGGCTGAAGAACTCCCGGATCGTGATCAGCGGGAACGGCGCCGGGGCCGGGAAGGGCGACGGTTACCGCCTCAAGCGCCCGTGCTGGTACGAGCCGTCCCTGGACGGCCTCGACATGCTGGCGCAGCAGCAGCGGGGCAAGGCGTGGTGGACGCGCGACCGGGAGAACGCGAAGGCGCAGCAGAAGTTCGTCGAGCAGTTCAAGGAGAAGGCCGGCGAGAAGGGCCGCTGGTGGCTGCCGGCCCACAACGAGGGCGACCCCGCGGGGCTGGCGTGCGCGCAGGGGCTCGACTCCTACGTGTGGGTGCCGGAGGGCTCCCCGCCCCCGCCCGGCGGGATCACCATGGCCGAGCTCGCCGACATCGCCCGCGCCGCGCTGACCGTGCCCGAGCCGAGGATCAGGTTGAACCCGGACGTCAGGAGCTACGTCAACCTGCCGACCTGGGTCTGGCTGGACGGGACGGGGGAGACCACGCGGTCGGTGACGGCCACGCTCCCGGGCGTCATGAGCGCGACCGTGACCGCCACGCTCGACGACATCGAGATCGATCCCGGCACGACCGCCGACCGGGCCGAGGTGAAGAAGGACTGCGGCGCGCGCGGCAGGCCGTACGCCAGGGGCCGGGAGTTCACCTGCGGCGTCCGCTACCTGCGGGCCTCGGTCGACCAGCCGCGCGGGGTCTACGAGCTGACGGTGACCTCGGTGTGGGAGGTGACGGCCCAGGGGCAGGACCAGAGCGGCGTGGCGCCGTTCGCGTTCGACCCCTACGACCCCGTCCAGGTGGGCGCCACCCGCGATGTCCCGGTGGGCGAGGTGCAGAGCGTCGTCCGGGGCGACTGAGCCCCGGCGGCGCCCCGGCCGGGTGTCGGCGCGGTCCGGCGATCCGGCCGCCACGGCTCGCCGGACCCGTCGGCCGGCCGGACCCGTCGGTCCGCCGCACCGGGAGTCCGGCGGACCGGCCGGCTCAGGTGAAGTAGCGGAGCCAGACGTAGACCCAGGCCATCAGCGAGCTGAGGGCCGTGACGAGGATGCCGTACTTGGTGAACTGCCAGAAGGAGATGGGGTGGCCGGCGCGGGCGGCGATGCCGATGACGACGACGTTGGCGCTGGCGGCCACCGCGGTGCCGTTCCCGCTGAAGTCGGCGCCCAGCGCGAAGGCCCACCACAGCGCCTGCCCGGTGGCCGGGTCGGGCGCCTGGGCCACGAGCCCCTCGACGATGGGCGCCATGGTGGCGGCGTAGGGGATGTTGTCGAAGAAGGCGCCCAGCACGGCGGAGCCGAACAGCAGCGCGGTCGCCGCGCCGAAGAAGTCGTCGCCCACCACGCCGATCGCCCAGTCGCCCACGGTGGAGATGACGCCGGTGTGCACCAGCCCGGCGACCATGACGAACAGGCCGGTGAAGAACACCAGGGTCGGCCACTCGACCGCGCGGAGGGTCTCCTGGACGTCGGTGCCCGAGACCAGGACCATCACCCCGGCGCCGACCAGTGCGACGATCGACGGTTCGACGTGCAGGACGGAGTGCAGCCCGAAGCCGACGATGACGAGACCGAGCACGGCCAGGCAGCGCGTCAGCAGGTGCGGGTCGGTGATGGCGCGCCGCTCCTGGAGGGCCATGACGGCGGTCACGCGGTCGGGGTTGTAGCGGAACGACTTCCTGAACAGCGCGCGGGTCAGCAGCACGAACGCCGTGAAGGTCACCACGACGATCGGTGCCATGTGGACGAGGAAGTCGTTGAACGTCAGCCCGGCCCGGCTGCCGATGATGATGTTGGGCGGGTCGCCGATGAGCGTGGCCGCGCCGCCGATGTTGGAGGCGAGGATCTCGGCGATGAGGTAGGGCTGGGCGGGGACGCCCAGCCGGTTGCACACGACGACGGTGACCGGGGCGACGAGCATGACCGTGGTGACGTTGTCCAGGAACGGCGAGGCGACGGCGGTGATGATCATCAGCATCACCATCAGCCGGTACGGCCTGCCCCGGGACTTCTTGGCGGCCCAGATGGCGAGGTAGTCGAAGACCCCCGTCTGCTTGAGGACCCCCACGATGATCATCATGCCCAGGAGCAGGAAGATCACATTCCAGTCGACGCCCTCGTGCTCGGAGAAGAACACCTCCGAACCGGGGATCAGTCCGAGCACCGCCATGACCCCGGCGGCGATGAGCACCACCTTGACCTTGTCCGCCTTCTCCGTGGCGATGTAGAAGAACGCCACCACGAAGACGGCGAGTGCGGCGAGGGCGCTCATCGGTCACGCCTCGGCGGTCCGGTCCGGGTCACGGCCGGGGCGGTGGGCCGGGTCCGGCGGGACGGTGCCGGGAGCCGGGGCATGCCCAGGGGGCGTCGCCGGAAGTCGTGCATGGGAAATCCTCCGAACGGCGTGTGCGCATGCGGGATCCCGGACGTGCGGGATCCCGGGCGCGCGGAACAGGACCGGGGTGGTGTACGGCGGGCGGGAAAGGTCCGGCCGGGGCGCTCCGCGAGGCGCCGGCCGGGAAGATCGTCCGGGGCGCTCCGCCCGAGGCGGTCCGGGAGCGCCCCGGCGGGGTCAGTCGTCGGGGCCGGACAGGGCCAGACTGGTGAGCAGGCGGTCCAGGGTGATCGTGCCGACCAGGACCCCGGCGTGGTCGACCACCGCCACCAGCGGGCTGCGCAGCCGCGCCATGAGGGCCGCCACCTCCAGCAGCGTCGCGTCGAGGGCCACCGTGGCGGGCTTGACGGGCTGGCGCGGCAGGCAGTCGCCCACCGTCAGGTCGCCCTGCTCCTGCCAGAACAGGTCGGCGCGGGCCTCGTCGACGGTCCGGGCGAGCGCCGGGTCCTCCTGGTAGGCGCCGGGGACCGTCATCCGGAGCACCTGCGTGCCGGGCAGCACCATGCGGGGCCGCGAGTCGTCGTCGACGACGATCAGTCCCGGCAGGCGGGCCAGTGTCATCACCCGCACCGCTCTGGTGACCGGGTCGCCGACCGTCACGGTCGGCAGTCTCACGGCGATGTCCCGTGCCAGCATCACACCGTCCCTCTGGGCCTTCCGGACGCGGTCCGATTCCGAGCAGTGGCGTTTCACATCCGGAGCGTGCACCGCCGGTATCCGGAAGTGCCTCTCCCGTGTCCTCGGGGAAGGGGCGCCGTCCCTGCCCGTTCTCGTCACGGGGCCCCTCCGGTGAGTGCGGCGATCCGGTGCTCGAGGTCGGCGACCCGGTCGGCGATGGGCCGGGGCTGGAGGATCTCCGCGAGCTGGGCGGCCTCGTCGCGCTCCATGACGACGCACTCCACCGCGAGGTCGGGATCGTCGGGGCCGTACACCATCAGGGAGAGACGGTCGGTCTCGTCCACCAGCATGGAGAACCGGTGCCCGCCCCTGGTTCTGAAGTGGTGCACGGTGCCGGTGCCGGGCACGGTGGTGTGGGTGATCTCCATGTTGATCCTCCGTTCTCGTGGGTGGGACGGGAGGGCGGGGTCAGCGGCGCGGACGGGCGAAGCGGACCGCTCGGGAGCACTCCTCTCGGGTGTGGGCCGGTCCGGTGCGGATCGGCCGGGTGTGGGCCGGTCCGGTGTGGATCGGCCGGGTGTGGGCCGGTCCGGTGTGGATCGGCCGGGCGCGGGCGGTCGGGCGGGTGCGGAGGCCGGGGCCGGCGCTGAAGCCCTCCGCCCAGCGGAGCAGGCCCGCGCCGAGCGGGATCTCGATCCGGCCGAGTTCGGCCCGGGTGACCTCCACGCCCTGCTCCCGGGTCCTGGCGGTGATCCGGGAGGCCAGCTCGCGCCGTTCACCGCCGGGCGGTACGGCCAGCTCCGCCAGGTCGCGTCCGGCGACGTGGCGGCGGACCTCGTCCTCCGCCGCGGCGGTCACGGCGGAGAGCGGAGAGTCCCCGGCCAGGCAGTGGCGGACCGGGTCGCGCACCGCCGCGAGCACGGCGCCGTTGACCGTCACGGTCACGCCGTCGCGGGTGGTGGCCTCCAGCCAGAGCAGGTCGACGCGGACCGGACGGAGCGGAACCCGTACGCCGCGCTCCAGGAGCGGCAGCACCAGGGCGATGCCCGGACCCCGCACCCCGACCGGTCGGCCGAGCCTGAACAGGACGAGGCGCTCGCCGGAGCGGACGAGGCGGACCGGGCAGGCGGCGAGGGCCGCGAGCGCGCCCAGCGCCACGGTGCCCGCGACGATCCAGGCGGGCAGCGCCTCGACGGCGAGTGCCGCCTGCGGGCCGTTCCCCAGTACGGTCATGACGTCCCCCTCCTGAACTGACTGCCCTGTTTTGGACATTTTGCGCGAATTGCCCTGTTTCAATTGTGTGCCAGACCCTCTCGCGGGACCATCGGGGCCGACACCCATCTCCGGTGGGGGACGACATGTAGAAGGACCAGGCGGGAATGGGAGGAGGCGCGGCCCTGTGGGGGGCGCCCCGCATGGACAGACGGGTCCGGCCGCGATGGGGTTGGAGACATGAGCGATTTCCGGAGGACACCGGCGCAGGCGCTGTTCCGCAGGCTGTTCGCGATCAATGGCCTGGTCTTCACGGTCGGCACGCTCGTCCTGGCGCTCTCGCCCGCCACGGTGTCCTCGCCGGTCCTGCTCACCGAGGTGCCGGTCCTGGCGGTCGGGCTGGCGCTGATCCTCACCGCCAACGCGCTGCTGCTCCGCACCGGCCTGGCCCCGCTCGGCGCGCTCACCGCGCTCATGCAGCGGGTGGACCTGCTGAGACCGAGCGACCGGCTCACCGACAGCGGCAACGGCGACCTCACGTACGTGATCGACGCCTTCAACGCGATGCTCGACCGGCTGGAGGCGGAGCGCAGCGCGAGCAGCGCGCACGCGCTGGCCGCGCAGGAGGGCGAGCGGCAGCGCATCGCCCGGGAACTGCACGACGAGATCGGCCAGAGCCTCACCGTGGTGCTGCTCGGCCTGAAGCGGGTGGTGGACCGCGCACCGGAGGACCTGCGGGAGGAGCTCCACGCCGTGCAGGAGACGGTCCGCGCCAGCCTGGACGAGGTGCGCCAGGTCGCCCGCAGGCTCCGCCCCGGCGTGCTGGAGGACCTGGGGCTGCTCAGCGCGCTCAACAGCCTGGCGACGGAGTTCTCCCAGACCAGCGGTGTGCAGGTGGCCCGCAAGCTGGCCGCCGACCTGCCCGCGCTGGGATCGGAAGCCGAGCTCGTCCTCTACCGGATCGCGCAGGAGGGCCTGACGAACGTGGCCAGGCACGCCCGCGCCACCCGGGCGGAGCTCTCGCTGACCGCCGAGGACGGCGCGGTGGTCCTGCGCATCACGGACGACGGGCGGGGAGGCGAGCTCATAGAGGGCGCGGGCATCCGCGGCATGCGCGAGCGCGCGCTCCTCATCGGCGCCCGCCTGACCTTCGCCCCCGCTCCCGGCGGCGGCACCGAGGTGCGCCTGGTCGTGCCCGCGGCGGCGGACCGGGGATGAATCCGGTGGACCCTTTCGTGCCCGCGGCGGCGGACCGGGGATGAATCCGGTGGACCCTTTCGTGCCTGCGACAGCGGATCGGAGATGAATCCGGTGAACCCTTCCCCGACGCGGATCCTGCTGGCGGACGACCACGCCCTGGTCCGGCACGGGCTGCGGCTGATCCTCGACGCCGAACCGGACCTGACGGTCGTCGCGGAGGTCGCGGACGGCGCCGAGGCGGTCGAGGCCGCCTCGGAGGCGGAGGTCGACCTGGCGATCCTGGACATCGCGATGCCCCGGATGACCGGGATCCAGGCCGCCAGGGAGATCTCCCGGCGGGCTCCGGGCATCCGCATCCTGATGCTGTCCATGTACGACAACGAGCAGTACTTCTTCGAGTCGCTCAAGGCCGGGGCCTCGGGCTACGTGCTCAAGTCGGTCGCCGACCGGGACCTGCTGGAGGCCTGCCGGGCGGCCATGCGCGGTGAGCCCTTCCTCTATCCGGGCGCCGTCACCGCGCTCATCCGCGAGTACCTGCAGCGCGACCGGCAGGGCGGGCGCCTGCCCGAGAGCATCCTGACCCCCCGGGAGGAGGAGATCGTCAAGCTGATCGCCGAGGGGAACTCCTCCAAGGAGATCGCCGAGACGCTGTTCATCAGCGTCAAGACGGTCGACCGGCACCGCGCGAACATCCTGCAGAAACTCGGCATGCGCGACCGGCTGGAACTGACCAGGTACGCCATCCGGGCCGGACTGGTCGAACCGTGAGGCCGCTCCGGGGCCGCCGGTCCGGTCCGCGGGTTCCGGAGGCGCCGGCCCGGTCCGCGGAGCGGCCGCCCGGTCAGGCGGTCCCGGCCTCGTGGGCGAGCAGCCACTGCTTGACCGGCGTGCCGTAGTAGTAGCCGCCGTAGCCGCCGGTGGACGGCAGGACGCGGTGGCAGGGCACGAACGGGGCGATCAGGTTCTGCGCGCAGGCCCCGCCCGCCGCCCTGGCGGCCGTCCGGGGCATGCCCGCGCGCTCGGCCAGCTCGGCGTAGGTCACCGTGGCACCCGGCGGCACCTCGCGCAGCGCCGTGAGCAGCCGCTGCCGCCTGGGGCTGCCGGGCTGGCTCACCGCCACGCCGTCGAGCGCCTTCAGGTCGCCGTCCAGATAGTCGCGTACGGCCTGCGCCGCGTGGCCGAGGTCCTCGACCCGGGTCATGCCCAGGGCCCGGAGGGCGGGTGAGACCCGGGCGAGCATCTCGTCCGGGTCGGCGGTGAATCCCGCCGCGACGAGCACTCCCTCATGGGAGAGCAGCGACAGCGGTCCGGTGGGGGTGGGAAGGATCTGCGCCTCGATCATCAGGGCTCCTCGGTCGTCGGAGAGGCCGCCCGGGAGGCCGGAGCCGCCGGACGGGTGGGGAGGACGGCCGTACGGGACGCCGGTGGCGTCACCGGACGGGCCGGTGGGAGGGGCGTCGGATCCCCTCGCGGCGTGGAGGATCCCCGTCTTCAGGTGCGGGGAGGGGGTCATTCGGAACTCCAGAGATGGAGGGCTGCGTACGCCCGCCAGGGGCGCCACCGCTCGACGTGGTCGTCGGGGATGCCCAGGCACGCCATGGCCCGCCGCAGCCCCAGGTCGCCCTCGGGCCACGCGTCGGGGTCGCGCAGCGCCCGCAGCGCGACGTATCCGGCCGTCCAGGGCCCGATCCCGGGCACCCGGAGCAGCTCGGACACGGCCTCGCCGGGCTCCTGCGCGCCGTCCAGGTCGATCTCACCGCCCGCGACGCGCTCCGCGAGCGCCCGCAGCGTGGCGGTCCGCCGCCCGGTCAGCCCGAGCCCGTCCAGGTCGGCCTCCAGGAGCTCCCCGGCGGTGGGGAACAGGCGGTGGACCTCCGGCGCGTCCGCTTCGGGGAACCCACCCTCGACTCCGGGTACGGCGGGCCGCCCGGCCCGGGCCGCGATGCGGCCGAGGATGGTGCGGGCCCCGGCGACGGAGATCTGCTGGCCGACCACCGCGCGGACGGCGACCTCGAACCCGTCCCACGCGCCGGGCACCCGCAGGCCGGGACGGGCCTCGACGAGCGGGCCCAGCGCGGTCTCGCCGAGGGCGGAGGCGATGGCCCCGGGGTCGGCGTCGAGGTCGAGGAGGCGGCGGCAGCGGGCGACGACGCGGGCCAGGTGGCGGGTGTCGCCGAGACGCGCGTCGAGACGCACGTGGCCGGGCAGGGGCGTCAGGGTGATCACCCCTCCGGGGACGGCGCGGGTGTAACTCCAGCCGTCCGCCCCGCCCGGTCCGGCGTCGCCCTCCCGGCCGGAGGCGACGGAAGCGCCGGGGCCGGAGACCCGCTCCAAGCCCGGGACCGCCCGGCCGGCCAGGAACCGCATCAGCGCCCCGGCGTCGTACGGCTCCCGCACGTGCAGCCGGAGCGTCAGAGCGTCACCGGCCCCGGCCGCCCGCCCCGCCGCGGCCCGCAGGTCGCCGGGGGTGAAGCCGTAGGTCTCCTTCATCGTCGCGTTGAACTGCCGCACGCTCCCGAATCCCGAGGCGAACGCCACGTCGGTGATCGGCAGGCCGGTCTCGGTCAGCAGCTGCTTGGCCAGCAGCAGGCGCTTGGTCCTGGCCACGGCCAGCGGGCCGGTGCCCAGCTCGGCGGTGAACAGCCGGCGCAGGTGCCGCTCGGTGACGTGCAGCCGTCCGGCCAGCCCCGCCACCCCGGCGTCGTCGGCCGCCCCCTCGTCGATCAGCCGGAGCGCCCGGCCGATCAGGTCGCCTCGGTGGTCCCAGCCGGGGTCGCCGGGGCTGAGCTCGGGGCGGCACCGGCGGCAGGGCCGGAACCCGGCCGCCTCGGCGGAGGCGGCGTGCCGGTAGAAGCGCACGTTGCGGGAGGCGGGCGTGCGGGCCGGGCAGATCGGGCGGCAGTAGATCCGGGTCGAGGTGACCGCCGTGTAGAACCGCCCGTCGAACCGGGCGTCCCGCGCGGCGACGGCACGGTAACAGGAATCGAAGTCGAGCTCTCTCACGGACACGTCTACGACGCTATCCGCAGCGCAGGCCGTACGACTGGCGGGAATCGGACGCGACCGTGACCGCTCGCGGCGCGATCACTTGGAGGAGATGCCGACCCCCAGGTCGAACTCGCGGTAGACGCGGGCCCAGAAGCCGTCGCGGAGCCAGACGCGGGCCTCGGGGAACGGCCGCAGGGAATGGCCGAGCTCCTTCTCCGCCTCGATCAGCAGCTCGGTGTCGATGACCGTGGGCAGGATCGGGCCGGGGAGCAGGTCGCGGATGTTGTCCCGGCCGCGGGTGAGGATCCACTTCTGGGCGACGTGCTCGCCGACCTCCTCGACGCGGGGGCGGCTGGGGCCGAGTTTGGCGACCTGCCCGGCCGGGATCTTCGGTTTGATCGCGGCCGGGGTGCGGCCGGCGAAGACCTGCGCGGGGGAGGGGGCGGCCGGTGGGACCGGGACGGGCTGGGGGGCGCGGCTGAAGAAGTCGCGGAGGAAGTCGGCGCTGAGGATCTCGACGGTGTCGGCCTCCCAGACGAGCCGCTCGGCCTGGTTGGTGCCGTACGGCGGCTCGACGCCCCACAGGTGGATGCGCACGCCGTAGGCCTGGGCGGCCTCGACCGCCGGGACCATGTCCTCGTCCCCGGCGAGCAGGATCGTGTCGCTGACCGCGTGGTGGCGGGCCAGCGCCTCCAGGTCGCTCCTGATCTGCGCGTCCACGCCCTTCTGCTGGCCGCGGGCGTTGAGGTTGCCCAGGCGGACCTTGACCCAGGGCAGCTGGGCGATGACGCGCTGGTCGACGGTGGGCACGCGGTCGCGGGCGGCGTCGTACCAGTAGATCCGGAGCAGCTCGCCGTGGATGCGCGCCTCGGCGTGCTTCTGCAGTGCCTGGATCAGCTCGTCCGCGGCGACCTTGTACTCCTTGCGCTCCTTGGCGCCCAGCAGCACCTCGCCCGCCGCGGCGTACAGGTAACCCACGTCGACCAGCACGGCGTACTTCGCGGCGACGGGGTGAGCGGTGAGGTCAAGGATGGCCATGTCGTCCTCCAGGCCTCGTGGCTAGCTGATCGGCTGACTATATGCGCCCATTTCTTAGATGGTCCCAACTCTCACGCCACTTGACACCCTGTTCCGGGGATCTATCTTGGCAGTCCGCTCGATCTCCATGCGCCTTGTCCGACCGGGAGAGGCTTTCGCATTCGATGGGCGGGATTACGCCAATTTTCTGATTTTCGTGTGACTTTCTCGGGTGAAATGCTGCGCGAGGTCAGGGCGAGGACCAGCGCGGCGACCTCCTCGGGCGTCGCGTCGCCCCGGACGATCTTCAGGTGGGTCATAGCGGGATGTTCCCATGCTTCTTCGGCGGCAGGGCCGCGCGCTTGTTGCGCAGCGCGCGCAGCGCCCTGACGATCTGCACCCGGGTGTCGGACGGTCGGATCACCGCGTCCACATACCCTCTTTCGGCCGCGAGATACGGGTTGGCGAGGGTGTCCTCGTACTCGGTGACGAGCCGGGCCCGTTCGGCGTCCGGATCGGCGGCCGCGGCGAGCTCGCGCCGGTAGAGGATGTTGACCGCGCCCTGCGCCCCCATCACCGCGATCTGCGCGGTCGGCCAGGCCAGGTTGACGTCCGCGCCCAGGTGCTTGGAGCCCATGACGTCGTAGGCGCCGCCGTACGCCTTGCGGGTGATCACCGTGACCAGCGGCACGGTCGCCTCGGCGTAGGCGTACAGCAGCTTGGCGCCGCGCCGGATGATGCCGTTCCACTCCTGGTCGGTGCCGGGCAGGAAGCCGGGGACGTCGACGAACGTCAGCACGGGGACGTTGAAGGCGTCGCAGGTGCGCACGAACCGCGCGGCCTTCTCCGAGGCCGCGATGTCGAGCGTGCCGGCGAAGTTCATCGGCTGGTTGGCGACGACGCCCACCGAGCGCCCCTCGACCCGCCCGAAGCCGACCAGGATGTTGGGCGCGAACTGGGCGTGCAGCTCCAGGAACTCGCCGTCGTCCAGCACGGACTCGATCACCGTGTGCATGTCGTACGGCTGGTTGGCCGAGTCCGGGATCAGCGTGTCGAGCCCGCGGTCGGCCTCGGTGACCTCCAGGACCGGGTCGGCGTCGAATGCCGGGGCCTCGTCCATGTTGTTGGACGGCAGGTAGGACAGCAGCGCCCGGGCGAACTCCAGGCAGTCGGCCTCGTCGGCGGCCTCGTAGTGCGCCACGCCCGAGCGGGAGTTGTGCGTGTGCGCGCCGCCGAGCTCCTCGAAGGTCACCTCCTCGCCGGTGACCGTCTTGATGACGTCCGGCCCGGTGATGAACATGTGCGACTTCTCCGAGACCATCAGGACGAAGTCGGTCAGGGCGGGGGAGTAGACCGCGCCGCCCGCGCACGGGCCCATGACCAGCGAGATCTGCGGGATCACGCCGGAGGCGTGCACGTTCCGCTTGAAGATCTCGGCGTAGAGGCCGAGGGAGACGACGCCCTCCTGGATGCGGGCCCCGCCGGAGTCGTTGATGCCGATCACCGGGCAGCCGGTCTTGAGCGCGTGGTCCATGACCTTGACGATCTTCTCGCCGAAGACCTCGCCCAGGGACCCGCCGAACACCGTGAAGTCCTGGGCGAAGACCGCGACCGGACGGCCGTCCACCGTGCCGTGGCCGGTCACCACCCCGTCGCCGTAGGGGCGCTCGCGCTCCAGGCCGAAGCTCGTGGACCGGTGCCGGGCCAGCTCGTCGAACTCCACGAAACTGCCCGGGTCCAGTAGCGCGGCGACCCGCTCGCGGGCGGTCATCTTGCCCTTGGCGTGCTGCTTCTCCACCGCGCGGGCGGAACCGGCGTGGGCGGCCTCGTCCAGGCGGCGCTCCAGGTCGGCGATCTTGCCCGCGGTGGTGTGGATGTCGATCCCGGGGGAAACCGGCTCGGCGGTCATTCGGCGGCTCCATGCTCGCGTCTCCGGAGGTCCATGCCCAGCAGGGTAACCGCTCGCTGACAATCAGAACCAACAGGGGCGCCCGTTCGTCGCCCGGCTTGGGGATAGGCTGAGCAAACCGTAAATTTGGCAAATTAGGGGCCGTAGTGGACGTTGCGGATGCGGTACGCACACAGGGGCTGCTGAAGAGATTCGGGCAGCAGGTGGCCGTGGGCGGTGTCGACCTCGTGGTGCCGCAGGGCAGCTTCGCGGGGCTGGTCGGCCCCAACGGCGCCGGCAAGACCACCACGCTGAGCATGGTCACGGGCCTGCTCCGCCCGGACGGCGGCGGCGTGTGGATCGGCGGCGCCGACGTCTGGCGCGACCCGGTGGCGGTCAAGGCCCGCATCGGGGTCCTGCCCGAGGGGCTGCGCCTGTTCGAGCGCCTGTCGGGCCGCGAGCTGCTCTCCTACAACGGCCAGCTCCGGGGCATCCCCAAGGACGAGGTGGCGCGGCGCGCCGAGGAGCTGCTGCGCGTCATGGACCTGACGGAGTCGGCCGACAAGCTCGTCGTCGACTACTCCACCGGCATGCGCAAGAAGATCGGCCTGGCCGCCGCGCTGCTGCACAACCCCCGGGTGCTCTTCCTCGACGAGCCGTTCGAGGGCGTGGACCCGGTCAGCGCCAACACGCTGGTCGAGGTGCTGCGGCGCTACACCGCCTCCGGTTCCACCGTCGTCTTCTCCAGCCACGTCATGGAGCTGGTCGAGCGGTTGTGCGGCTGGGTCTCGGTGATGAGCCGCGGCCGGATCGTCGCGCAGGGCCCGCTGGACGAGGTGCGCGGCGGGCGGAGCCTCAACGAGGCGTTCCTCAGCCTGGTCGGCGCGCCCGCCGAGCACGGCGGCGGAGAGGAGGGACTCTCGTGGCTGGGCGCGACCTCGGCGTGAACGGCGACGGCTCCACCGGCCCCGCCGCGGGCCCGGACGCGGCGGGCCCGGACCCCGGTGCGGTCGCGGACACGGGGCCCGGCGCGGGATCGGGTGCGGGGCCCGGCGCGGTCGCGGGATCGGGTGCGGGCGCGGCCGCGGGGCCGGGCGCCGTCCCCGTGGGGCCCGCGGTGTTCGCCCGCCTCAAGCTCCGGTTGATCGCCGGGAACCTGCGCGGCGACACCACCCGGCTGCTCGGTTTCGTCTTCACCCTGCTGGCCGCGCTCGTCGTCGCGGCCCTGGGCTTCTCCGCCATGGCCATGCTCCGCTCGGCGCCCCCGCAGATCGCCGCCGACGCGGTGACCGTGCTGTTCACCCTGCTCCTGGTCGGCTGGGTGGTCGTCCCGCTGCTCGCCTTCGGCCTGGACGACACGCTGGACCCGTCCCGCCTCGCGCTGTTCCCGCTGACCACGGGCCGGCTCGCGGCCGGCATGTTCACCGCCTCGGTCACCGGCGTCTGGCCCGCCGCCACGCTGTTCGCCACGTTCGGCGCGGTCGCCGGCCTGGCGGCGGGCGCCGGCGGCGTGCTGGTCGGCACGGTGGCCGTGCTGCTCCAGTTCGCCCTGTGCATCGTCACCTCGCGGCTGGTCACCACCTCGCTCTCCGGCGTGCTGCGCACCCGGCGCGGCCGGGACGTGCTCGCGGTCTCGGTGGTCTTCTTCATCCTGGCCGCCCAGCTGCCCAACCTCCTGCTCAACCAGGGCTTCTCCGGCAATCCACGGGAGATGCTGCACGGGATCGCCTCGGTGCTGCGCTGGACCCCGCCGGGCATGGCCGCGCACGCCGTCGCCGACGGCGGGCCCGCGGCCCTGGCCGAGGTCGCCTTCCTCGCCCTCCTGGCCGCCGGGCTCGGCTTCCTGTGGATCGCCGCCCTGCGCCGGGCCATGGTCACCACGGACGCCTCCACCGAGGGGGCCTCCGTGCGCAACTCCCGCGGCCTGCTGGCCCGCTTCCTGCCCGACGGCCCGCTCGCCGCGGTCGCCACCAAGGAGCTCAGGTACGCCCGCCGCGACCCCCGCGGCCGGGTCGGCTGGTTCGCCGCCCTCGCGGTCACCGGCGTGATGGCCTTCTCCCTCAACAACGGGAACGAGGGCGTGACCCCCGGCCCGGCGCTCGCCATCGGCCCCGCCTGCCTGGGCGCGCTGATGATCGGCCTGCAGTCGTGCAACTCCTTCGGCATCGACGGCCGCTCGCTGTGGATGAACTCCATGGTGTACGGCACCGCCCGCGACTGGCGGACCGACCTCGCCGGGCGGCACCTGGCCGTGGCCGTGATCGCGGTTCCCGCGCTCACCGTGCTGGCCGTGGTCGCGGGCTTCCTGGCCGGGGACCCGCTCTGGGCGGTGCCCGCGACGCTCACCGCCTGGGGCGTGCTGGGGGTGGGGCTGGGCGTGGGCGCGCTGAGCAGCGTGCTGCTGCCGTACACGGTGCCCGAGCGGCTCAACGCCTTCACCGGCGCGGCCCCGGGCCAGGGCGGCATCGCCTTCGCGGGGTCGTTCGCCACGATGATCGGCACCGCCCTGCTCGCGCTGCCCGTCGCGCTGCCCGTGCTGCTCGGCGTCACCTGGGTCTGCGCGGTCGCCGTGCCGTACGGCCTGCTGGTCGCCGCGGTGGGCCGCAGGATCGCCGGGAACCTCGGCTTCGCCCGGTATCCGGAGATCCTGGCCTCGATCTCGCAGCCCGCCTGAGCGGCCCGCGATTGGTCTAGTCCAATAGGTGAGACCGGTCGCCGCGGGGGAAAACGGACTCGATACCCTGTCGGCATGTCCGCCAGCGCGCCCAACCAGGCAGAACGTTCTTCCGCTGTCACCGAGATGCCCGACGAGCTCCGCGCGGACGTGCGGCTGCTCGGCGGGCTGCTGGGCCAGGTCATCGCCGAGCACGGCGGCGACGACCTGCTCGCCGATGTCGAACGCCTCCGCAAGGCCGTCATCGCGGCCCGCCGCGGGGAGATCTCCGTCGACGAGA
Organism: Planomonospora antibiotica; assembly: GCF_014647955.1. Taxonomy (NCBI): domain Bacteria; kingdom Bacillati; phylum Actinomycetota; class Actinomycetes; order Streptosporangiales; family Streptosporangiaceae; genus Planomonospora; species Planomonospora antibiotica. The sequence goes on along the minus strand of NZ_BMQE01000054.1, from coordinate 9,230 downwards.
TCACCTCGATGGTCGCCGGATGGCCGGTCAGCCGGGCGGTCAAGATCGCCCGCGCCTTCACCTGCTACTTCCACCTGGCGAACCTGGCCGAGGAGCACTTCCGCATCCGTACGCTCCGCGTCCGCGACACCGGCGAGGAGCCGCTGCCCGAGTCGCTGGCCCAGGCCGTCCAGGAGCTCGGCGGCGAGCGCGTCGCCGAGCTGGTCGGAGACCTGCGGCTGCACCCGGTGCTGACCGCGCACCCGACCGAGGCGCGCAGGCGCGCGGTGGTCACCGCGATCCAGCGGATCAGCGCCCAGCTCGCCGCCTACAACAGCCCCGAGCGCGGCGCCGCCGAGCGCGCCGAGACCCGGCGGCGGCTGCTGGAGGAGATCGACCTGCTCTGGCGGACCGCCCAGCTCCGGCACACCAAGCTCGACCCGCTGGACGAGGTCCGCACCGCCATGGCGGCCTTCGACGAGACCCTGTTCCGGATGGTCCCGCAGGTCTACCGGACGATGGACGCCGCGCTCGGCGAGGGCAGCGGCACCCGCGAGCCGCTGGCCCGGCCCTTCATCCGCTACGGCAGCTGGATCGGCGGCGACCGCGACGGCAACCCCAACGTCACCGCCCGGGTCACCCGCGACGCCGTGCTCATCCAGGCCGAGCACGTGCTGATCGCGCTGGAGAACGCCACCTCGCGGATCGGCCGGACCCTCACCGTGACCGCCGAGTACACCCCGGCCTCGCCGGAGCTGCGGGCCGCGCTGACCCAGGCCGAGCACGACCACCCCGAGCTGGTCTCGGAGATGGCCACCCGCTCGCCGCGGGAGCCGCACCGCCAGTGGCTGCTGTTCGTCGCGGCCCGCATCGCCGCCACCCGGCAGCGCGGCCTCGACCTGGCCTACCGCTCGCCGGAGGAGTTCCTGGCCGACCTGCGCCTGGCCCAGGACTCCCTGGCGGCGGCCGGGGCGAGGCGGCAGGCCTACGGCGAGCTGCAGCACCTGATCTGGCAGGCGGAGACCTTCGGCTTCCACCTGGCCGAGCTGGAGGTGCGCCAGCACTCCCAGGTCCACGCCGCCGCCCTGGCCGAGATCGCCGAGGGCGAGACCTCCGAGCGCACCGAGGAGGTCCTGGCCACCATCCGGACGATCGGCTGGATCCAGGAGCGGTTCGGCGTTACCGCCTGCTCCCGCTACGTGGTCTCCTTCACCCGCTCGGCCGCCGACATCGCCGCCGTCTACGACCTGGCCGCGCACGCACTCGGCGAGCGCGCCCCGGTGCTCGACGTGGTGCCGCTCTTCGAGTCCGGCGCCGACCTGGCCGCCGCGCCCGCCGTGCTCTCCGGGATGCTGGAGATCCCCGGCATCCAGGCGCGCCTCGCGGCGAGCGGCAGGCGGCTGGAGGTCATGCTCGGCTACTCCGACTCCGCCAAGGAGCTCGGCCCGGCCGCCGCCACCCTGAAGCTGTACGAGGCGCAGGAGGCGCTGGCCGCCTGGGCCGCCGAGCACGACGTGAGGCTGACGCTCTTCCACGGCCGGGGCGGCGCCCTGGGCCGGGGCGGCGGCCCGGCCAACCGGGCGGTGCTCGCCCAGGCCCCCGGCTCGGTCGGCGGCCGGTTCAAGGTCACCGAGCAGGGCGAGGTCATCTTCGCCCGGTACGGCCACGAGGCCATCGCCCGCCGCCACCTGGAGCAGGTCACCTCGGCGGTGCTGCTGGCCTCCACCCCGACCGTCGAGGCCCGCACGGCCCAGGCCGCCGGCCGCTTCCGCACGCTGGCCGAGCAGGTCGCCTCCGCCTCGGAGAAGGCCTACCGCTCGCTCACCGAGGCGCCCGGCTTCCCCGAGTGGTTCTCGCTGGTCAGCCCGCTGGAGGAGATCGGCTCGCTGCGCCTGGGCTCCCGCCCGGCCCGCCGCGGCCTGGGCGCCCCCAAGTCGCTGGACGACCTGCGGGCCATCCCGTGGGTGTTCGCCTGGGCGCAGACCCGGGTCAACCTGCCCGGCTGGTACGGCCTGGGCAGCGGCCTGGCGGCGGTCGCCTCCGAGACCGGCATGGAGGAGCTGCGCGCCGCCTACCGCGAGTGGCCGCTGTTCGCCGCCCTGCTGGACAACGCGGAGATGTCGCTGGCCAAGACCGACCGGGACATCGCCTCCCGCTACCTGGCCCTCGGCGGCCGGGACGACTTCCTGGAGCAGGTCCTCACCGAGTACGACCTGACCCGCCGCCTGGTCCTGGAGGTCACCGGGCACACCCGCCTGCTGGAGAACCGCCGGGTGCTGTCGCGCGCGGTCCAGCTCCGCGACCCGTACGTGGACGCGCTCTCGCACCTGCAGCTGCGCGCCCTGTCCCGGCTGCGCGCCGACGACCTGCCGGACGAGGAGCGCGACCGCCTGTCCACGCTCCTGCTCCTGTCGGTCAACGGCGTCGCCGCCGGCCTGCAGAACACCGGCTGACCCGAGCCGCGCCGTACGGCCCCCGCCACAGGGCCGTACGGCGCCCGGCCGGCGGGCTCGGGCCGGGACCGTGCAGGCCGCCGGACCCGGCGGTGTCAGGACCGACGGTGTCAGGCGCGGAGCAGCATGACGTCGTATTTCTGGATCTCCTCGTCCCGGGTGACCAGTGTCAGCCCTTCACAGCGCGCCTGCGCGATGAGCATGCGGTCGAAGGGGTCGCGGTGCAGGGGCGGCAGCCGGGCCGCGGTGAGGGCGTGCGTGGGCGTGATCACGAGTTCGCGCAGCTCGCAGCCGAGGATCTTCTCCGGGAGATCCGCCGGCGCGAGCTTGCCGAGAGCCTGCTTGATGCCCACCTCCCAGATGGTGGCCGCGCTCACGAAGACGTCGCTCTCCGTGTCGATCAGATCCTTGATCTCGCCGGACAGCGTCTCGTCGTCCGAGAGCCACCAGAGGATCACGTGGGTGTCCAGCAGCAGCCGCATGGTCAGAGCCCGAACTCCTCGGCGATGCCCTCGTTGACCTGCGGTGCGTCCCAGTCATCGGCCATGGCGAGCGTCCCCCGCAGGGACCCCCGGCCACGACGGCGGACGGATGTCCTGAGCGGCACGACCTTCGCGATGGGCCGGCCCGCTCGGGAGATGACCACCTCCTCGCCGTGCTCCACCCGCTCCAGGATCCTGGAGAGCTGGGTCTTCGCCTCGTGGATGTTGAACTGCTCCGCCGCTTCGGCTGCCACGTTCCCCCCATGGATCCAGATTGACTAGACTTAGTCTAGTTCCATCATTTCCATCGGGTGGGGAAAATCACGGCGACCGTCGATCCTGCCGGATGGCGCCGTGGTGACTACGAAGCTCCGCCGACGCGGTCCGGGCGGGAGTAGACGTTGAAGCGCTCGCCGCGCAGGAAGCCGACCAGCGTGATGCCGAACTCCCGGGCCAGGTCCACTGCCAGCGAGGACGGCGCGGAGACCGCGCAGACGACCGGGACGCCCGCGGCCAGGGCCTTCTGCAGGATCTCGTAGCTGGTCCGGCCGCTCACCATCAGCACGTGCCCGGCCAGCGGCAGGAGGCCGTCCAGCAGAGCCCGGCCGACCAGTTTGTCCACCGCGTTGTGCCGTCCCACGTCCTCGCGGAGCGCCACCAGGGCGCCGTCCGAGGTGAACAGCCCCGCCGCGTGCAGGCCGCCGGTCTTGCCGAACACGCCCTGGGCCCGCCGGAGCGTGTCCGGCAGGCCGTACAGGGTCTGCGGGGCCAGCAGCGGGCCGGGCTCCGTCACCGGGGCCAGGCGCCGGGAGCGCAGGGCGTCGAGGCTGGCGGCGCCGCAGACGCCGCAGGCGCTGGAGGTCGTGAAGTGCCGTTCCAGCGTCGGCAGCGCGGGCAGGCGGGCGCCGCGCAGCCGTACGGTGACCGTGTTGCGGCGCGCCTCGGGGGCCACGTCCTGGTCGGTGCAGTAGGAGATCGACGTGATGCCGCCGGGTTTCCCGATGGATCCCTCGGCGGATCCCCCCGCGGGGACGACGCCCTCGCCGTGCAGGAACCCGGCGGCCAGCTCGAAGTCGTGGCCGGGGGTGCGCATGGTGACGGCGACGGTACGGCGCTCGCCACCCGCCGCCAGGCGGATCTCCAGCGGCTCCTCGGTGGCCAGGTCGTCGCGCCGGTCCCGCACCGCGCCGCCGGAGAACTCGCGGATCCGCACCCGGGTCGTCGGCCCCGGCGGCCCGGCGCCGTCGCCGGCGGTCACGAGGGCAGCTTCGTGATCGTGGCGAGGGCGTTGTAGTCGGGGATCCGGGCGTCGGGGGAGCGGCGGGAGGCGTCCAGCAGGACGTTCCCCTCCGGCCAGTGGATCTGCAGGTTGCCGGGCATCAGCGGGGCCCGCAGCACCCGGCCGCGGAACGCCCGCCCCCCGGTGACCGAGCGCAGCTCCACCGCGTCGCCGTCGGCCAGGCCGAGCCGGTCGGCGTCGTGGGCGCTCATCAGGACGGCCTCGCGGGTGGCGCCGTTGAAGCCGTCGCGCCGCTCGTGGACCATGCTGTTGAACTGCTTGCCGCGCCGGGTGGCGACCATGAACGACCCGTCCGGGCGCTCCAGGGCCGGCAGGGCGACGGGGGCGAAGCGGCCCCGCCCGTCGGGAGTGGGGAACCGGCCGCCGGGGCACAGGTGCCGCCCGCCGTACTGCACGTTGTCCCCGAACTCCGACAGCCCGGCGATGCCCGCGTAGAACGGCACGGCCCGCTCGATGTCCGCGCGGATCTCCGCGGTGCCGGAGTAGCGGAGCCGGTCGGCCAGCTCCGGCCGGGCGCGGGCGGCCAGCTCGGTGAAGATCTGCCACTCGGGCCGGGCCTCGCCGATCCGGGGGCCCTCGACCTCGGGGGAGAAGATGATCCGCCGCTCGGTGGAGGTCTCGGTGACGCCGCCGGCCATCTCGTAGCGGGTCTGGGCGGGCAGCAGCAGCACGTCGCCGTCGTCGGCGGGGACGAGCATCTGCGACGACAGGACGATGTCGACGTGCACGCGCAGCCGCAGGCGCGACAGGGCCTCGCGGCAGCGGCCGGGGTCGGGGAGGACCTCCAGGAAGTTGCCGCCGCTGGAGACGAGGGCGTCCAGCTCGCCGGCGTGGGCCGCGTCGATCATGTCGGTCGCGGTCAGGCCGGGCGCGGTGGGCACCTCGAAGCCCCACAGGTCGGCGAAGCGCCGGGCGTTCTCCTCGGTGACGGGCAGGCCGCCGGGCAGGCCGGTCGCGTAGGCGCCCATCTCGGCGCCGCCCTGCACGCCGCTGTGGCCGCGGATCGGCATCAGGCCGCAGTGGTCGCGGCCGACGAAGCCCCGGGCCAGCGCCAGGTTCACGATCGCCCGGACGTTGTCCTCGCCGTAGGTGTGCTGGGTGATGCCCATCGACCAGACCAGCACCGCCGACCTCGCCTCGCCCAGCAGCCCGGCCAGCTCGGCCATCCGCTCCCGGCTCGCGCCCGACAGCGCCTCCAGCTCCTCCCAGGACTGCCCGGCGACCGCCCGCCGCACCTCGTCGAAACCCGTCGTGTGCTCCGCGACCCAGGCCTCGTCCACCCGGCCGCTCTCGATCAGGTGCTTGAGCACGCCGTTCAGGAACCCGATGTCGCCGCCGACGTTCACCCCGAAGAAGTGATCGGTGATCTTCGTGCCGAACAGCGCGGACTCGGCGTTGGACGGCACCCAGTACTTGTCCATGCCGGGCTCGCGGTAGGCGTTGACCATCGCGACCTGAGTCCCGGCCTTCTTGGCGTGGTAGAGGTACTTCATCGCGACCGGCTGGTTGTTCGACGGGTTGGAGCCGATGAAGACGATCAGGTCCGAGCCGATCCAGTCGGTGTAGGAGCAGGTGGTGGCCGCCGCGCCGATCGACTGCTTCAGCGCCACGGTCGAGGGCGAGTGGCAGATGCGGGCCGCGTTGTCCACCGAGTTGGAGCCCAGCGCCCGCACCGCCTTCTGCGCGGCGAAGTAGTTCTCGTTCGGCACGCCCCGGCTGGTCAGGTAGACCCCGAACCGGGAGCCGTCGCGCAGGTGCGGCGCGGCCAGGTCCAGCGCCTCGTCCCAGCCGATCCTGGTGAAGCCGGGCTCGCCCGCCCGCCTCAGCATCGGGTACGGCAGGCGCCCCAGGTCGCGCAGCTCCGCGCTGCGCATCCGCTCCAGGCCGGAGACGTCGGCCAGCAGCGAGACGTCGAGCGCGGGCATGGTGTTCAGCCTGAGCAGCCGGAGCCGGATGTTGCACAGGTGGATCTCGTCCATGGTCCAGTCGCGCATGCCCTTGGTCCCCAGCGCGCACCCGTCGCAGGTCCCCTGCGTGAGGAGCCGCCAGGCGTAGCGGCGGTTGCCCTTCACCGACCGGAACGCCTTGACCAGCTCCAGGTAGTTGTTCGGCTTGCGCTCGCCGATCCCGAAGGGCTTCCAGCTCGCCCAGTTGCGCGGGTCGAGACGCCTCATGCGCGCGTTCCTCATACGGTCCATTCTTCGCCCTCTTCCGGCCGGTACGGGCGGCCGGGACCCGTCCGTCGGCTCAATATACGTTCGCGGCAGCCGCCGGCCGCCGCCCTGCGCGGGCACCGGGCGGTCGTGCGGGGAGGGAAGATGGAGAGGTGACAGCGTCCTCGTCGTCCCCCTTCACCGACCTCGACCGCCCGCCCCTCTCCCAGGCGGCGCTCACCCGCGCACTCGTCCGTCCCGGCGGGCTCTGGTCCGGCATCACCGTCGTCGGCAGGACCGGCTCGACCAACGCCGACCTGGCGCAGGCCGCGCGCGACGGCGCCCGGCAGGGAACCGTGGTCATCGCCGAGTCGCAGGCGGCCGGGCGCGGCAGGCTCGGCAGGGTCTGGTCGGCGCCGCCGCGCGCGGGCCTGACCTTCTCGATGCTGCTGCGGCCCGACCCGTCCCCGGCCCGCCAGGGCTGGCTCCCGCTGCTCGTCGGCCTGGCCGCGGCGTCGGCGGTGCGCCGGGTGGCGGAGGTCGACGTCCGCCTGAAGTGGCCCAACGACCTGCTGGTCGGGGAGCGCAAGCTCGCCGGCGTGCTCGCCGAGCGGGTCGACGACGCGGTGATCGTCGGCGTCGGGCTCAACGTGAGCCTGCGCGCCGACGAGCTCCCGGTGGAGACGGCCACCTCGCTCGCGCTGGAGAACGCCGTCTGCGCCGACCGGGACCCGCTCGTCCGGGCGGTGCTGCGGGAGGTCGAGACGCACTACCGCGAGTGGTCCGAGGCGGACGGCGACGCCGACGCGTGCGGGCTGCGGGCCGCCTACCTGGGCGCCAGCGCGACGGTCGGCAGGCAGGTCAGGGTGGAGCTGCCGGGGGAGCGGGTGCTCACCGGCCTGGCCGCCGGCGTCGACCGGGCCGGGCACCTGATCGTGGAGTCGGAGGGGCGGGAGCACACGCTCAGCGCGGGCGACGTCGTGCACGTCCGCCCGCGGGAGTCCTGACGCCGGACCCCGGGCCGTGCCACGATTCCTCCCATGGGTCTCCCCGATCACCAGCTGACGGAGGGGGAGCGGCGCATCCGGTCGTTCCGCCCTCACTGGAAGCGCCTGGCCGTCCCGTTCCTGGCGCTGCTCCTCATCGCCGCCGCCTCCGGCGCCGCGATGTACTTCATGCCCGTCTTCGAGTACGAGGGGTACGCGCGGGCGGCCGTGGCCGTCGTCTCCGTCGGCCTGCTCACCGTGTGGACGTTCGTGCCGTACCTGCAGTGGCGGAACACCTCCTACGTGCTCACCTCGCACCGGTTCACGATCAGCACGGGCGTGCTGAGCAAGTCGCACGACGACATCCCGATGAGCAAGGTCAACACGGTCAGCGCCGACCAGACCCTCTGGGAGCGGCTCTTCGGGTGCGGCACCCTCAACGTCGAGTCCGCGGGCGAGCAGGGCCGCATCACGCTCCGCGACATCCCGCGCATCCAGGAGGTGCGGGCCGAGCTGTTCCAGGCACTGGACGACGCCGCCGACGGCGAGCTGGACGACGAGGTGCGGCGGAGGTGACGGGCCGTCCGACGGCCGAGCAGATCGAGCGTCTGTTCGTCGGTCCGCCGCCCCGTTACACCAGGATCCAGGTCGCCGAGATCTCCGGGATCCCCCAGCCGTTCACCGAGCGGATCTGGCGGGCGCTGGGGTTCGCCACGCTCCCCGACGACGCGGTGGCCTTCACCGACGCCGACGTGGCCGTCCTCACGCGGGTCCGGGCGATGATGGAGAGCGGCCTGCTGGACGAGACCACGGTCATCCGGATGACCCGGGCGCTCGGCCAGACCACCGCCAGGCTCGCGCAGTGGCAGGCCGAGATCGTGATCGGCGCGACGCTCGACCCGGGCCGGCCGCCCGCCGACGCCGACCTGGCGGCGGTGATGGAGCTCGCGCGGGAGCTGCTGCCCGACTTCGAGCGGGTGCTGGTCCACGTCTGGCGCGCCCAGCTCGCCGCCGCGGGCACCCGGCTGCTCGCCATCACCGACCTGGCCGAGGAGCCGGCTCCGCCCACCCGGCTGACGCTCGCCGTGGGCTTCGCCGACCTGGTCTCCTTCACCCGGGTCTCCCGCGAGCTGGACGAGTACGGCCTCGCCGAGCTGGTCGAGGGCTTCGAGTCCCGGGCCGCCGACGTGGTGGCCGCGCACGGCGGGCGGCTGGTCAAGACCATCGGCGACGAGGTGCTGTTCACCGCGGCGGAGCCCGCCACGGCCGCCGAGATCGCGCTGGAACTCGGCGAGGCGGTCCGGCGGGAGGGACCCGACGTCCGGGTGGGGCTGGCCTACGGGCCGGTGCTGCCCATGATGGGCGACGTCTTCGGGACGACGGTCAATCTGGCCGCCAGGCTGACGGCCATCGCCCGTCCCGGCTCGGTCGTCGTCGACGAGGCCCTGGCCGGAGCGGTCGAGGGGGTCGCCGGGATCGAGGTGCGCCGCATCCGGCGCAGGCCCGCCCGGGGGCTGGGCGTCGTGCAGCCGTACGTCCTGCGGCGCCCCTGAGGAGCGCCCGGGAACGGGGTGCGCGGGGCCGGGTCTGATAGGCATTGACTCGGGGACGGGCCATGAAAAAGGCTGTCGCCGGTAGCCGGGATCAAGACTCGAAGGGCAAGGTGCGTATGCCGTACACCGTGCAGGGCGTGGTCGCGCGTGGCAAGGGGCAGGAGGTCTCGCTGGAGACGATCACGGTGCCCGATCCCGGGCCCGGTGAGGCGGTGGTGAACGTGCAGGCGTGCGGGGTCTGCCACACCGACCTGCACTACCGCGAGGGCGGGATCAACGACGAGTTCCCGTTCCTGCTCGGGCACGAGGCCGCCGGGACGGTCG
>NZ_BMQE01000053.1:0-41616 GCF_014647955.1 Planomonospora antibiotica | reverse complement strand
GCGCCGATGGTACTGCACTCGGGAGGGTGTGGGAGAGTAGGTCGCCGCCGGACAATCTTTGAAGTGAGGGCCGCCCTTCGGGGCGGCCCTTTCTGTTTTTGCGGGGGTGTGGGGCCGGCCGGTGGGTGTTCCGGGGCTGGACCGGACAGCTTCACTCTTTCAGCGGGCGGAAGGCCACCGGCGGTATCTGAGTTCGGCCCTAGCCGTCTATGCCGGGTCCCGCCCGCGGTCCGGCTCGGGGGCGATGCGCAGCAGCGGTTCGATCCGGAACGGGATCTGCACCGAGAGGGCGACCGTGGTGTCGGTGCGCTGCACGGCGGGGGAGGCCAGGACACGGGCGATGATCTCCTGCAGGTCCGGAGTGCTCCGTGCCACCACGCGGCAGAGCAGGTCGGACTGGCCGCTGGTGCCGTACACCTCGAGGATCTCGGGCAGGGCCCGCAGCGCCCGCACGGCCTCGGCCAGCCGGCCCTGGGCGATCTGCAGGGAGACGAAGGCCAGGATCGGGTAGCCGATGCCCTCGGGGGTGACGGTGGGGCCGAAGTCGGCGATGACGCCGCGTGCGGTGAGCTTCTCCACCCGTGCCTGCACGGTGCCGCGGGCCACGCCGAGCAGGCGGGCGAGCTCGGTGAGCCCGATCCGCGGATGGGCGCGCATGGTCACCAGGAGTCGGCTGTCCAGCTCGTCGATGACCATGTCGCCAGACTAGGCGATATGACCAGTCAGAACCAGACATGACCAGGCGATCTTGCGCAGATCGCCCACTTTTAATGCTCGCTCTTGCCAGCGAATCCGAGAATTGCTGTCATTTCATTCATGTTCGAGGAAGCACAGTACTTCGCGCCGGTGGCGGCCAACGACGACGGCACGGTCGAGGTCCAGCTCGCCGCGAGTCATCCCGGCTTCGCGGACCCCGTCTACCGGGCTCGTCGCAACGCCATCGCGGCGCTCGCCGTCGGCTACGTGCCCGGCACGCCCATCCCGACGGCCGAGTACACCGAGCAGGAGCACGAGGTGTGGGCGATCGTCAGCCGGGAGCTGGCGCTCAAGCACCGGAAGTACGCCACGGCCGAATACCAGCGGGCGGTGACGCGGCTGGGGCTGCCGGGTGACCGCATCCCGCAGCTCCAGGAGGTGGGCGACCTGCTGGAGCCCCTCACCGGGTTCCGGTACATCCCGGCGGCCGGCCTCGTCCCGCTCCGGGACTTCTACGGGGTCCTGGCGGACGGGCTCTTCCACTCGACGCAGTACATCCGCCATCACTCCACGCCGCTGTACACCCCCGAACCCGACGTGATCCACGAGGTCATCGGGCACGCCAACGCGCTCGCCTCCGACCGCTACGCGGCGCTCTACCGGCTGGCCGGGCAGGCGGCGCGCCGGGTCGAGAGCGACGAGGCGCTGGAGTTCGTCTCGAAGGTCTTCTGGTTCACGCTGGAGTTCGGGGTGATGACCGACGACGGCGAGCTGCGGGCGTACGGCGCGGGCATCCTGTCGTCCTACGGCGAGATCGAGGAGTTCCGGGGGATGGACATCCGCCCGCTGGACCTCGCGGCCATGGGCACCACCCACTACGACATCACGAAGTACCAGGACGTGCTGTTCCGGGCGGACTCGCTGGCGCATCTGGAGGACGTGGTCGGCGGGTTCTGGGAGAGCTGCGACGACGAGGCCGTACTCCGGCTAATCGCCGAGGGGCGTCAAGGCTAGGTAGCTCACCGGTCCGCCGTTCCAGGAAACCGCCTCCATTCGGCAGGCGCCCTTCTCACCCATCCTCATATGCCGCATTAATGGGATAAGTCCGATTTGTGGCTTCATGGGGAAGGCGGTGAGGGCGATGACGCGCCCGCGATGTCCGTCCGCCGTGGCCGTGGCAGTACTGGTGCCCGCGCTGGTCTGCGGATGCGTGTCCCAGCGGGCCGCCTCCCGGGGCGTGGGGCAGCCGCGAGCGGGGCCGCCGCCCGCCGTCGTCTGGCCGGCGCCGCCCGGCGGCGCCCCCGCCGCGCCGCCGGGGCCGCCCGTCCCCGCAACCGAGCTCACCCGCACGCTGGACCGCTTCCTGGGAGCGCACGGCGGCGACGTCACGGCCGCCGTGCGGGATCTGGCCACCGGCAGGGCCTACCACTACCACGCGGACCTGCAGCTGCCGACCGCCAGCACCTCCAAGGTCGACATCCTGATGGCGCTGCTGCTCCGGACGCCCTGGCGGGAACTGGGCGCGGCGGCGCGGCGCGACGCCGACCGGATGATCCGCCTCAGCGACAACGACGCGGCGGACCGGCTGTACGAGCGCATCGGCCTGGAGACGGGGCTGGCCGAGGCGAACCGGAGGTTCGGTCTCGAACGCACCTACGCGCCGCCCGGCCGGTGCGTCGACCTCTACTGCTGGGGGATCACCCGGACCACCGCGGAGGACCAGCTCCGGCTGCTCGCGGCGCTGGTCACGGAGACGAGCCCGCTGGCGGCGGCCGACCGCGGGCAGGTGCTCCGGTTGATGGGGGAGGTGATCCCCGAGCAGAGCTGGGGGATCAGCGCGGCGGCGTGCGCCGGGGACCGGGTGGCGCTCAAGAACGGCTGGCTGCGGCGCGTGTCGAACGGGCGCTGGGTGGTCGTGAGCGCGGGGTTGATCAGAGGGCGCGGGCACGACTACGCCGTGGCGGTGCTCACCGAGGACAACGGGAGCATGGGCACGGGCGTGCTCAGGGTCGAAGGTACGGCCGAGCGGATGCTGTCCGCGTTCCGCGGCGGGGAGGAATGCCGCGGAGGCGACCGGCGGGCCGGTGGCGGCGACGACGGCGAGAACGGGAGGAATCGGGAAGACCCGGAGCGCGGAGAAACGCGGGAAAAGACGCCGGGAACGGCAAAAAGCCCCTGACGGGTGAGTGTCGTTGGCCAGACGACTCTCACGTCAGGGGCTTCCGCGCCGTTTCCGAGATAATTCACACCGGGCTGTTCCGGCCGGCCAGGATGGCCCGGAGGCGAATCATCTCCGAACGGCACCGCCCGGCATGGGAAGCCGGGCGTGCGTCATCGCCTCTAAGGGAGAGGCTCAGTTGTCGATGATGCCGAGAAGGGCGAGGTCGATGAGGTCGTTCAGGATCTCGTTGTGGTTGCTGTCGTCGACGTAGGTGAAGTCGGGACGCTGCCTGTCGTCCCAGTCACCGGCCGACGCGACACCGGCCGTGGCCAGGCCCGCGAAAGCGGCGATCCCGGCGATGGCCGCACCTGCGAGAATACGACGGATCATGTTGCTTCCTCCATGGAAACGAAACGGGGAACTTCTGGAGACTCCTGCTGTAAGCCGTGTCCGGCTGACCGCTCGTTGTCGCGAATAAACATCTCGCACTGGCCGCGAGGCTTCAACGAATTAGCGCCAGGTTTCGGTCAAGGGCTGATGGCGCTTCTTTTGAAGTGCGCCGGTAGTGGGAGTATCCGGGTGATTTCCCGCGTCGATCGGAGGTGATTGGAATATTTCACGGCCATGAAGCCGGGTTGTTTCGATCGACCGGTTGGCGTGAGTCGTCCGATCGCTTCGGGCGGCGCGGCGCAGGCGGTTCCTCCCGCGGTGTTCTCCGGCGCCTGCCCGGTGTTCTCTGGAATTCCCGGCCGCGTCGGCTCTCGGGTTCCCCTGCCGGCGTCCTCCTGCCGGTCCGGAGGGAGGACGCCGGCGAAGGCGCGGTCAGCCGCGCTCGACCAGGCGGTATCCCACACCGCGCACCGTCTGGATGAGCCGGTCGTCGTTGTCCCCGAGCCGGGCGCGCAACCGCTTGACGTGCACCGCGATGGTGTTGGTCGAGGTGGTGTCGGTGGAGTTCCACACGTGCCGCATGATCTGCTCGCGGGTGACCGTGCGGTGCGCGTTGCGCATCAGGTAGTGCAGCAGTTCGAACTCGCGCAGCGGCAGGTGGACGAGTCTGCCGTCGACCCTCACCTGGTAGGCGTTGACGTCGAGTTCCACGTTGCCGACCACGAGCGTGCGGCGGATCCCCGAGTCGCCCTCGATCGCGGCCTGCACGAGAGGAAGGAGCTCGGGCACCCGGTACGGCCTGGCCACGCAGGCGGTGGCGCCGGCCGTGAGCGCCTGGACGGCCTGCTCGGCGTGGCCCTCGCCCGCACCGAGCAGGACGGGCACGGCCCGCGTCAGCCGTACGGCGCGGATGAACTCCACCGCGCCGATGACGGGCAGCGAGGCGCTGACGAGCACGACGTCGGGCCGGAGCGCCCCGGCCTGCAACAGGGCCTGGGCGCCGTCGGAGACGCCCAGGACCTCCACGCCCTCGCGTTCGAGGGTCACGGCGAGCTCCTCGACCAGGGCCGACTCCGGATCGGCCACCAGCAGCATGGGCGCGGTCCGTGTGTCCCCGTCCACTTCGGGTGCCGTCTGCGGCTGGATCACCCGGATCCTCCAAGTAGGGGTATGTGGTTCAGCCGAAGCGGCCGGTGATGTAGTCCTCGGTCCGCTTGTCGCTCGGGTTGGTGAAGATGCGGCTGGTCTCGTCGAACTCCACCAGGCGGCCGTGACGTACGCCGTCGGCGTCCACCTCGGCGGTGAAGAAGGCCGTGCGGTCGGAGACGCGGGCCGCCTGCTGCATGTTGTGGGTGACGATGACGATCGTGTAATCGCGCGTCAGCTCCTGCATCAGGTCTTCGATCTTGGTGGTCGCGATCGGGTCGAGGGCCGAGCAGGGCTCGTCCATCAGGATCACGTCGGGCTTGACCGCGATGGCCCGGGCGATGCACAGACGCTGCTGCTGACCGCCGGACAGGGAGAGCGCGTTCTGCTTGATCTTGTCCTTGACCTCGTCCCAGAGGGCGGCCTTGGTCAGCGCCTCCTCGACGATGTCGTCCATCTTCCCCTTCACACCGTTGACCTTCGGGCCGTAGGCGATGTTGTCGTAGATCGACTTGGGGAAGGGGTTCGGCTTCTGGAAGACCATGCCGATCCGGCGGCGGACCTCGATCGGGTCGACGTGGTCGCCGTACAGGTCCTCGTCGTGGTAGAGGATCTTGCCGGCCGCGCGGGCTCCGGGGATGAGGTCGTTCATCCGGTTGAAGCAGCGCAGCACGGTGCTCTTGCCGCAGCCGGACGGGCCGATCATGGCCGTGATCTCGCGGTTGCCGATGGTCATGTCGACGCCGCGGACCGCCTCGTAGTCGCCGTAGAAGACGCTGAGGCCGGAGACGGTGAAGACGGGGTCGAGGGCTTCGATGGTGCGGGGGACCTCGGGGCCCCGCACGGAGACGTTCGGCACGGAGACTCCGATCTCAACGGTCCCAGAAGTCGGCATGGGATCGCGGGGCACAGCGGTTCCGGTCGGCAGGGGGTTGCGGACATCAGACATTGCGTTTCTCACCAGCGCTTCTGGTAGCGGTTACGGAGCCAGATGGCGACGGAGTTCATCAGCAGCAGGATCGCGAGGAGGATCACGATCGCGGCGGCCGCGAGGATGGCGAACTCCTCCTGCGGACGGGCGATGAAGCTGTAGATCTGCAGCGGCAGCACGGTGAAGGTGCTCCAGACGCCCTCCGGGTTGAACCGGACCAGCGTCGCGGCGCCGAGCATCAGGAACGGCGCGGCCTCGCCGATCGCGCGGGAGAGCGCCAGGATCGAGCCGGTCGCGATGCCGGGGACGGACGCCGGGAGGACCTGCCGGTAGATGGTCTGCCACTGGGTCGCCCCGAGTGCCAGCGAACCCTCGCGGATCGACGGGGGCACCGCGCGGATGGCCTCACGGGCGGAGATGATCACGATGGGCAGCACCAGCAGCGAGACGGTGAGCGCACCGGTCATGACGGTGAAGCCGAACTGCATCCAGCGGGCGATCATGCCGAGGCCGAGGATGCCGTAGACGATCGAGGGCACCGCGGCCAGGTTGGAGATGTTCAGCTCGATCAGCCGGTTGTACCACTTGGTCTTGTCCGCGTACTCCTCCAGGTAGATCGCGGCCAGGATCCCGGTGGGCAGCGCCATCAGCGCGGTCAGGCCGATGATCCAGAGGGTGCCGAAGATCCCGGACTGGATGCCGGCGGTCTCCGGACGGCGGATCGAGGGCTGGTTCTCCCAGAGCGTCGAGTCGAGCCGGGGCCAGCCCTCCTCGACCACGTAGACGATCAGCATCGCCAGGAAGGCGATGGCGATGGCCAGACTGGCCAGCAGCGCGATGCGGAACAGGTGCTCCCTGAGCGGGCGCCCCTTGCTCGCGAGCTGCACGGCGGAGCGCGGCGTGGAGAGGATGGCCATCAGTCGTAGACCTCGCGATACTTCTGGACCATGCGGGCACTGAGGTAGTTCATGGCGAAGGTCATGATGAACAGCAGCGAGCCCACCGCGAAGATGGTCTTGTAGGCGGTGGAGCCGACCGACGCGTCACCCGAGCCGGCCTGCGCGATGAACGCCGCCATCGTGGCCATCTCGTTCGCCGGGTTGAGGGTGAAGACGGACTTGAAGCCGCCCGCGATCGCGACGATCATCGTCTCGCCCGCGGCCCGGGAGACCGCCAGGATGATCGCGGCGACGATGCCGGAGAAGGCGGCCGGGACGACGACCCGCACCGAGGTGATCATCTTGGAGGCGCCGAGGGCGTAGGAGCCCTCCCGCAGGCCGTTCGGGACCGCGGCCATCGAGTCCTCCGAGAGCGACGCGACGATCGGGATGATCATCACGCCGACCAGGAGGCCGGCGCTGAGCGCGTTCTTGCCGTCCAGGTCCAGGAACGGGAACACGTCCTGCAGTAGCGGGGTGACGAAGGTGAGGGCGAAGAATCCGAAGACCACGGTGGGCACGCCGGCCAGGACCTCCAGGACCGGCTTGAGAACCTTGCGGACGCGCGGGGTGGCGTACTCCGACAGGTAGATCGCGGCGGCCAGGCCGAGCGGCACGGCGACCACGATCGCGATCAGCGTGATCTCGAGCGTGGCGACGATGATCGGCCAGACTCCGAACGCCGGCGGGTTGAACAGCGGTCCCCAGGTGGTCGAGCCGAAGAACTCGCCCAGGCTGACCTCGGAGAAGAACTCGATGGTCGGCTCCAGCAGGGCCACCACGATGCCGACGGTGGTCACCACCGAGACCAGGGCCGCCAGCAGCAGGACGACCTTGACGGCGAACTCGCCGTAACGCGGGCGCGACCGCGCCAGGGACCCGGAGGTCCTTGGCGCGGTCGTACGGTGCTGTGCCGACATCAGCCCTGGCTCTTCAGGGAGTCGAGGTCGGACTTGAGCTTGGCCTCCTGCTCGGGGTTGAGCGGGATGAACTTGGCGTCCTTGGCGATCGTGCCGATGTTCGCCACGTAGTAGTCGAGGAACGCCGCGACCTCGGGCCGCTTCACCGCGGCGGCCGACGGGTAGACGAACAGCGGGCGGGCCAGCGGGGCGTACTTGCCGCCCTGGGCGGCCTCGACGCTCGGGGCGACGCAGCCGCTGCCGGAGTCGATCTCGAGGGCCTTCAGCTTGTCGGCGTTCTCCTCGAAGTAGGTGAAGCCGAAGTAGCCCAGGCCGCCCTTGGCGCCGGAGACGCCGGTGACGATGTCGTTGTCGTTCTCCGAAGGGCTGTAGTCCTTGCGGCTCGCGCCCTCCTCACCGTTGATCTCGTCGGTGAAGTAGTCGAACGTGCCGGAGTCGGTGCCCGGACCGTAGAGCTTGAGCTCCTCGGCGGGGAACTTGGGGTCGACGTCCTTCCAGGTCTTGACCTTGCCCTCGGCCGCCGGCTCCCACATCTTCTTGAGCTGGTCGGTGGTCAGGCAGGTGGCCCAGTCGTTCTCCTTGGAGACGACCACGGTCAGGGCGTCGGTGGCCACCGTGAGCTCGGTGAACTTGATGCCCTTGGCCTCGCAGGCCGCCTTCTCCTCGTCCTTGATCGGGCGGGAGGCGTTGGAGATGTCCGTCTCGCCGTTGCAGAACTTCTCGAAGCCGCCGCCGGTGCCGGAGCTGCCGACCGGCACCTTGACCTGCGGCTGCTCCTCGCCGAACAGCTCGGAGGCCGCCTGGGTGAGGGGCGCCACGGTGCTGGAGCCGTCGGTCTTGACCTCACCGCTCAGCGCGGCGCCCTGGGACTCGCCCGGGGCGGCGGCGGCAGAGGTGCCTTCGCTGGTGGGCTTGGCGTCGCCGCCGCAGGCCGCCGCGAGGGAAACGACGAGCGCGGCCGTCGCCACCGCGCTGAGGCGGCGCTGTCCACTGGTCACGGTTATGTTCCTTCTCCGTAGTGAGATCCGTTCTCGATGGCTCCGATGAAAGCGAGCGAAAGTGAACGGAAGTGAAACGACCAGTGACCGTGGCCGGAAGACGTGAGCATTGCCGTGTGAATACCGTTCCGGGTGATCTCCATGGCTCTCACATGGGGATTCGCGCCCTTGGAACGTGGCAGGGGAACTCCGGGGCGTGACAGGGGAACCCGGCGCCCGAGGGCGCCGGGTCACGACCGGAAGGCGGAGCGGGCGGTCGGGTGCACCCGGACCGGCGGACGTGGACCGGCGGTGCCGGAGGGGTGGATCGGGCGGGTGGGATCGGACCGGCGGTGCCGGAGGAGCGGATCGGGCGGGCGGCTCAGGCCGGCGGGGTGAGCGGGCCGCCGCCGAGACGCTCGAGGACCTCGCCGTGCAGGGAGCCGTTGGTGCAGACCAGGCTCCCGCCGTCCAGTCCGGGGACACCGGACAGGTCGGTCCAGGTGCCGCCGGCCTCCTCGACGATCACGGTCAGCGCCGCGATGTCCCAGGGGGAGAGTTCGGGCTCGGCGGACAGGTCCACCGCACCCTCGGCGACCATCACGTGGGACCAGAAGTCGCCGTAGGCGCGGCTGCGCCAGACGGAGCGGTTCAGGTCGAGGAAGCGGTCGAGCCTGCCGGCCTCCTCCCAGCCGCCGAGGCTGGAGTAGGAGAAGGAGGCGTCCTCCAGACGGGTGACGGAGGAGACCCGGCAGGGGGTGGCCTCGGCCAGGCTCCTGCCGGTCCACGCGCCACCGTCGCGGGCGGCCCACCAGCGGCGGCCGAGCGCCGGGGCGGAGACCAGTCCGACGACGACGCGGCCCTGGTCCATCAGGGCGATGAGCGTGGCCCAGACGGGCACGCCGCGCACGTAGTTCTTGGTGCCGTCGATCGGGTCGACGATCCACGAGCGCGCGCCGTGGCCGGTGGTGCCGAACTCCTCGCCGACGATCGCGTCATGGGGGCGGGCGCGCCGGAGCGTGTTCCGGATCGCCTCCTCGACCGCGCGGTCGGCGTCGCTCACCGGGGTCAGGTCGGGCTTGGTCTCGACCCGCAGGTCCACGGCCCTGAACCGGCGCATGGTCATGTCGTCGGCGGCGTCGGCCATGACGTGGGCGAGGCGGAGGTCGTCGTTGTAACCCGTCACGGGGGGCAACGCTATCGCGTCGGCGTGCCGTACAGGAGGGGCGGTGCGTGTTCGGGAGGGCGGGAGCGGACCGGGCCCTCGGCACCGCGGCGCGCCGGCTGCCTTTTCCGGCGGTGCGGCCGTACGGACGCCTCCGGGCGGTGCGGCGTGCCCGCTTCCCCGGCGGTGCGGCCGTACGGAGGCCCCGTCCGGCGGTGCGGCGTGCCGGCTTCTCCGGGCATGCGGACGCCCTGGACGGCGTGGATCCGGGCGCGGCACCCGTTGGAACTTTTGTTACCCGCGAGTAGCATCGAGGGCATGACCTTTGACGTGGGTGCCTTCATGTTGCAGAGCGTGCCGTTCGCCCGGACGCTGGACATCGCGTTCGAGAAGGTGGAGCCGGGCCTCGCGGTCTGCCGGATGCCGGACCGGTCCGACCTGCACAACCACCTGGGCGGCCCGCACGCCGGCGCCCTGTTCACCCTGGCCGAGTCCGCCTCGGGCGCCGCGATGCTCTCGGCCTTCGGCGACCAGCTCTCGCGGGCGACCCCGCTGGCCGCGAACGCGGCGATCCGCTACGTGAAACTCGCGATGGGCGAGGTCGTGGCCGAGGCCCGGCTCCAGGCGGACCGGGAGGAGGCCGTGGCCCTGCTCGACGCCGGCCGCCGACCCGAGTTCGACGTCGCCGTCGGCATCAGGACCGCCGACGGCACCCCCGTCGCGGAGATGACCGTCGCCTGGACCCTGCGTCCCAACCGCTGAGGCCGGGACGCCGGACGCCGGGACGCCGGACGCCGGGACACCGGACCCGGGGCGCCGTCAGGGGGTGTCCGGCCGCCGGTCGTCGTCGGGGGCGCCCTCCCGGCTGGCGAGGAGGCGGCGGAGCGAGACGAGCCGGGCGGGGTCGGCGCGGCCGGCCGCCGTCCACCCGTCCAGGGCGCACTCCTCGCCCAGGTGGTTGCAGCCCTTGGGGCACTCGACCGTGCCCTCGACCAGGTCCGGGAAGCCCGCCAGCACGGTCTCGACCGAGACGTGGGCCAGCCCGAAGCTCCGCACCCCCGGGGTGTCGATGATCCAGCCGCCGTCCGGGAGCGCCAGGGCCACGGCCGAGGTGGAGGTGTGCCGGCCCCGGCCGGTCACCGCGTTGACGTGCGAGACGGCCCGGTCGGCCCCCGGTACCAGGGCGTTCACCAGTGTCGACTTGCCGACCCCCGAGTGCCCGACGAGCACGCTGATGCGGTCGCGCAGCCGCTCCCGGACCTCGTCGAGCGTCCCGCCCTTGCCGACCACGACGTACGGCACGCCGAGCGGTGCGTACAGCGAGACGAGCTCCTCGGGCGCCGCGAGGTCGGACTTGGTGAGGCAGAGCAGGGGCTCGATGTCGGCGTCGAAGGCCGCCACGAGCATCCGGTCGATCATGCGGGGCCGCGGCGGCGGGTCCGCCAGCGCCGTGACGATCACGAGCTGGTCGGCGTTGGCGACCACGGGACGCTCGATGCCGTCGGTGTCCTCGGTGTCGTCGGCGGAACGGCGGAGCATCGAGACGCGCGGCTCCACCCGGACGACGCGGGCCAGCGTGTCGGGCGCGCCGGAGACGTCGCCGACCAGCGAGACCCGGTCGCCGACCACGATCCCCTTGCGGCCCAGCTCGCGGGCCTTCATCGCGACGACGAGCCGGCCGCCGTCCCCGGCGCCCGAGGCCCGGTCCTTCGCGCGGCGCCGCTTCTCGCCGGCGGGAGCTCCCGCGGTGACCAGGCACGTGTAGCGGCCCCGGTCGACCGCCACGACGAACCCCTCGACCGCGTCCTCGTGCGCGGGACGGAGCCGGGTCCGGGGCCGGGAGCCCTTGCCCGGCCGGACCCTGACGTCGTCCTCGTCGTACTGCCGCTTCCTCAGCGGTCGCCTCCCAACATCCGCGCCCACATCGAGGCGAACTCCGGCAGGGTCTTGCCCGTGGTGGCGATGTCCTCCACCAGCACCCCGGGTACGGCCAGGCCGATCACCGCGCCGGCCGTGGCCATGCGGTGGTCGGCGTAGGAGTGGAACACCCCGCCGGTGAGCGGGCGGGGCCGGATCTCCAGCCCGTCGTCGGTCTCGTTCGCGTCACCGCCCAGCGCGTTGATCTCGGCGACCAGCGCGGCCAGCCGGTCGGTCTCGTGCCCGCGGATGTGCGCGACGCCCCGGATCCGGCTGGGGGAGTCGGCCAGGGCCGCCAGGGCGGCGATCGTCGGGGTCAGCTCGGCGACGTCGCGCAGGTCGGCGTCGATGCCGGAGATCCGGCCGGTGCCGGTGACCGCCAGCCCGTCGGCGGTGAACGCGACGGACGCGCCCATGCCGGCCAGGAGCCCGCGGAGCTGGTCGCCGGGCTGCGTCGTCTCGGCGGGCCAGCCGGGGATGACGACCGTGCCGCCGGCGACCATCGCGGCCGACAGGAACGGCGCCGCGTTGGACAGGTCGGGCTCCACGGTGAAGTCGGTGGCCCGGATCGGGCCGGGCTCGACCCGCCAGACGTCCGGCTCGGAGTCGTCGACGTGCACACCGCGCTCGCGGAGCATCTGGAGCGTCATCCGGATGTGCGGCTGCGACGGGATGGGCGGTCCGGAGTGCCGGACCGTCACCCCCTTGGGGAACCGGGCGGCGACCAGCAGCAGACCGGAGAGGAACTGCGAGGAGCCGGACGCGTCGAGCACGACCTCCCCGCCGGTCAGCGGTCCCCGCACGGTGAACGGCAGCGCGTCTCCGGTGACCTGCGCGCCCAGGGCGCGCAGCGCGGCCAGGATCACGCCCATCGGGCGCTTGCGCGCGTGCGGGTCGCCGTCGAAGGAGACCTCGCCGTCGGCCAGCGCGGCCATCGGCGGCACGAAGCGCATCACGGTGCCGGCGAGGCCCACGTCGATCCGCCCCCCGGCGGTGACCGGCCCGGGGACGACCGCCCAGTCGAGGCTGGAGCCACCCTCGTTGGAAGAGGTCATCGTGGTGCCGAGCGCGCGCAGGGCGTCGGCCATCAGATCGGAGTCGCGGCTGCGCAGCGCCAGCCGTACGGTGCCGGGGCCGTCGGCCAGCGCGGCGAGCAGCAGCGCGCGGTTGGTCACGGACTTCGATCCCGGCACCGGGACGGTCGCGTGGACGGGTTCGGTCGCGGTCGGGGCGGGCCACAGCGGAGCGGACGACATGTGATGAGCCTACCGAGACCGGCCCGCCGGGCGGGAAACGCCGTGGGCGGCGGAGCGGGGGTGTCGGACGCGGGGCCGCGGGAGGAGGGGCCGGAGCGGTGGAGGGGTGGCGGGAGGAGGGGCCGGAGTGGCGGAGGGGACGCCCGGGAGGCGGAGGGAGGTGGCAGAGTGGGGACATGTGCGGGAGATTCGCGTCTGCGCGGGGTAAGCAGCAGCTGCTGGAGGAGTTCGAGGTCGAGGTCGACGGGGCCGACGGCTCCGAGCTCCGGCCCGACTACAACGTCGCGCCGACCAAACCGGTCTACACCGTGCTCAGCCGGGCACCGAAGGGCGACGCCGAGGGCGGCCGGGCGGTGCGCCAGCTCCGCGTCATGCGCTGGGGGCTGGTCCCGTCCTGGGCGAAGGACCCGGCGATCGGCTCCAAGATGATCAACGCGCGGGTGGAGACCGTGACGGAGAAGCCCTCGTTCCGCAGGGCGTTCAAGGAGCGCCGGTGCCTGGTCCCGGCCGACGGCTACTACGAGTGGGCCGTGCTGGAGGAGACCGACGCCAGGGGCAGGCCGAAGAAGCAGCCCCACTACATCCGGCCGGCGGACGGCGGGATCATGGCGATGGCGGGGCTGTACGAGTTCTGGCGCGACCGGGGCCGGCCCGACGACGACCCGGACGCCTGGCTCGTGACGTGCACCATCATCACCACCTCCGCCGTCGACGCGGCGGGCAGGGTGCACGACCGCATGCCGATGCTGATCGAGCGCGACCGGTGGGGCGAGTGGCTCGATCCCGGGGTGCCCGACACGCAGGGGTTCCTCATCCCGGCCGGCTCGACGGGGCTGGTGGCCCATCCCGTCTCCACCGCGGTGAACTCGGTCCGCAACAACGGGCCCGAGCTGATCGAGGCGCTGCCGGAGGAGTGAGGGGGAGCGCCGGGGCCGTCCGGGAAAACGGCTGGTGGCCGGTGTAAGAAGCGTGCGGAGCGGGCATCCGGTGAGGAAAGCGAATCCTCCGGCCGAACCCCCGCGGCGACGCGGTCCGGGGACGCCGGGGGAGCCCACCCCTCGTGCCCGGCGGGAGATCCGGGGAATCCCGCCGAAGGCCGCCCCCACGTCCCGGAGGTGCGGGTCCGTGAACGACGCGACCGCGCGTGTGCGCCTGGAGAGCATGCTCAGCGAGCTCGACCGCTCCATCGGAATCCTGCGGGGGGACCCCGCGGGCCTGCGCGACCGCTCGGCGGCGGACGCCGGGTCCGACCTGGTCGACGCGGACCGCAACCAGGCCATGCTGGAGGTGGCCACCCGGCACCGCCGTTCGATCCTGGAAGCGCTCAGGCGGATCGACGACGGGTGCTACGGCCTGTGCGTGGACTGCGGCCGGCCGGTGCCGGAGGGCAGGCTGGAGGCGCGCCCCGAGGCCTCCCGGTGCGTGCAGTGCCAGTCCCGCAGAGAACGCCGCCGCTGACCTTCCGGTCGTCGTGGATCTCCCGGCCGTCGCCGACCTCCCTGCCGTCGCAGGCCCGCGGTCCGTCGCCGGCCCGCCCCGCCGATCGGCCGTCCACCACCGGCCCGGCGGGGCCGCCGGGCCTCAGACCCGCCGGGCGCTGGCGACCAGGTGGATGCCCACGGTGTCGTCGTCGTCCGGGTGGGCCTCCAGCTCGGTGCGGACCAGCCAGTTCAGCGCGCGGGAGTCGGCCGCGAGGACGTGGTCGACCGTCGAGGGGGACAGCACCGTGCGGGGCCGTATCCACTCGACCTCCAGCCCGGCGTCGGTGAGCAGCTCGCGCAGCTGGGCGCTGCTGAAGCAGCGGGTGATGCTCCCGTCGGGCCAGGGCACGAGCATGACCTCGCTGGTCTGGCGCAGGTGGGCCCAGTAGTTCTGCTCGGCGAGGATCGCCATCCCCAGCACCAGGGAGTCGACGCAGACGAGCGCCCGCCCGCCGGGGCGCAGCACCCGGGCGACGTCGGCGATCGCGGACTCGGCCATGAGCTCCAGGGACATCGACCGGTCCTCGGCGAGCACGGCGTCGACGCTGCCGTCGGGGAGGAAGCGCAGGTCGTCGGAGCGGACCTGGCGGACCCGCTCGGCGTCGCGCAGGACGGGCTGGCCCTCCACCGCCACCGCCCGGCGGAAGTCGACCACCTCGATCACCCGGTGCCCGGCCCGGGCGGCCTGCGCGGACCAGCGGCCCTGGCCGCGGGAGAGGTCGAGGACGACGGAGGGGCTCCGGGGGAGCCAGCGGTTCAGCTGCTCGGCGACGACCGCGCGGTAAAAGGTCCAGTACGGCCCGAGCGTTCCTGAGCCGTTCAGCTCTTCGGCCGGGATGGGCAGCACAAGCGGCTCCTGGCGTCGGGGTTCCGGTGGTCTGAAGCTACCTGCCGGTACGTATGTTTTTCCCCGTACCGGGTTGTTCGTCACCTTCCATCTTGAGGGAACAGACGGCCGGACGGGCGTGTTGCCAACGAACGGCGCACACCCTTCCGGGAGGTTGGCAAGCGAATGCTCGCGTTGATCGAACCCGTCGTCCGCCCCGGTGACCGGGCTTTCCGTGGCGAGCGGGTATCCTCCGCTCAGTACGGTGTCCCGCGTGAGCCGGACTCCGGAGATCTTAAGGGGGTGGGTCCGGTCCCTGCGACAGATGCGGAGACTCTGGAACAGCGGAGCGAGCGGTTCGAGCGGGACGTGATGCCCTACCTCGACCAGCTCTACTCCGCCGCGCTCCGGATGACCAGGAATCCCGCGGATGCGGAGGACCTCCTCCAGGAGACCTTCGCCAAGGCCTTCGCCTCCTTCCATCAGTTCCAGGAGGGCACGAACCTCAAGGCGTGGCTCTACCGCATCCTCACCAACACCTTCATCAACAGCTACCGCAAGAAGCAGCGGGAGCCCAAGCAGGCCGGCACCGAGGAGATCGAGGACTGGCAGCTGGCGAGGGCGGAGTCGCACACCTCGACGGGACTGAAGTCCGCCGAGATCGAGGCGCTCGACCACCTGCCGGACAGCGACGTCAAGGACGCGCTGGCGGCGCTCCCGGAGGACTTCCGGATCGCGGTCTACCTCGCCGACGTGGAGGGCTTCCCCTACAAGGAGATCGCCGAGATCATGGGGACCCCCATCGGGACCGTGATGTCGCGGCTCCACCGTGGCCGCCGTCAGCTGCGGACGCAACTCGAGGACTACGCCCGGGAGCGTGGCCTGGTTCCTGCGGAGGGTGCAAAGTGAGCTGTGGAAACCACCACGACACGGACTGCCGCGAGGTCCTGGACAAGGTCTACACCTACCTCGACGGCGAGCTCGACGAGGGCGACTGCGCCGACATCCGGCAGCACCTGGACGAGTGCGGCCCCTGCCTGCGGGAGTACGGCCTGGACCAGGTGGTCAAGCAGCTGGTGGCCAGGCACTGCGGCTGCGACGCGGCGCCCGAGGACCTGCGCGCCAGGATCCGCGACCGGATCGATCAGGTCCGCGGCGAGCTGGCGACCTGACCCCTAGGATCTCTCGTACGACGGCGGCCGCGCGGGCACGCGGGTGAGCCCTCCCCGGAAGGGGTGAGGGTCCCGCGGGAGCCCGGTCGCGGCCAGGCAACGAGAACGGGGGTCGGCATGCGGGTGCTCGTCACCGGAGGGGCCGGGTTCATCGGGTCGAACCTGGTGGACCGGTTGCTGGCGGACGGCCACGAGGTCGGGGTCGTGGACGACCTGTCCTCGGGGAGCCGGCGCAACCTGGCCGGAGCGGAGGGGGACCCGCGCTTCAGCCTGCACGAGATGGACATCCTCGACCCCGCGCTGGCCGGTCTGGCCGCCGACTTCCGGCCGGAGGTGGTCTGCCACCTCGCCGCGCAGATCAGCGTGCGCAAGAGCGTGGCGGACCCGGTCCGCGACGCCCGGCTCAACGTGGAGGGCACCGCCGCGGTCCTGTCCGCCGCCCGCCGGGGCGGCACGCGCAAGGTCGTCTTCGCCTCCTCCGTCGCGGTGTACGGCCGTCCCGCGGTCATCCCGGTCCCCGGGGACGCCGCGACCGACCCGCGTTCGCCGTACGCCGCCTCGAAGCTGAGCGCGGAGGTCTATCTCGCGACCTTCAAGGCGCTGCACGGCATCGACTACACCACCCTGGTGCTCTCCAACGTCTACGGTCCCCGCCAGTCGCCCGAGGGCGAGGCCGGGGTGGTCGCGATCTTCACCGACGCGCTGCTCAACGGGGCCCCCACCGTGGTCTACGGCGACGGCACGCAGACGCGCGACTACGTCTACGTCGACGACGTGGTGGACGGTTTCGCCCGCGCGTGCGGGGCGGCGGGCGGCGGCGGCCGGTTCAACCTGGGCACCGGGGTGCAGACCACCGACCGGGAGCTGCACACCCTGGTCGCGACGGCGGCCGGGGCGGCCGACGAGCCGGGGAGCGCGCCCGCACGGCTGGGAGACCTGCCGGCGATGGCGGTCGACCCCGCCCCCGCGACCGAGGCGCTCGGCTGGCGGCCCCGGACGGATCTGGCGACCGGTTTGAAGCGCACCGTCGAATGGGCGATGAGCCGCTCCGCAGCCCGGCAGGGATGACGGCGCACGGCACCCGGGCCGGCTCCGTCGGCCAACTCCTCGTGCTGGGTTGGTTACGCTTTGCTTGCGATTACCGGTCCGTCCTGCCGGATCTGATTCGCTTCTGTAGCCTGAGACGCGAAATCAACGTGGAGGCAGCGCATGTCGAAGGAAACGGTCAGCCGGGCGCACCCGGGGATCTCCTGGACCTGAACACGCGCCCGTAGGACCCCTAGGGTGGCCGCATTGCGTGGACTGCCATGGTTTGCCAAGGTCTACCTTGTCGCCGTGATCGGGACGGCCTTCGGGCTGCTCGTCCACGGTCTGGCCGGGAACGGCAGGATCGAGCAGCTCGAATGGTCCACCCTGCTGGTGCTGGCCCTGCTGTTCCTGGTGTGCGAGTCGATGCCGACGCTGCTCAGCGTCAGGCAGGCCGCGGTCTCGGTCAGTTTCTCGGCCGCGCTCGCCGCGGTGGTGCTGACGGGTCCCGAGGGCGCGGCGCTCGTCGGCATGACGGCCGTGCTCAGCGTGCGCCCGGGGCTGCCGCTGGTGAAGCGGCTGTTCAACGGCGCGCAGTTCGCGATCTGCGGTCACGTCGCGGGCTGGGTCTACGAGAGCCTGCTCGGCCGGCCCGCCGGGGTGCCGGGGGTGGGGGGCATCGCGTTCAGCGACCTGATCGTGCCGTTCGCGGGCGCGGCGGCGGTGTTCGTGCCGCTGAACTTCGTGCTGATCGCGCTGGTCCTGGCGGCGACCGGCCAGGCCGACCAGGTCCCGCTGCGCGGTCTGGCCCAGTTCATGGTCTCCTACCTGGGATACGCCACCTTCGGGCTGCTGATCGCCGGGCTCTGGACGACGGTCAACTCGATCGCGGCGGTGCTGGTGCTGATCCCGCTGTTCGTCGCCCGCTGGGCCTTCGGCCAGTACCTCGCCCAGCAGCGCTCCTACGACGCCACGATCGCCGCGCTCTGCCAGGCGGTGGAGACGAAGGACTACTACACCCGCGGACACTGCACCCGCGTCTCCCGGGCCTCCGGGATGATCGCCGAGGAGATCGGGATGGGCTCGGAGCGGCTGCGCGCGATCCGCTACGCCGGGATGCTCCACGACGTGGGCAAGCTGGGCGTGCCGACGAAGGTGCTGCAGAAGGAGGGGCCGCTCACCGAGGAGGAGTTCGCCGCCATCCAGCTCCACCCGATGCGGGGACTGGAGATCGTGCGGGGCATCGACTTCCTGGACGAGGCCTTCGCCGGGATCATGCACCACCACGAGCGGCAGGACGGCAGGGGCTACCCGATGGGGCTGGCCGGCGACGAGATCCCGGAGTTCGCCCGGATCATCGCGGTGGCCGACGCCTTCGACGCGATGACCTCCGACCGCTCCTACCGCAACGCGCGGTCGGTCGAGGTCGCCACGGAGGAGCTGCGCAAGGGGGCGGGCGCCCAGTTCGACCCGGTCATGGTGAACGCCTTCCTGCGCGCCCTGGACCGCCAGGGGTGGGAACCGCCGTGCAAGGTGGCGGCCCCGCCGGCGGACGCGGCGGAGACCACCACCAAGGACCACGACGACCCGACCGCCCCGATCCAGGTGGTGTCGGACGTGACCACGGGGACCGAGCGATGACGGGCACGGCCGCCCTCACGGCCGCGCGGGCGTTCCGGCGGCTCGACTCCGGGCAGGTCCTGCTCATCTCCGCGGCGGGCCTGATGGCGCTGGCGGGCGTGGCGTACACGGCGGCGGTGGGGCTGGTCCAGGCCGAGTTCGCCATCGGGTTCGGCGCGCTGATCGCGGCGGGGGAACTGGCCAGGCTCACCATGCCGGGCAACCGGGAGGTGGCTCCGATCGGAGCCGCCGCGGCGCTCGGCTACACCCTGCTGCTGGACGTGGGGACCACCCGGGCGGAGCATCCCGCCCTGCAGGTCGTCGCGGTGACGGCGGTCGGGATGGTGGCCGGGGCGCTGCCGCACCTGGCGGTCGGGCGCCCGCCGCAGCTCGACGCGCTGGCCCGCAGGCTCCTCACCGGCTCCCTGCTGGCCATCGCCTACCGCCCGCTGGCCGAGCCGCTCCACCTGACGACCCTCCCGCCCGGCGGGAGCTGGACGCCGGCGCTGGGCGTGATGACCGCGTTGATCCTGGTGACGGTGCTGGTGGACGTGTTGCTGGCGGCCGTCCTGCGGGCGGAGCAGGTGCGTGCCGCGTTCGCGGTGGCCGTCCGCGACGAGCTGCGGATGGCCGCCCCGCTGGGCACCGCGGTGGCGGCCTCCGGCGTCCTGCTGGCGCTCGCCTCGCACAGCATGGACATGGCCGCGCTGCTGGTCTTCGCCGCTCCGCTGCTGGTGACCCAGGTGGCCTTCCGCAAGTACGCGGGGATCCGGGCCACCTACCTGCAGACCGTGCGGGCGCTCTCGCAGGTGACCGAGGTGGCCGGCTACGTCGAGCCGGGACACTCGCGCCGGGTGAGCCGCCTGTCGGTCGCCGCCGGGCGGGAGCTGGGCATGGCGGAGCCCGAACTGCTGGAGCTGGAGTACGCCGCGCTCATGCACGACATCGGCCAGCTCTCGCTCCGCGACCCGATCCCCGGCGGCGCGACCGTGCTCACCGATCCGGAGCAGGCGCGCCGCATCGCCGAGCTGGGCGCCGAGGTGATCCGTCAGACGGGGGTGCTGGACCGGGTGGCGGAGATCGTCCGCCGCCAGTGCGAGCCCTGCGGCACGGCGCCGCCGCTGTCGAGCCGCATCATCAAGGCCGCCAACGCCTACGACGACCTGGTCGGCGGCTCCACCGACCGGGACCGGGCGGGGGCCGCGCTGGAACGGCTCCGCCTCGGCTCCGGAGTGGAGTACGACCCGGCCGTCGTCGAGGCGCTGGCGCGGGTCACCGGGCGTCTCGCCCGCTACTGATCCGCTCACGAGGTGGGCTCTCACGGCTTGTCGCACCGGGGTTTCCCGCCCCGAGCATTGTAAGTTTCCTACAGTTCGCGCCGCTGTGATCAGTGGCGTCGGGCGAAAGGCTGTGCCGAGATCTCGGCCATAGGGTGGAGCGGTCGAAAGGGGCCACTACGTGTTCGAGTCTGTCCTGGTCGCGAACCGAGGCGAAATCGCCCGGCGCGTCATCCGCACGGTCCGCCGCATGGGGGCGAGGGCCATCGCGGTGTACTCCGAGGCCGACGCGGACCTGCCGTTCGTGCAGGAGGCCGACGAGGCGATCCTGTTGGGTCCCGCCAATCCCGCGCAGAGCTACCTCGACGGGGGCAAGGTGATCGAGGCCGCCCGCGCCTCCGGCGCGCAGGCGGTCCACCCCGGATACGGCTTCTTCTCCGAGAACGCGGACTTCGCGCGTGCCGTGATCGACGCGGGGCTGGTCTGGATCGGCCCCTCGCCCGAGGCGATCGAGCGGATGGGTGACAAGATCAACGCCCGCAACCTGATGGAGGCCGCGGGCGTGCCCGTCGCGGCCGGGACCAGGGAGCCGGTCGCCGATCTCGAGCAGGCCGTGGCCGCCGCGGCCGGGATCGGCTACCCGGTCATGGTCAAGGCGGCCGGTGGCGGCGGCGGCATCGGGATGGGCGTCGCCCACGACGAGGCGGGGCTGGCCAAGGCCTTCGAGACCGCCGCGCGCGCCGCGGCGCGGTTCGGCGGAGCCGGGGGCGGTCCCGCGATCCTGCTCGAGCGCTACATCGAGCGCGCCCGCCACGTCGAGGTGCAGATCCTCGGTCTGCCGGACGGCAGGGTCGTCGCGCTGGGCGAGCGGGACTGCTCGGTGCAGCGCCGCCACCAGAAGGTCGTGGAGGAGACCCCGTCCCCCGGCATCACCCCGGAGCTGCGCGAGCGCATGCTGGCCGCGGCCGTGCGGGCGGGCGAGGCCGTCGGCTACCTGGGCGCCGGGACCGTGGAGTGCCTGGTCGACGCGGACGCGCAGGACTTCGTGTTCCTGGAGATGAACACCAGGCTCCAGGTCGAGCACCCCGTCACCGAGCTGGTCACCGGCGTGGACCTGGTGGAGCAGCAGCTGCGGATCGCCGCGGGCGAGGCGGTGGACCTGCGGGTGGCCCCCGCCGGGCACGCGATCGAGTTCCGGGTCTACGCCGAGGACCCCAAGCGGTTCTTCCCCGGGCCCGGCAGGATCGACGTGTGGGAGGAGCCGTCCGGGGAGGGCGTGCGGATCGACTCCGGCTACGCCGCCGGCAACACGGTCACGCCGTTCTACGACCCGCTCATGGCCAAGCTGTGCGTCTTCGGCCGGACGCGGGACGAGGCCCTGGAGCGCGCCCGCAAGGCGGTGGCGGGCTTCCTGGTCGAGGGCCCCAAGAACAACCTGCCGTTCTGCGCCGAGCTGCTGGAGCACCCCGAGTTCGTCTCCGGCGACTACGACACCGGACTGGTGTCCCGCATGAGGGCCTGATCGTTCTGGCACAGTTGGAAGGTGCGGGCGGCGGGCCGGGCACGGAGGAGCGGGCGCGTACGGCGCGGCATGACCCGTCCCCACTCCGGCGGAGGCCGGAGCGGGCGCGATCGTTGACAGTGACAGTGATGGGAGTTCCCGGTGGCTGAAGTACGCGCGGAGATGGTGGCGAACGTCTGGAAGGTGCTCGTCAAGGAGGGCGACGCCGTGGAGGACGGCGACACCCTGGTCATCCTGGAGTCGATGAAGATGGAGATCCCGGTCATCGCGGAGGACGACGGTGTGGTGGCACAGCTCAAGGTGGCCGAGGGGGACGTCATCCAGGAGGGCGATCTCATCGCCGTCATCGAGTAGTCCCCGGCCGGAGCCGCGCCGTGCGGGAGGCGGCCGGCCGGGGTGCGGCGGGCGCGGTCAGCGGGCGTGCTTGGCGAGGAAGCGCTCGCGGTCGACGACCACGCGCTCGATCGTCCCCGTCGCGACGGTCGCCCGCCCGTCGCGGGCGGTGAAGGCGAAGACCAGCCGGCGGCCGTCGACCTCGGTGAGCTCGGCGGAGATCTCGACGTGGGCGCCGATCGGGCTGGCCGCCAGGTGCTCCAGGACGACCCGGGTGCCCACGGAGGTCTGGCCGGGCCCGAGGACGTCCGCGACCGCCTGGACGGTGGCGCGTTCGGCGAGGGCGAGCAGGCGGGGAGTGCCCAGCACGGGGACGTCGCCGCTGCCGACCTTCACGGCGGTGTCCTCCTTCTCCACCATGATGAGCAGCCGGGAGCGCAGACCGGGAGCGAGCGTCATGCGCGCCAGCATAGGGTCTGAGCCGTGACCTCATACTGCGATCACTGCGGTCTCCCGGCCGATGCGGGCGAGCACGCGTCCTGCCTCGCCGCGCGGACGATGGAGCCGCCGCGCTACTGCTCCCGCTGCCGACGCCGGATGGTGGTCCAGGTGACGCCGCTGGGCTGGTCGGCCCGGTGCGTGGAGCACGGCACGCTCAACGGATGACCCGGCCCGCGAGGCGCGCGGGCCGCTCCGCCGCAGGGTGCGGGGCTCACCGGCACCGGCGCCGGACCCGTCGTGGCGGGACGGAGCACCCTTGGGGACCGGGTCGTCCGGCTGGACGTGGCAAAATATGTAAATACCCCCAAAGTTTGGACTTTTGTGTCATGCTGCCGCTCGTCCCACAGCGAGCGGGCAAACGGCATACAGGCCTTCGTTATGCTGCCGTGACGTTGCCGCGATACAAATCCGCTTTGTTGGAGAACCCTGGGGTGGGAGTGGAGAGGGTTACGGGGGAGTAGTCATGGTGGCCCAAGGCACGACGCTGGCCGGGCGGTATCGCTTAGATACCCGCATCGGTGCCGGCGGCATGGGCGAAGTGTGGCGCGGCGAGGACACGGTCCTGGCCCGCACCGTCGCCGTGAAGGTGTTGCTTCCGGGCCGCACCGACGATCCGGGGTTCCTGGTGAGGTTCCAGGGTGAGGCCCGGGCGATGGCGACGATCAACCACCCGGGGGTCGTCGACGTCTACGACTACGGGGTCCACGAGGTGCCCGGCGCGGGGGCGACGGCATACCTGGTGATGAAGTTCGTGGACGGCGAGCCGCTCGACCGGCTGCTCGGCAGGCTGGGCAGCATCGCCCCCGGCGCCGCGATGGAGCTCATCGCCCAGGCGGCCTCGGCCCTGCAGGCGGTCCACGACCAGGGCATCGTCCACCGGGACGTCAAGCCCGGAAACCTGCTGGTCCGGTCCGACGGCACGCTCGTGCTCACCGACTTCGGCATCGCCAGGTCCGACGCCGCCAGCCGGCTGACCGACGCGGGCATGGTGCTCGGCACCGCCTCCTACTGCGCGCCCGAACAGGCCGAGGGCGCGCCGGTCACCCCCGCGGTGGACATCTACGCCCTGGGCGTGGTCGCCTACGAGTGCCTGGCGGGCCAGCGGCCCTTCGACGGCGACAGCCCGGTCACGATCGCGCTCAAGCACATCCGGGAGGCTCCGCCGCCGCTCCCCGAGCGCATCCCGCCCGCGATCCGGGCCCTGGTGGAGCGGGCCCTGTCCAAGGACCCCGCCCGGCGCTTCCCCAGCGCCGCCGCGATGAGCACCGCCGCGCGGCAGTCGATGGCCGGCCCGGAGACCGGGGCGACGGCGCTTCCGCCGGTTCAGCAGACGGCGGCCGGAGCCGTCCACGGACCGTCCGGCCAGGGCCCCGCTCCCCGGCAGGACGGTCCGTACCCCGAGACCGGCTGGAGCGCGGCCGCGCAGCCGACGGCCGGATGGCAGGCGGCCTCGCCGGCGCCGCCCGGCACGCCCACCGAGCTCTCCGCCGGGAGGCGGGGCCGCCGTGCGCAGAAGCCCAAGCGCCGGGGCGGGCTGCTGGCCATGGCCTCGGCGGGCGCGGTCGTGGTCTGCGCCGGACTGGTCGCGGTGGCGATCAACACCATGGCGGCGAGTTCCGAGGTGCCGCCGGTGAACCACACCAGGGCGACCCCCGGCCCGGCGGCGAAGCCGGCAGACACCGAGCCGACGAAGAGCCCGTCGAAGCGCGCGACGCGGACTCCCCGGCCCACCGTGAGGCAGAGCCAGCCGGTCCCGGACCCGACGCCCACGGAGCCCGAGGAGAGCCCGGAGCCGACTCCGACCCCCACTCCGACGAAGGCCTCTCCGAAACCCACCCCCACGAAGGGCACCCCGACCCCGACCCCGACGCCGATGGCGAAGAAGAAGGTGCCGAACGTCACCCAGCTGCCGCTCGCGGCGGCGCTCCAGCAGCTCAAGGCCGCCGGGCTCAAGGCGCGGCCCGAGTACAGCGGCGGGTCCGACGCGCAGAAGTGCTGGATCGTCTACCAGCAGCACCCTTCCGCGGGGGAGATGCTGGACCCCCGGGTCCCGGTCGAGCTGCTCGCGGACGCCGTGCCGTGCGCCGGCGGTTCGACGCCGACCCCCACGCCCGCGGCGACCAAGGGCTGACCCGCCGGAAGGCCCGGTCCGCAGGGGCCCGGAGCATCCCGGCGGGAGGCCTCACACGCCGGTGGTGGTGCGCGGGTAGGCGACGGACGGGTCGGTGGCGATGTTCACCATGTACGGCACGCCGGAGTCGAACGCGCGGCGCAGCGCGGGACCGATCTGCGACGGGTCGGTGACGAGCTCACCGCCGCCGCCCAGGGCGGTCACCACCTGGTCGTAGCGGCACTGCGGCTGGAGCTCGGCGGCCACGTCGTAGCCGTAGAGCATCTGCATGGGGTGCTTCTCCAGACCCCACATGCCGTTGTTGCCGCAGATCATCACGACCGGCAGGCGGTGCCGTACGAGCGTGTCGACGTCCATCAGCGAGAAACCGGCCGCGCCGTCGCCGAGGAGCAGCACGACCTGCGAGGAGGGCCGGGCCAGCCGGGCGGCGATCGCGTAGCCCAGGCCGGTGCCCAGGCAGCCGTAGGGGCCCGGGTCGAGCCAGTTGCCGGGCTGGCGGGGCTCGACGTACTTGCCCGCGTAGGAGACGAAGTCGCCGCCGTCGCCGATCACCACGGCGTCGTCGGCGAGGATCCTGCCCAGCTCACCGTAGATCCGCATCGGGTGGATCGGGTCGGAGGCGGACTCCAGCAGCTGGACGTCCCCGGCGATGGCCGCCCTGGACGCCTCGGCCAGGGTCGACAGCCACGGGGCGTAGGTCTTGGGGGAGACGCCCGCCTCGGCGCACGCCGAGTTCAGGCCCCAGAAGACCAGGGACAGGTCGCCGGCGGCGGCCCCGACGGGTTTCATGTGCGTGGCGACCTGCGACGGCGCGTCGGTCAGGTGCACCACCTTGGCGAGCGGCGCGCCCTCCTTGCCGCCGAACCAGCCGTAGCCGAGCCGGAAGTCCAGCGGGGTGCCCGCCACGATCACCAGGTCGGCCTGGGAGAAGGCCAGGCCCCGGGCGCGGTTGACCAGCAGCTCGTGCCCGGCGGGCAGGATGCCGCGGCCCTGGCCGTTGGGGATGACCGGCAGGCGGTACTCCTCGGCGAAGCTCCGGGCGACCTCCTCGGCGCGGTCCATCCACACGTCGGAGCCGAGCACCAGGATCGGCCGCTCGGCCTCGGCGAGCAGCCTGGCGATCTGCGCGAGGGCGCCCGCGTCGGGTTCGAGCGGCGAGGGGGTGAGCGTCTCGGTGTGGTGCTCGGCCGCCGGGGCGAACAGGTCGTCCATGTGGAAGTCGAGGAAGACCGGGCCCCGGTGCGGGGCGATGGCCGTGCGGAAGGCCATCTCGACGTCCTGCCCGACGGAGTCGGCGCCCGAGCCGGTGAAGGCGAGCTTGGTGACCGGCGCGAGCAGCGGCGGGTGGTCCATCTCCTGCAGCGCTCCGGAGCCCCAGCGGGACCGGGGGGCCCGCCCTCCCATGACGACGACGGGGGAGCCGTTGAAGTGCGCGGTGGCCACGCCGCTGACGCCGTTGGTGACGCCGGGTCCCGCGGTGAGCACGGCCAGGCCGGGCTTGCGGGTCAGCCGGGCGGTGGCCTCGGCGGCGAAGACCGCGCTCTGCTCGTGCCGCACGTCGAGGATGGACACGCCTTCGTGCACCGCCCCGTCGTAGAGCGGGAAGACGTGCCCGCCGGACAGGGTGAACATGGTTTCGATGCCGTAGGCCTTGGAGACGGCGACCGCGATGTCACCGGCGTGCTTGGGGGACTCCATACCGCGAAACCTACCAGTCAGTCACTTAGCCGGACAGGGGAGTTGCTCGGGGGTGTTCGTGGCCTTCTACCTCCCCAGATTCCCCCCTGTCACACGCGTGCGCATCGAGATCGGAGATGCGGACGGTTACCCTTCCGCTACTTTCCGATGACCGGGGCGGGCGGCCGGGTCACAGCGTGTCGGAGAGCGCCTTGATCGGCATCCGCAGGTCCGCCAGCAGGCCCAGGTCCTGCTCGGCGGTGCGGCCGAGGGTGGTCAGGTAGTTGCCGACGATGATCGCGTTGATCCCGCCGAGCATGCCGTCCCGGGTCCCCAGGTCGCCCAGGGTCAGCTCACGCCCGCCGGCGTAGCGCAGGATCGTGCGCGGCAGCGCCAGCCGGAAGGTCGCGATCGTCTTGAGCGCCTCGCTCCCCTCCAGCAGCGGGAACCGCTCGAACGGCGTGCCGGGACGCGGGTTGAGGAAGTTGAGCGGGACCTCGTCGGGCGCCAGCTCGCCGAGCTGCCCGGCGAACTCGGCCCGCTGCTCCAGCGTCTCGCCCATGCCCACGATGCCGCCGCAGCACAGCTCCATGCCGGCCTCGCGGACCATCAGGCAGGTGTCCCAGCGCTCCTCCCAGGTGTGGGTGGTGACGACCTTGCCGAAGTGCGACCGCGCGGTCTCCAGATTGTGGTTGTAGCGGTGCACGCCGAGGGCGGCCAGTTCCTCCACCTGCTCCCGGGTGAGCATGCCCAGCGAACAGGCGACGTTGATGTCGACCGCCTCCCGGATCGCCGCCACGCCCTCGCGGACCTGGTCCATGAGGCGCCGGTCGGGCCCGCGCACCGCGGCCACGATGCAGAACTCGGTGGCGCCGGTCGCCGCCGTCTCCTTCGCCGCCTGGACGAGCGACGGGATGTCCAGCCAGGCGGCGCGGACCGGGGAGGGGAACTGCCCCGACTGGGAGCAGAAGTGGCAGTCCTCGGGGCAGCCGCCGGTCTTGAGGGAGACGATCCCCTCGACCTCCACCTCCGGGCCGCACCACTTCATCCGCACCTCGTGTGCGAGGGCCAGGAGGTCGGCCAGGCGGTCGTCGGGCAGCTTCAGGCACTCCAGCGCCTGGGCGGTGCCGAGGCCCCGGCCCTCATCCAGGACCTGCACCCGGGCGATCTCGAGGATGTCGCTCAACTTCTGACTCCACTCTGCGGTGACGGCTACGGGGAAAGCGTAAGGGCGCTCCTGAAGGCGGCGGGGTCGAACCCGCCGCCCAGGACCGGGCTCAGCCCCGAGCGCGCCACCCGGGCGAAGGACTCGCGGTCCAGCCCGCCGGCCCCCTCGGGGAGGACGCCCGCCAGCGGCCGGGCGGCCAGCATCTCCAGGTCCGCCACGTTGCACCGCTCGGCCAGGCCGGGCTCCGCCGGCCACGAGCCGATCACCAGGCCGGCCAGGTCGAGACCGCGGCCCGCCACGGCCTCCAGCGTCAGCGCGGTGTGGTTGAGCGTGCCCAGCGCGGCCCTGGCCACCACCAGCACCGGCGCGTGCAGCATCCGGGCCAGGTCCGCGAGCGTGAACCCCTCCTCGTCGAAGCGGACGAGCAGCCCGCCCGCGCCCTCCACGACGACCAGCCGGTGCGACTCGGTCAGCTCCTTGATCCGCACGGCCGCCTCCGCGAGGGAGACCGGGGGCAGCCCCGCGACGCGCGCGGCGGCGGCCGGGGCCAGGGGATCGGGGAACCTGGCGAGCTCGAACGTGGTCGTCACCCCGCTAAGGCGGATGACGTCGTCCAGATCTCCGGGTTCGTTCTCGCCGACGCCGGTCTGGGCCGGTTTGACCACCGCGACGGTCGATCCCCGCTCCCGCGCCAGCGCCGCCACGGCGGCCGTGACGACCGTCTTCCCCACCCCGGTGTCGGTCCCGGTGACCACGAGAATGCTCATCCGCCCCAGCCTACGGGGAGCCCGGCCGCGGAGGTGGGGCGGCGTGCCGCAGGCTCCCGTCGGGGGCGGGCCGGACGGGTGCCCCCGCCGGGGACGTGCGGGCGCCCTAGCCAGGGCCTCGGGTGGGCGCCCCCCGTCAGGGACGGCACGGGCGGACGCCTCCGCCGGGGCCGCGGACGGGCGCCCGTCAGGGGCGGCGCAGGCGGGTGACGAACTTGTAGCGGTCGCCGCGGTAGAGCGACTGCGCCCACTCCACGGGGTTGCCGTCGGCGTCGAAGGCGTGCCGGGTGAGCAGCAGCATCGGCAGGCCGACGTCGACGCTCAGCACCTGGGCGTCGTACGGCGTCGCCAGCACGGTCTCGATGATCTCCTCGGCGTCCATCAGCCGCACGTTGTAGGCGTTGTGCAGCGTCTCGTACAGCGAGGAGTGCACCTCCAGCTCCCGCCGGAGCCGGGGGAAGCGGCGGGCGGACAGGTGGGTGGTGTCGATCGACATCGGCTCGCCGTTGGCCAGGCGGAGCCGGTGGATGCGGAGCACGCGCCCGCCGGGGTTGATCGCCAGCCGGCGGGCCAGGGGCTCGTCGGCCGTGACGTAGCTGATGTCCAGGATCTTGGTGTCGGGTTCCAGACCGACGGTCCGCAGGTCGCCGGTGTAGGAGGTGAGCTGGAGGACCTGGGCGACCTTCGGCTGCGCGACGAACGTGCCCTTGCCCTGGATGCGGACCAGGCGGCCCTCGACCACGAGCTCCGACAGCGCCTGGCGCACGGTGGTCCGCGAGGTCTCGAAGCGGACCGCGAGCGTCCTCTCCGGAGGCAGCGCGCTGCCCGCCGGCAGGCTCTTGGTGAGGGAGAGGAGACTCCGCTTGACGTCGTAGTACTTCGGGATCCGGGGGGAGTCGTCCGTCATGGAAGCTCCTCGCCCGCAGGGGCGGAACCCGCCCGGCCGGCCGTGCCGGGCCCGCCGTGCCGGCCGGCCCGCTCACCGCGTTCGCTCACTTGCCCACCTTCATCTCGGCGACGGCGGTGAGAGCACCCCGGATCACCGCGAGATCATCGGAACTCAGATTGGCCCGCGCGGTCAACCGCAGGCAAGAGCGGCCGACCGGCACCGAGGGCGGCCGGAAGCATCCGGCCCGCACTCCGTGTTCCGCACAGATGGCGGCGGCCCGCAGCGCGGTCTCGGGCCGGCCGAGGACGACGGGGACGACCGCACCTGCCGGCTCGCCGGTCTCCAGGCCGAGTTCGCGGGCCATCGAGGCCAGCTCCCTCGCTCTGGTCCGCACGCGTCCGGGCAGTTCGGGCTGATGGTGAAGGATATCGACCGCGGCGAGTGCCGCCGCCACGCTGCCCGGGGCCAGCCCGGTGTCGAAGATGAACGAGCGGCCCGTGTCCACCAGGGCCTCCACGACCTCGGGCGCGCCCAGCACGGCCCCGCCCTGGGAACCCAGCGACTTCGACAGTGTGACCGTTC
Organism: Planomonospora antibiotica; assembly: GCF_014647955.1. Classification (NCBI taxonomy): domain Bacteria; kingdom Bacillati; phylum Actinomycetota; class Actinomycetes; order Streptosporangiales; family Streptosporangiaceae; genus Planomonospora; species Planomonospora antibiotica. The sequence goes on along the minus strand of NZ_BMQE01000053.1, from coordinate 12,147 downwards.
TCACAACCGTCCGTTCACCGGCCAGACCCGCGGCGTGCACCGCGCCCCGTCCGCCGGACCCCACCACACCGAGCGAGTGCGCCTCGTCCACCACGAGCAGCGCGCCCTGCCGTACGGCCGCGGCGTGCAGCTCCTCCAGCGGGGCCAGGTCCCCGTCCACGGAGAAGACCGCGTCGGTGACGACGAGCGCGTGCTCCTCGGCGCGGTCGGCCAGGGCCTTCTCCACGGCGGCCGCGTCCCCGTGCGGGGTGACCGCCACGCGGGAGCGGGAGAGCCTGCAGGCGTCCACGATCGAGGCGTGGTTGCCCGCGTCGGAGACCACCAGCGCACCCGCGCCCAGCGCCGCGACGGCCGCCAGGTTGGCCAGGTAGCCGGAGGAGAAGACCAGCGCGTCCTCGGCGCCCGCGAAGGCGCCCAGCGCCTCCTCCAGCCGGGCGTGCAGTGCGGTGGAGCCGGTGACCAGGCGGGAGCCGGTGGAGCCGGTGCCCCAGGTGCGGGTGGCCTCGACGGCGGCCTCGGCCAGCCGCGGATCCCTGGCCAGCCCGAGGTAGTCGTTGGAGGCCAGGTCGATCAGGCCGTCGTCGTCGGGCGTGCGGGCGCGCAGGGTGCGCCTCAGTCCTGCCGCGCGCCGTGCTTCGGCCGCGGTCCGCAGGCGGGCCAGGGGATCCGGGGTCTGCTCCATGGGGGCATCTTCGCAGTTCCGGATCGGCCGATTCGCGTTCAGGCCAGCAAAGAACGCATGATGCACGGGTGCCGACTCTTAGCGACCTGGCGGTTCGCCACACCGCGCTCGACGATGCGGACCTCGAGTGGATGCACTCGCTGGTCTCCGACTGGCAGCTCCTGGCCGATCTGTCGTTCGCCGACCTCATCCTGTGGATCCCCCTGAAGGACGGGTCGGGGTGGATCGCGGTCGCGCAGATGCGCCCCACCACCGGGCCCACCGTCTACCACGACGACGTCGTGGGCACGACCATCGCCAGGGGCGAGCGCGAGCTCATCGACACCGCCTGGGACGAGCGGAGGATCTGCCGTGAGGGCGACCCCGACTGGTCCACCGGCGTCCCGGTGCGGGAGGAGACCATCCCGGTACGGCGGGCGGACCCGGCCGGAGGCGCCCTCGGCGGATGCGCGCCCGGCGCGTCCGTGCCCGGTGGGCTCGCGCTCGGCGGGCCCGCGTCCGGTGGGCCCGCGTCCGGCGGGTCCGCCGTCGGCGGGGCGGCGAACGGGGCCACGAACGGGGCCGCCCCCAGCGGGCCGGCGAACGGTGCGGTTCCCGGGCAGCGCTACCTCGGGGTGATCCAGCGTTCGACGAACCTGTCGTCGGCGCGCACGCCGTCCCGCCTGGAGCTCACCTACCTGCAGAGCGCCTCGGACCTGGCCCAGATGGTGGCCGAGGGCCGCTTCCCGTTCTCCGGTGCGGAGCCGATCCTGGTGCGCTCGCCGCGCGTGGGCGACGGCCTGCTCCGGCTCGACCGGGCGGGCCGGGTGACCTACGCCTCGCCCAACGCCCTGTCGGCCTACCGGCGGCTGGGGCTGACCGCGGACCTGGTCGGCGCGGAGCTGGGCCGTACGACCGCCACGCTCTGCTACGCCGACGAGCCCATCAACGAGAACCTGATGATCGTGGCGAGCGGCCGGGAGCCCCGGGAGACCGAGGTGGAGGCGGGTGGCACGGTCGTGCAGCTGCGGGCGATCCCGCTGGTGGTCGGGGGCGGGCGGATCGGCGCGCTGGTGCTCATCCGCGACGTGACGGAGCTGCGGCGGCGCGAGCGCGAGCTGATGACCAAGGACGCCACCATCCGGGAGATCCACCACCGGGTGAAGAACAACCTTCAGACGGTGGCGGCGCTGCTGCGGCTGCAGGCCAGGCGGCTGCAGGTGCCGGAGGGGCGGGAGGCCCTGGAGGAGGCGGTGCGCCGGGTCGGGTCGATCGCGATCGTGCACGAGACGCTGTCCCACACGCCCGAGGAGCAGGTGGACTTCGACGACATCGCCGACCGGGTGATCGCGATGGCCAGTGAGGTGTCGGCCCCGGAGGCGCAGGTGGTGCCGCGCCGCGTCGGGACGTTCGGGGTGCTGAAGTCGGAGATCGCCACCCCGCTGGCGATGGTCCTCACCGAGCTGCTGCAGAACGCGGTCCAGCACGGGCTGGCGCAGCGGCCGGGCAGGCTCCAGGTGATCGTCTCGAGGGAGGCCGACCGGCTGGACGTGATCGTCTCCGACGACGGCGCCGGCCTGCCCGAGGGGTTCGACCTCGAGTCGTCCACCAGCCTGGGTCTGCAGATCGTGCGGACCCTGGTGGTGGGGGAGCTCTCCGGGCGGCTGGCCATCGAGCCGCGCCAGGGCGGCGGGACCGAGGTCACCCTGGCGATCCCCCTGCCGGGGGCCTGACGCGGTCCGCGGAGAGCGACCGGGGCGGCGGTGCGGGCGCCGCGGCGGGGCCCCGGTCGGTCCCGGGGCCCGTGCCGGTCGGGCCGCTCAGGCCGCGCTCCGGGTGGCGCTTCAGACGCGGGTGGCGCCTCAGGCGGTGGCGCGGGCGCGGGCGCGGGCCGTGCGGCGCTTGAAGGCGCGGCGCTCGTCCTCGCTCAGGCCGCCCCAGACGCCGGCGTCCTGCCCGGACTCCAGAGCCCACTTCAGGCAGGCCTCGCTCACGGTGCACGTACGGCAGACCTGCTTGGCCTCTTCGATCTGCATCAGGGCGGGGCCGGTGTTGCCGATCGGGAAGAACAGCTCGGGGTCCACGTCACGGCAGGCAGCTCGGTGGCGCCAGTCCATGCGTCCACTCCTTCGTAAGAGGAGCCCTTGCTCGGCTCCGACGGCTCACTTTGTGAAGACTTTCACTAACAAGCGCGAGCGACCTCCCGGTCCTGGGTCGGTCCGGGAGTGTTCGCGGTGATCGCCGGTGGCCTCAGAGTAAAGGTGGCCACTCAAAGGTCCTACGTTCCGACGTCACTGCTGAGAGTGTCAGCTACCCCGAGTGCAGGCAAGAGGTTTGGTAAAAGGTTTTGGGGGATAAGAGTGTCGGATACGTCACACATTGACGATATGTAACCCGCTATGCCAGTACTTGTAACGCATTGGGGGTAGAGCGGAAGATCACCTGCTCGACCTCTCCCAGATAGTCGCCGTCGAGCTGGAAGGCCACCGGCCGCTCGGCGGTCAGCGTGAACTCCTTCTCGTCGTGGAGCTGCACCAGGTGCCGGCCGCTCGGCAGGGTGTCGCGCGTCCCCATGATCTGCGGCATCAGGCCGAGCATGGACGGCAGGCCGAGGCGCTGGAGCCCCAGGAGGTCCAGGCCCGTCTCGAAGCTCGCCCAGGGGGTCGGGCAGACCGGCCGGGGGCCGATGAAGCTCCAGGGCGAGGTGTTGGAGACCACCGCCATGAAGATGCCGACGGCCGGGGGCACACCGGGGCCCTCCAGGCGCATCGCGGCGTGGCGCTTGTCGGTCGACAGGTAGTGGCGCAGCGCGGTGTTGACGTAGCGCGCGGGAGTGGCCTTGCGGCCCGTGCCGCGCATCCCCTCGACCGCCCGGATGACCTCCGCGTCGTATCCCAGGCCGCTGCAGAACGTGAAGTAGCGGCTGTGCCCGTCCCACAGGGCCCGGCCGAGCCCCACCGTGCGCCGCCGGTCACGGCCGACCGCCTCCAGCACCACCCCGGTGGCCTCGACCGGGTCGTTCGGCAGGCCGAGCGCCCGGGCGAAGACGTTCGCGCTCCCGCCGGGGATCACCAGCAGCGCCGGCCGGTCGGCCGCCACCTCGCCGTCCTCGGCGTCGAGCAGGCCGTTCACCGTCTCGTTGATCGTGCCGTCGCCGCCGAGCACCGCGACCACGCCGAACCCGTCGGCGTGGGCCGTGCGGGCGAGGTGGGCCGCGTGCCCCCGGTAGCCGGTCTCCTCGACCGTCAGGTCCATCGTCGCGCCCAGCGCCCTGATGAGCACGTCCCGCGTCCGCTGGTTGGTGGTCGTGGCCTTGGGGTTCACCAGGAGCATCGCGCGCATGGCGCCAGCGTATCCGGCAATAACAGCCCAGAGGCGGCGAAAGCGGTGTCTATCGACGTCGGCTGTAGGGTTGCCCTGTGCAGAACCGCCCGCCGGCCCTCACCGTCGCCGCCGCCGTCCTCGCGCTGGAAGGACTCACCGCTCTGCTCCTCGGCGGCTACGTCGCGGTCGAGACCGTGGTCGGGAACCCGTCCGATGCGATGAGCTCGGCCTTCGTCGCCGGTTTCGGGCTCCTCGTGGGAGCGATCCTGCTCCGGGTGGCCTGGGGGCTGCTGCGGGCCGAGAAGTGGACGCGGAGCCCGGGGGTGCTGACCCAGATCTTCATGGTCCCGGTCGTGGTCACGCTCTTCCAGTCGGACCGGGCGCTGCTCGGCGGCCTCCTGGCCGCCGCGGCGGTGACCGCGCTGGTCGCGCTGCTCTCCCCGCCGACGACCCGGGTCCTCTACGGGGACGCGGAGCCGTCGGACGGGGCCGGGAGCGGCGGGGCCTGAGCGGCGGACCGGACCGGCGGGTCAGTCCTCTGCGGTGAGGCCCTCGCGGAGCTGGGTCAGGGTCCTGGCCAGCAGCCGGGAGACGTGCATCTGCGAGATGCCCAGCTCGGTGGCGATCTGCGACTGCGTCATGTTGCCGAAGAACCGCAGCAGCAGGATCCGCTTCTCGCGCGGCGGGAGCCGTTCGAGCAGCGGCTTGAGGGACTCGCGGTATTCGACGCCCTCCAGGGAGTCGTCCACGATGCCGAGGGAGTCGGCCACCGCGGGCGCGTCGTCGTCGCCGGAGTCGGGGGCGTCCAGGGAGACCGTGGAGTAGGCGTTGGCCGACTCCAGACCCTCGAGCACCTCCTCCTCGGTCATCTTCAGGAACGCCGCGAGCTCGGCGACGGTGGGCGCCCGCCCCTCGCGCTGCGACAGCTCGCTGATCGCCTTGGTGAGCGAGAGCTTCAGCTCCTGCAGGCGGCGCGGCACGCGGACCGCCCAGCCCTTGTCGCGGAAGTGCCGCTTGATCTCGCCCACGATGGTGGGCGTGGCGTAGGTGGAGAACTCCACCCCGCGGTCCAGGTCGAAGCGGTCGATCGACTTGATCAGGCCGATGGTGGCGACCTGCGTCAGGTCGTCGAGCCACTCGCCCCGGTTGCGGAAGCGCCGGGCGAGGTATTCGACCAGGGGCAGGTGGAGCTCGACGAGCTCGTCACGGATGCGCTGGCGTCGCGGGTCGTCGGGGGTCAACTCCGCCAGTTCACCGAAGAGCGTGCGCGCGCGGACCCTGTCGGGGACCGCGTGGTCGCTGGTGGCCATGGCACGAGTCCTTTCCGTCACGCCGGCCTCGCCGCGCCTCGACGCTTGCGGAGCACGATCGCCATACGGTCGGGGGAGTCGGTCACGGCGTCCACGTCGTCCGCCAGGGCGGTGAGCACCATCCAGGCGAACTCGTCGCGCTTGGGCGGGGAGCTGCCCACCGTGCTGACCTCGACCCGGACCCGCATCTCCTGTCCGGTGAGCTCGAACTCGGCCGTCAGGTCGGTGCCCGGGACGGCCTGGGTCAACAACATCGCACACGCCTCGTCGACCGCGATCCGGAGATCCTCGATCTCGTCCAGCGTGAAGTCCAGACGGGCGGCCAGCCCTGCGGTGGCCGTACGTAAAACGGACAGATATGCGCTCACAGCCGGCAGCCGGACGCTCACCACGTCACGGATCCCGCCCGCGTCGACCGCGGGCGCCTCGGTGTGCTCAGTCACGTTCCTCCTCGCAAGGTCGCTGACTGCAACCTACCGCCCCCAGGTGGCTGTTGGCCCGATCAGACTCGCGATCGGAATGATTTGGAACGGGAAAAAAGGGCGTTCCGCGAGGTGGGAGGAGCGGCCCACCGGCACCCCGCGGGGCGCCGGTGCGCCGTGCCCTGCGCGGTCGCGAATCCGGCCGCGGCGGCGGATCAGGGCGGTCGTGAATCCGGCCGCGGCGGCGGATCAGGCGGCCTTGGTCTCCCAGAAGATCTTGGAGATCTCCTCGATCTTGGCCAGGAGCTCGTCGGCCTTGGAGGAGTCGACGGTGCCCTTGGCCGCGGCGGCGCCCGCCAGCTTGGTGGCCTCCCAGAACAGCTGGTGCAGCTGGGGGTAGGCCTCCAGGTGCTGCGGCTTGAAGTAGTCGGTCCACAGCACCCACAGGTGGTGCTTGACCAGCTGGGCCCGCTCCTCCTTGATGATCAGCGCGCGCGTGCGGAAGACCGGGTCCTCGTTGGCGGCGTACTTCTCCATGATGGCCTTGACGGACTCGGCCTCGATGCGGGCCTGGGCCGGGTCGTACACGCCGCAGGGCAGGTCGCAGTGGGCGGACGCGACGTGCCGGGGGCGCAGAAGTCGTGCGAGCATCGGAAAATCCTTCCTTGATGCTGAGATCAGCATGGTCCTTGAACGACCTTACTCGCCTTCGCAGGCCCGTACAGGAAGGGGGTTCGCGCTCATGAGAGTCCGTGTCGAGGGGGAGTCCATGCTGCCCGCGCTGCGCCCCGGCGACTGGCTCTGGGTACGGTGCGGCGCCCCGGTCCGGTCCGGGGACCTCGTCCTCGCCCGGCTCCCCGCCGACCCGTCCCGGCTGATCGTCAAACGCGCCGCGTGGCGCGACGGCGAGGGCTGGTGGCTGGAGAGCGACAACCAGCGCGCCTCCGGCCGCCGGGACAGCTGGGACTTCGGCCCGGTCCCGGTGGTGGGGCGGGTGGTCGCGCGCTACCGGCCGCCGCTGTCCTGGCCGACCTTCTTCCGGGCCCGGTAGGCGGCGACGTTGGCCCGGCTGGCGCACCGCTCCGAGCAGTAGCGCCGGGACCGGTTGGAGGAGGTGTCGAGATAGGCCCGGCGGCACGGCGCCGCCCGGCAGAGCCCGAGCCGGTCCGGGCCGAGGTCGGTGACGATGGTGGCCAGGCCCATCACCGCGCCCACGATGTACTGGTCGCAGAAGCGCCCGCCCTCGGTGAGGTGCAGGTGCCAGGGCTCGCCGTCGTGGTCGGCGATCTGCGGGTGGACCGGGTGGCGGCGGAGCAGCACGTTGAGCCGGTCGACGACCTCCCGCTCGTCCCCGCCGGCCGCGGCCTCGAAGACGGCCACGAGCTCCTCGCGCAGCCCGCGCAGGGCGTCGAGGTCGCCGGGGGTGAGGCGGTCGGTCTGCCGCGGGCGGCCGCTCTCCTCCAGCAGGGTCCGCAGCCCTTCCAGGCCGGTGAGGCGGTCGGGGTTGTTGACGAGCAGCACGGCCAGCTCGGCGTAGGAGATCAGGTCCACCGGGAGTTTCCGTAGAGGAGTCGGAGTAAGGGGTATTCAGGGGTTCAAGTATTACATGTGAGCGGGTTAACGTCCCCGGTAACGAAAGTGTGCGCCACCTGTCACCTGCCGGAGTCTCACCATGTGGCACAATCGAGCAACGGGTGACCCCCGAACCCCTCCAGGCGACCGTCTCCAGCGAGCACGTCCCGAGCGGCTACCGAAGCCGGGCCAGCCTCCTGCGGCGCCTACGAAGGAAATGTCCGTCTGACTGATTACAGGGGTCGCTGTGGCAATCTCGCCATCTTCCATCTCCCTCGAAGCCCTCGATCTGGACCCGGCCTTCGCCCTGCACCGCGGGGGCAAGCTGGAAGTCCGCTCCTCCGTCCCGGTCCGCAACGCCGAGGACCTGTCCCTCGCCTACACCCCGGGCGTGGCCAAGGTCTGCACCGCGATCGCCGAGGAGCCCGAGCTCGCAGCCGACTACACCTGGGTCTCGAACGTCGTGGCCGTCGTCTCCGACGGCACCGCGGTGCTCGGGCTCGGTGACATCGGTCCCGCCGCCGCCATGCCCGTCATGGAGGGCAAGGCCCTGCTGTTCAAGGAGTTCGCCGGCGTCGACGCCGTGCCGATCTGCCTCGACTGCACCGACGTGGACGCCCTGGTCGAGACCGTCGTCCGGCTCGCACCCTCGTTCGGCGGCATCAACCTGGAGGACATCAGCGCGCCCCGGTGCTTCGAGGTCGAGGACCGGCTGCGCGAGCTGCTGGACATCCCGGTCTTCCACGACGACCAGCACGGCACCGCGATCGTCGTGCTGGCCGCGCTGAAGAACGCCGCCCGGCTGACCGGCCGATCGCTGGGCGACCTGCGGGCCGTGGTGGCGGGCGCCGGCGCCTCCGGCGTCGCGGTCAGCCGCATCCTGCTGAACGCGGGCATCGGCGACATCGCGGTCTCCGACTCCAAGGGCATCGTCCACCGGGGCCGCGACGGCCTCAACCCGGTCAAGGAGGCGCTGGCCCGCGACACGAACCGGGCGGACCTGCGCGGCTCCACCGAGGAGGCGCTGGCCGGGGCCGACGTGTTCGTCGGCCTGTCCGGCTCGACGGTCTCCGAGCGGGCCATCGCCTCGATGGCGCCGGGCGCGATCGTCTTCGCGCTGTCCAACCCGACGCCCGAGGTCCACCCCGAGGTCGCCGGGAGACACGCCCGGGTGGTCGCCACCGGCCGCTCGGACTTCCCCAACCAGATCAACAACGTGCTGGCCTTCCCCGGTGTCTTCCGCGGGGCGCTCGACGTGCGGGCCACCACCATCACCGAGAACATGAAGGTCGCCGCCGCCGAGGCGCTGGCCGCCGTGGTCGGCGACGACGAGCTCTCCGCCGACTACGTGATCCCCAGCCCGTTCGACGCCCGGGTCGCCCCCGCGGTCACCGCCGCGGTCGTCGCCCAGGCCCGCGCCGACGGGGTCGCCCGGCTCTGACCCGCGCCGGTCCCGCGCGGCCGGGCCGTACCGGCCTGCCTCCGCGCGTACTCCTCGAAGACGCCCCCGCCCGACCGGCGGGGGCGTCTTCTTTGCCAATGAATCTCAATTCTTTTACGGAACGTGCTATAACAAGTTCTCTCCGTTACCTTTACCTTCCGGGCCGGGGCATGCGCGGGCGCCGTCGTGCCCGCGGGCGGCCCGAGCGCACCCCCATGCGCTCGGTGATTCTCGACGGCGAGGAGAACGATGGAACGCCAGCCGAACCGCTCCCTTCAGCGGCTCATCGCCGAGGCCGGGTTCACCTACAAGGGGTTGGCCCGCAACCTCAACGAGCTCGGCCGGGCGCGCGGGCTGTCGGGGCTGAAGTACGACCACAGCTCCGTCCTGCGCTGGCTCGGCGGGCAGCGCCCGCGCGAGCCGGTCCCGGCCCTGCTCGCGGAGATCTTCTCGCTGCGGCTCGGCCGGACGGTCACGCCGGAGGACATGGGCATGTCCGCGACGACTGCACCCCTGGATGTGGGGCAGGAGTTCCCGCACACCTGGAACGAGGGGGTGGCGAGCGTGACGGCGCTGTGGCGGGCGGACGTGGAGCGGCGGAGGTTCCTGGTCGATTCGACCTTCGCGATCGGGGCCGGTTCGGTCGGAGCGATGCGCTGGCTGACCCTCCCCGCGGAGCCCCGCCCCGTCGCGGGCGGCTCCCGGCGGGTGGGCACGACCGACATCGCCGCGATCCGGGAGGTCACCCGGTCCTTCGGCGAGCTGGACAACAGGTTCGGCGGCGGCCGGATCCGCTCGGCGGTGGTGAAGTACCTCGACACCGCGGTCGCTCCGCTGCTCAACGACGGCTCCTACGCCGAGGCCACCGGCAGGGAGCTCGCCTCCGCCGCCGCCGAGCTGACCCGGCTGGCCGGCTGGATGGCCTACGACCTGGAGCACCACGGGGTCGCCCAGCGCTACCTGATCCAGGCGCTGCGCCTGGCCAGGGGGGCGGGGGACCACGGCCTCGGCGGGGAGATCCTCGCCGGGATGAGCCACCAGGCCGCCTACATCGGGCAACCCGCCCACGCCCTCGACCTGGCCCGGGCCGCCCGGCTCTCGGCCCAGCGCGCCGGGGTCTTCTCCCTGCTGGCCGAGGCGCACGTGCTGGAGGCCCACGCGCAGGCCCTGCTGGGCGACCGTACGGCCTGCCGCGCCGCGCTGCACCAGGCGGAGCTGGCCTTCGACCGCAGGAAGCCCGGTGACGAGCCCGAGTGGATCGCGTACTTCGACGAGGCCTATCTGTCGGCCAAGGTCGCCCACTGCTTCCGCGACCTGCGCGACGGGACGCAGGCCGTACGGCACGCGCGGCGGTCGCTGGAGATGGACGGGCGGTTCGTGCGCGGGCGCATGTTCAACCTGTCGCTGCTCGCCGCGGGGCTGCTGGAGTGCGGCGAGCTGGAGGAGGCCTGCACGGCGGCGGGTGAGGCGCTGGAGCTGGCGGGAGGGCTGCAGTCGGCGCGGACCCGGTCCTATGTGACCGACCTGCGCCGGAGGCTGGAGCCGCACGCGGCGGAGCCCGCCGTCGTGGAGCTGAACGAGCGGATCAGGGAGCTCGCCCCGGCCTGAGCGGGGAGGGTGGGGGAAGGGATTCGGCGGGAACCGGAGCCCTTCCCCCGCCCCACGGGCGGTTCCGCTCCTACTTGAGGAGCTCGCCCTTGTCGCCGACGATCCGCGCGTTGCGGACCTGGCGGGCCTCGCGGTAGACGCCCGCGGAGTCACCGTCGAAGTACGGCGAACTGACGAAGTCCACCCGACTGTTGCCGTCCTGGTCATGGAAGGCACTGGTCACGCCGTTGACGTAACCGAGGCGCTTGGCGTTGCTGTACTTGAGGAGCCAGGGGCCGCCGTCGGAGCCACCGGTCATCGAGCACTTCAGTGCCAGGTGGTTCTCGATCTTGTAGGCGTTGGTGGAGTAAGTGCGGGTGTTGGTCTTGCCGTAGCAGTACTTCATGGTCACGCCGGTGAACGGCTTGTCGCCGTCGGGGTGCGCCTCGGCGGGGTAGCCGAAGGCGTAGACCGGCTGGCCGGCCTTCTGGTTCCAGGCGAAGCCCTGGCCGCCGACGTTGTCGCCGAGCCGACCGACGTCCTTGACGAGGTCGAGGACGACGTAGATCTTCTTGTAGTACTTGAGGTCCGAGCCCGGCTTGATCCACTGCTGGACGTAGTAGCGGGTGACCGAGGAGGGCTCGCCCTTCTTACTGAGGGTGCCCTTGTTGCCGCTGTCCGGCTTGGCCAGGTCCTTCCACTCGGCCTCGGTCAGCGGCGTGGTCTCGGGGGCGCCGAGCTTGTTGCCGTTGCCCTTGCCCAGGCCGGCCTTCTCGTACTTGGCAGCGGTGGTCTCGACCGCGGTCACGACGGCGCCGGGGTAGTTGGCGTCGACGTTCTGCGGGTCGACCTTGTCGACGGAGTAGCAGTCGCCGGTCAGGTTCAGGGTGCAGTCGTCGAACTGCGCCTTGCTGATCTCCTGACTCCTGATCTCCTTGTCGCCGGTGTGCTTGTCCCACTCGGCCTTGGTGACGACCTTGCCGCTGCCGCCGATCTGGAGGCCGTTGTAGACGGCCACGAACGCGTAGTCGTGGTCGAAGTCCTCGTGGACCGCGAAGTTGTAGTGGGTGAACGCCGCCTGTCCGACGTAGACGCCCCACGGGGCCTTGCCCTGGTAGTAGCCCGGCACGAACATCCACTTGTCCATGACGTCACGGTTGCCCTCGACGTCGTAGACGCAGTGGCCGGCGGTGGCGACCAGGTTGCGGTAGGTCGACTGGATCGAGGTGGCGGAGCACCAGCGGTACTCGCCCTTGTGGTCGACGAAGAACACCTTGCCGACGGTCTTCGGCAGGTTGACGTTCTTGACCTTGGAGACGGTGGCGTTCTCACCGCCGATGGGGACGACCGCTCCGGGCTTGCCGTCGGCGACGGACTGGCTGCGGCTCGCGACGAGCGTGGTCACGGCCTTGACGTCCCGGTTGTACTGCGTCGCCTTCTTCAGGGCGGCGCCGTTGGAGTCGAGCCAGAAGCCCGCTGCGGAGAGAGCGAGGGCCTTGGTGGCGGAGAGGTTGTCACGGGCCCAGTCCGGAGCGGCCTGGGCGGGCGTCGCCGCAGCGGTGAGGGCGGCGAAGGTCAGGCCGGCGGCACTCAGTGCGCCGCCACGGGTGAGGAAGCGTTGTGCTCGGGGGTTCACGGAATCTCCATGCATCGGTGCGGGCGCCCGGTGCGTCACAGGCGTCACAAGAGGGGTTCCGAAACCTTATCGGCTCTTACTTTTGTCCTGCTAGGCGACTTCCTGGGAGTTCTGTTACTTTTTCTGACCAGTTGGGGAAATGGCCGAGGGGCCCGGCGAAACGCCGGGCCCCTCGGGTGGAACTGGGTGAACCT
>NZ_BMQE01000052.1:0-41777 GCF_014647955.1 Planomonospora antibiotica | reverse complement strand
CGGCGATGCGCTCGGAGACCTGCGACAGGTGCGCGGAGGAGGTCGCCAGCGCGTCGCTGTGGGCGACGACGGTGGAGACGGTGGTGCGCAGGGACTCGGTGGTGTCGTCCAGCGCGCGGCCGAGGCGGCCGAGCTCGTCGCGGCGGGTCATGCCCAGGCGGACGGTCAGGTCGCCGCGGGCCACCCGGCCCAGGGCGTCCATCACGACGGTCAGCGGGCGCACCACCGAGCGGGTCACCCGGACGCTGAGCACCGCGGCCAGCAGCAGCGCGGCCGCCAGCGTGCCCCACAGCACCTTCTGGCTGGTGCCGTCGATCTGCACGGCCTCCTTCTCCAGCGCGGCGATGCGGTCGCTGAGCGACTTCTGCAGGGCCTGGGTGATCTCGAGGCCGGTGGCCCACGCGTCGCTGGCGGGACCGCCGTTGATGTTCTCCATGGCGGCGGTGCGGCTCTCGACCGTGTCCTGGGCGAGCAGTGCCATGACCTTGTCGTCCTCGACGAAGAACTGGTCCCAGGCGGGCTCCAGCTTGTCGAACCGCGCCCGCTCGGCCGGGGTCAGGTACTCGACCCGGGTGTTCTCCAGGGTCTCGTACAGGGACTTCTTGGCGTAGAGCTCCCCCTCGCGGTTCATCGAGTCGGCCGCGGTGGCGGCCTTGCCGCCCATGGCGGTGCCGGCGTCGGCGGCCACGAGGCCCTGCCAGCCGGTGAGGTCGGCGACGTGGTAGGCGAAGGTCTGGATGTCGTCCTCGACCTGCTCCAGCCGGTCCATCCGCACGGTGAGGTCGGCCTGGCGGTGCAGCGCCCACTGGCCGACGCCGACGGACAGGGCGATGAGCAGCGAGACCAGGGTGAACGACAGGCCGAGCCGCCTGCCGACCCCCAGATTGTCCAGATGCGACATGGCGGTTTCTTCCTCACGATCGAATGGGTGCCGCGCTCCGGCGGCGATGGGGTGACCGGCGGATTCCGGCGGGCTCCGGGAGCCGCCGCGGGTCCGCCACCCGGCCGGGCTCAGCCGTCCTGGGGCAGTTCGAACCAGACCACGCGCCCCGGGCCGCCGTCGCCGGACTGGCCCCAGCGGGCGGCGCACAGCTCCACGATGGCCAGGCCGCGGCCGCCGGGGAGCTGCTCGGCCTCGGGGTCGAGCGGGCGCACCCGGGGAGCCTGCAGCGCGCTCCCGCCGTCGGCGACCTCCACCCGCAGGAAGGGGCCGCGCAGGTAGACGCTGACCTCGAAGAAGCCGCCGGCGCCGCTGCGGGTGTGCTGGACGGCGTTGGTGGCGAGCTCGGAGGTCATCAGGACGGCCTGCTCCGCGGCGGCGCGGCCGGCGGCCGCCAGCGCCACGAACCGGCGGGCCTGCCGTATCTGGTCGGGCAGGCCCGCGAAGCGGCGGCGCATCAGGAGCGTCATGGCGCAGGAGCCGTCCGGGCGGGGGTCCGCGACGGCGATGGGGGCGGTGTCGCCGGGCGGCGGTGCGGCCCGGGCGGAATCGTTGTTCTCAGGCATGGTCGTCACGCGGTCAGATGAGCGCGATGTCCTGTTCCACGCTCGTCGCCGTCAGATACAGCTCGAACCACGTCTCGTCGTCCACCGAGGCGGGGATCCACGAGGAGCGCACCTGGTGGCGCTCCTCCTCGTACTGCAGCGCGAACACGCGCAGCTCTCGTATCCAGCGAGAATCGACCTTCTGGACGATCACATCGAAGTCCGGCATCGCCGTGTCTCCTCAATCCGTTGAGAAATCTCTTCGTCAATCCCTTGACGCCGGTCCCCCGCCTCCCGTCCGGGAATGGGTCGCCACTCCGACATTCGGCAGGGGAGGAGCCGACTGAAGTTGCCGGTCGGGTGCTTTTCGGGAGCGATCTCCACCGGGCCGCCCATCACCACGTAATGAATTCGGTTGGTAACATTCCGACATGAGGTGTCCGGGCAGGGGGGTCCGGTTCGCACCTCGTGCCGGACGGCCGCGTGCGACCGTCCGGACAGGGGGCAGAGATCGGGTGGTGGACGCTGGTGCAGCCTCGCGTGCTTGTGATCGAGGACGAGGAGGACGTCCGCGATCTCCTGCAACGTCACCTCAACGGCCTGGGATGCCAGGTCCGGACCGCCGCGAACGGCGAGATCGGACTGCTCCTGGCGGTCAGCGATCCTCCGGATCTGGTCGTCCTCGACATCCGTCTTCCCGGAGTCGACGGCAGGGAGGTGGCCCGGACCCTGCAGAGCGACCCGCGAACCCGCGACTGCAGGATCGTCGTCACCTCGGTCCTCGACGCCGAGGACCTCCTCGACATCAACGCCGACGCCGTACTCCCCAAGCCGTTCCGGCGCGCAGACGTCAAGAAAGCCGTGGACTCACTATGGGAGGTGAACTGACGCGATGGCCACGATTCTCATCGCCGAGGACGACGCCGACATCCGCGACCTCGTCGTTTTCAAGCTGGAGCAGAGCGGCCACACCGTCATTCCGGTGGGTGACGGCCGGTCGGCGCTGCGGATGGCCCACGAGCAGGACCCCGACATCGTCCTGCTGGACGTCATGATGCCCGGCATGTCGGGCATCGACGTCTGCCGCGAACTGCGCAGGGACGCGCAGACGGCGGAGCTGCCGATCATCCTCCTGACCGCCCGCGCCCAGGAGAGCGACGTGGAGAACGGGCTGACCGCCGGCGCCGACGACTACATCGTCAAACCGTTCAGCCCGCGCGTGCTCGCCGAGCGCGTCCAGTCCGTCCTGACCAGGACGCGGGCTTGAGCACGGTCGACCTGGTCTCCGTCACGCTGGCGCTGCTGCTGTACGCGGTGAGCATGCTCGGGGCGGTGATCGTCACGGGCCGCGTCGTGCGCCGCCGCCGGGACCGGCGCGACGCGCGGCTGGCCGCCGAGGCCCGCCCCTACCTGCTGGAGCTCACCGGCGGCGACGCCGACATCGACGAGCCGCTGCGGCGGCTGGCCGCGCTGGACCGGCGCCGCTGGAGAGCGGTCCAGCCCAGCGCGACCTCGCTGCTCGGCAAGGTCAGCGGCCACGCCCACGCGGCGCTGGTACGGCTGTTCGAGGAGCGCGGCATCGCCCGCGACGCCCTGCGCGACCTGACCCGGCGCGGCGCGGTACGGCGGGCCGCCGCCGCGCACGTGCTGGGGCTCATGCACCACGCCGAGGCCGTCCCCGCCCTGGTCCGCCTGCTGTCGGACCGCAACCCCGAGGTGCGGGCCGTCGCCGCGCGGGCCCTGGGGCAGGTGGGCGCCCCCGAAGCGGCGGGGCCGCTCCTGGAGTGCCTGTCCGGTGGCGGCCGGGTCCCCTTCGACCTGGTCGCCCAGTCGCTGATCCGGATCGGCCCGGCCGCCCGGCCGGCGCTGGACAGGGCGCTCTCGCACCCCGACCCGGCGGTCCGCGCCATCGCCGCGGAGGTGCTCGGCCTCATCGGCTCCGTCGGCTCGGTCGCGGCGCTGGTCCGCGTCCTGTCCGTGGACCCGTCCGTCGACGTGCGGACGCGGGCCGCGCGCTCGCTCGGCCGGCTGGGCACCCCGGCATGCCTGGCCGCCCTCACCGACGCCACCGGGCTGGCCCACCCGCAGGCGGTGCGGGCGGAGGCGGCGAGCGCGCTGGGCGACATCGGCGCCGCCGGCGCGGTGCCGGCGCTGCGCGCGCTCCTGCCCGACTACCACTACCGGGTCGCGCACAACGCCGCCATGTCCCTGACCCGCCTCGGCCCGCCGGCCGAGGCGGCGCTGCATGAGGTCGCCGACGGCACGCTGGGCGTGCGGGCGGCCGGCCACGCCCGGGAGGCCCTGGCCGTCCTGGCCCTCGCCGAGGGCCGCCTGCCGAGGCCGGCTCCGGCGACATGAGCGCGGCTGCGCTCGCCGCCTCGGGCGCAGCGGACGTGCCCGCCGTCCTGGACGCGCTCGCGGGCGGCGTGCGGTGGCTGCTGGCCGCCTGCAGCGGCGCGGTGATGGTCTACTTCGTCTGCGTCAACACCAGCTACCTGGTGCTCATCGCGCTGGCGGCCTGGGACTCCGTCCACTACCACCGGCGCCTCGCCTTCACCGGCTACGACGACATCTACGCCAACCCGCTCAACCCGGCCATCACCGTGATCATGCCCGCGTACAACGAGGAGGCGGGCATCGTGGAGGCCGTGCGCGCGATGCTCTCGCTGCGCTACCCGAACTTCGAGATCGTCGTGGTCGACGACGGCTCCCGCGACGGCACGTTCGACCGGCTGCGCGAGGAGTACGACCTGGTCGAGGTGGAGCGGGTGCTGCCCGACGACATCCCGACGCGCGGCCGGGTGCTGTCCACCCACGTCCCCGCGACCGGCTCGACGTCCCTGCTGGTGGTCCGCAAGGCCAACAGCGGCCGGGCCGACGCGCTCAACGTGGGCATCAACTTCGCCCAGCACCCGCTGGTCTGCATGGTCGACGCCGACTCCCTGCTGGACCCCGGGTCCCTGCTCTCGGTGGCCAAGCCCTTCGCCGACGACCCGCTGCGCGTCGTCGCCACCGGCGGGGTGATCCGGATCGCCAACGGCTGCGAGGTGGTCGCCGGGCGGGTCACGAAGGTGCGCATGCCGCGCTCCTGGCTGGTCCGCATCCAGGTGATCGAGTACCTGCGGGCCTTCCTGCTGGGCCGCACCGGCTGGTCGCGGCTCGGCGGCCTGCTGATCATCTCCGGGGCGTTCGGCCTGTTCCGGCGCGACGTCGTGGTCGAGATCGGCGGGCTGGACCCCGACTCGATCGGCGAGGACGCCGAGCTCGTCACACGGCTGCACCGGTACATGAGGGACCGCGACCGCGACTACCGGATCGTGTTCGTCTCCGAGCCGGTCTCCTGGACCGAGGCGCCGTCCTCGCTCGCGGTGCTGGCCCGGCAGCGGCGCCGCTGGTCGCGCGGGCTGGCCGAGCTGGCGTGGAAGCACCGGAGGATGTTCGGCAACCCCCGCTACGGGCGGATCGGGCTGCTGGCCCTGCCGTACTACGTGGTCTTCGAGCTCTGCGCGCCGCTGGTGAGCCTGAGCGGCCTGGTCCTGGTCCCGCTCGGCGTGCTGGTCGGCGCCGTGGACATCCCCTTCGCCGCCGTCGTCATGCTCGCCTCGTACGGCTACTCGCTGCTGGTCGCCTTCGTGGCGCTGGCCGTGGAGGAGTACGCCTTCCACCGCTACACCCGCTGGCGGGACCTGGGCGCCGCCGCGCTGGCCGCGCTGGCCGAGAACTTCGGATACCGCCAGTTCAACGCCTGGTGGGGGGTGCAGGGGATCTTTGCGGCGCTGCGCCGTACACAGCAGGTGTGGGGGGTAATGACGCGGGAGGGGTTCTCCGCCCAGGGCGGGCCCACGGGAGGAAGAAAGCGATGAAGTGGCTGAACCGCAGTGTGGGTAACGCCCTGCGCCACACCTTCGTGCTGCTCGTCTCCCTCGTCCTGCTGTCCGGGGTCGTCGCGGCGGTCGAGTCGCAGCGGCACGGCGCCGCCCTCGACCGGCTCGTCGAGTACAACGTCCCGCTCCGGCTGAACAACTTCAAGCTCCGCTCGACCATGGGCGACGCCACCCGCGGGCTCCGCAACCACCTGCTCTTCGAGCAGCCCAAGACCACCTACCTGCAGGCCCGCAACTCCTACCGGCCGTTCCTGGACGCCCTGGTCAGCCAGGCCGACCAGCCCGAGGAGCGCAGGCTGGTCGGCGACCTGGAGCGCAAGGTCGTCGACTGGTTCGCCTACGCCGCCCAGGCCGAGCGGCTGCGGCCGGGCGAGCCCGAGGTCCCCGAGTACGCCGAGAACAGCCGGACGCGCTACGAGGCGATCCTGAGAGCGAGCGACGCGCTGGAGACCCACTTGGGGCGCCGGACCGAGGTCCTGTACGAGGAGAGCATGCGCGAGCGCCTCTGGGGCCTGGCCGGGGTGGTCGTCTTCGCGCTCGCCGCCGTCGTGCTGGCCCTGGTCGTCGCCGTGCGCACCTACCGGGCGCTGGTGCCGCCGCTGGGGGCCATGGGCGAGACCCTGCGGCGGCTGACCGCCGGGGAGCACGAGACCCGGGTGCCCGACGTGGGCGGGCCGACCGAGATCCGCCAGCTGGGCTCGGCCATCAACCTGCTCGCCGAGGAGAGCGACCGGCTGCGCCGCGCGGAGCGGGAGCGCGCCCGCCTGGCCGAGGTGGCCTACGAGACCGCCGCCCGCATCCGCCAGACCCTCGACGCCGACGCGGTGGTCCGCGAGGCGGCCTCGCTGCTGGGCGCCCGGCTCCCCGCCGACCAGGTGTTCATCCAGCTCGTCCGGGACGGCACGATCGGCCCCGCCGAGCTGGAGTGGGCGGGCGGCCGGCTCGTCGACCAGGGCACGGCCATGCTGCCCGTCCCCTCCGACCAGGCCGAGCGGCTCTACCTGCAGGGCGCGGCCTCCAGCGGGTCCACCCTGGAGCCGCCCTCCTACGTGCCCGAGACGGCCGTCCGGGCGTTGCGGCTGCTCGGCGACCGGCAGTACCTCTTCGTGCCCTTCGGCGCGGGCGGGCAGCTGCTCGGCACGATCCTGCTCACCCGGGACAACTCCTGCGGGCCGTGGCAGACCGAGGAGATCGAGGCGGTCAAGAGCGTCGGGACCGATCTGGGGCGCGGCCTGGACCAGGCCCGCCTGTACGGCCGCGAGCGGGAGCTGGTGGAGGAGCTGCGCGCGCTGGACGCGGCCAAGACCGACTTCATGTCCACCGTCTCCCACGAGCTCCGCTCGCCGCTGACCAGCATCGCCGGCTACCTGGAGATCCTGCGCGACGAGGACGCCGGGGACATCAACCCCGCCCAGGACCGCATGCTCGACGCCATCGAGCGCAACACCACCCGGCTGCGGCTGCTCATCGAGGACCTGCTGACCCTGTCGCGCATCGAGTCGGGCGCCTTCCGCACCGTCAAGCAGCGCACCGACCTGTGCGCCGTCGTGGAGGGCGCGGTCACCTCCATGCGGCCCGCCGCGGCCAAGGCCGCGGTCGAGCTGGACCTGGACTGCCCCACCGGCTCGCTCATGATCGACGGGGATCCGAACCAGCTCGACCGCGCCATGGTTAACCTGCTGTCCAACGCCGTCAAGTTCACCCCGGCGGGCGGGCGGGTGGAGGTGCTGGTCACCGCGGAGGACGGCTACGGGGTGGTGCGGGTCTCCGACACCGGCATCGGCATCCCGGCGGACGAGATGCAGCGGCTGTCCACCCGCTTCTTCCGCGCCTCCAACGCCACCGAGCTGTCGATCCCCGGCACGGGGCTGGGGCTGTCCATCGTGCGCAGCATCGTCGCGAACCACTCGGGCACCTTCGACCTGCAGTCGCAGGAGGGGGAGGGCACGACGGTGACGATGCGGATCCAGACGTGCGCCACCCGGCTCACCGCCGCGGGCGACGGGAGCGACGGCGGCGGGAGCGGAGGGGCCGGGGCCGGCGGGACCGCCGGTGAGCCCGCCGAGGCGGGCGAGGGGGCCTGACCGCGTTTCCGCGTACGGCGGGCGCGCCGTGCCGCGCGGACACCGGCGCACCGTCTCGTGCGTACGGCGGGCGGCCCGTCGTACGGGCGGTCAGCGCATGCCGTACAGCCTGCGCATGGCGCGGTGGTCGCCCGCGCCCAGGGTCCGCACCGAGGAGCACGCCGGGATCGTCGAGGCCATGACCTGGGTGCCGTGCTTCGACGGCGACACGTGGGTGAGCCCGAACGCGTGGCCCCACTCGTGGGTCAGCACCGAGGCCAGGTCGAAGGAGGAGGTGCAGCGGCTCGGCCGGCTGGTGTGCCATCGGTACCTGGTGTTGATCACGATGTCGGAGGAGACGACCTGGCCGGACCGCGTCCACGTGCAGGTGACCGCGAGCGCGGTGGAGCCGAGCCGCTTCCAGGCGACGACGCTGTGGCCGTCCTCCGTCCCGCATGACGTGCGCGAGGAGGTGGAGACGGCGGCCGTCCGCTTCGTGGCGCCGAGGTACTTCTGGCCCGCCTTGAACGGGGCGGGCAGGCCGCACTGGTTGCTCGCGCCGACCAGGGAGCGGGCCGCCGAGGCGATCGCCGACAGGGCCGTGCGGGAGACCGCGGAGGGCGCGCCGGAGGGGTTGTAGTACCAGCCGGCGGTCCCCTTGACGCGCCATCCGGCCAGTGCGTACGCGGTGTCGCGGCACTGGGCACGGGAGGTGGAGGCGGCGGCCCGCGACACCTTGGCCGCGCTCGGGACGCCGCCCGGGACCGTCCCGCCGGCCGTCCCCTCGGCTGCCTCCGCCGCCTCGGCGGCCGGTCCACCGGCGTACAGCACGTCCATCGTCACCTGGAGCCCGTCCGGCCCGTCCGGCCCGTCGCCGGGCGCGTCCTCCGGCCCGGTTCCGGCGGCCGGAGCCCCCGTCGCCGCCGGCCCGGTCCCGGGCACGGGCGCCGCCGCGCGGGGGCGCAGCTCGGCCACGGTGGACAGCACCGACACCACGAGCACGACGAATGCTGTGGCCAGCGCGAAAACCGCCGGCATCACCTGACCGGCGCGGCCTCTCACCTGGGGACTCCTGACGCGTTCGGCCCGCCGCGCGGGGGAAGGCCGCCGGTCGGGACAGGAACGGCCGGTACGGCGCTCCTCGCCGAACGATCGACAGAAAAAGGTCAAATATGAGCAGAACGCACGATTCTTGGGTTTCCGACCCCTGTCTGCGATCGGGCGGGACGGACGTCAACGGCTGAAATGCCATTGATCGCCATAATGTGGCAACCTGGTTGCCTTGAACATGGCAAGGCGGTTGCCTAGAGTGGTGAAGCGCAATGACCTCCTCAATCGAATGGCGCGTCTGGCGAAGAAGTTCGGCTTCGAGTTCTCCAAGACGCCTGATGTGAACGGCGCCGCTCATGACAAGTGGTATGTCGGAGGTGAGGCGGTCATCGTGCCGCGGCATAACGAGATCAACGAGCTGACCGCCAGGAGCATCCTCCGTTCCTGGGAGGAGATGCTCGACGAGGCGGCGAAGCCGGAGGGGGAGGGCGAGTGAACGCATACCGCGTTACCGCGCAGAGGTCCGGCGGCTGGTGGGCGCTGACCGTCGAGGGTCCCGGCCTCCACCGTCCGGCTTACACCCAGGCCCGCCGCCTGGACAGGGCGGAGCACATGGTCCGCGACCTGCTGGCCCTGCACTTGGACGTGGATCCAGGTGACGTAGGCGATATCGAGATAACCCCCGACGACGAGTCGCTGGCCGACGAGCTGATCAGCACGCGTCAGGTCCGCCGTGACGCCGACCGCCTGCGGGACGAGGCGACCGTCCGCACCCGTTCCACGGCCCGACGTCTCAGAGAGCGCGGATACGCCCACAGGGAGATCGGCGCCCTGCTCGGAGTGAGTCACCAGGCGGTGGGGAAGCTGCTCGACGAGCGCCCGAAGCGGCACGTCGACGCCTGACAAGCCGGTCAACCCTCATCTGGGCCCTGTCGCGGTCCGTCCCAGTGTGTCCGGGTCCAGCCCGGACGCAGGCCGGGTCAGCGGCGGACCGAGAGGGTGTCCTTGCCGTTCTGGTGCTGGGCCGGGGGGCGGTAGCGGTAGCCGACGCCGCGGACCGCCTCGATGGGCGAGTTGGAGGTGTCGGGGCTGAGGCGGCGGCGCAGGCGCAGGATGGCGAACTTCACCCGCTCCGGGCTGAGTCCCGTGGGGTCGTCCCACACCAGGGAGAGCAGCTGGGAGGAGCTCAGCACGTTGCCGGCGTGCCGTACGAGCGTGTTGAGCAGGCGGAACTCGGTCGGGGTCAGGTGGATCTCCTGGTTCTCGACGAAGACCGTCCGGGTCGCGGGCTCCACCCGGATGACCCCGTCGTCGTAGACGTCCTCGGCCCAGGAGGCCGTGCCGGCGCGGCGCAGCAGCGCCTCGACGCGGGCGGTGAGCTCGGCCCGGGAGAACGGCTTGACGAGGTAGTCGTCGGCTCCGGCGCGCAGGCCCCGCACCTTCTCCCGCTCCTGGCCGCGGCCGGTGAGGATCAGGATCGGCAGGTCGCTGATGTCCCGGACCCGCTCCAGGACCTGCCAGCCGTCCATGATGGGCAGGCCGATGTCGAGGATCAGGGCGTCCGGCTTGTGCTGGTGCAGCAGGCGCAGGCCGCTGCGGCCGTCCGTCGCGGGGATCACCTCGTGCCCGCCGTGGCCCAGGAGCACCTGGATGGCGGTGAGCGTGTCGGCGTCGTCCTCGACGACCAGGAGGCGGCTCATCGCTCACCCCGCCGGTCGCGGACGGGTTCCCATGGAAGTTCCACTCTCACCTCTGACCGTCTCGTCCCGTTCTCGATGAGCTGCAGCGTGCCGCCGTGCATGCCGACGATCGCGCGGGCCATGCCGAGCCTCGGCCACGCCTTCTCCCCCGCCGGGTCCTCGCCCCGGCCGGCCTGGTCGGTGAGGCTCGCCTCCCCGTCCGCGGCGACGCAGCCGATCTCGACCCGCCATCCGTCGACCGTGGGCCGGAGCTCGACCTCGACGGCGTCCCCGGGGCCCGCCCGGGTGATCGCCGCCGTCAGCAGGATGTCGAGCATGCGGCGGACGCGGACGGTGTTGCAGCTCAGCGCCGGGCCCGGCCGGGCGTGGTAGCGCAGGGAGACGCCGGCGTGCAGGGCGCCGGGGCGGAACTGGGCGACGATGTCGCGGACCATCTCCATCGGGTCGACGCGCTCGGGCCGCAGCTCCGGCTCGGTCGTGGCGGGGTCGGCCAGCAGCGGCAGGTCGTTGAGGAGCTCCGACAGGCGCATGGCGTTGCGTTCGATGACCTTCACGAACTCGCTCTGGTCGCCGGTGAGCGGCCCGGTCTCGGGGTCGGCGAGCAGGCCCGCGTAGGCGAGGATCGGCGTGATCGGGGTGGCCAGGTCGTGGACGACGGTGGAGATGAACTCCGTCTTCGCCGCGGCGAGCGTCGCCGCGTCGGAGGGGCCGCCGGAGCGGGTCTCGGCGTCCCGGCGCCAGGAGGCGTCCAGCGCGGCGGCCAGGCAGGAGAGCGCCTCGGGGACGCCGTGCTCCTCGAACCCCGCGGCCAGCGTCACGGCGAGCATCCGGCCGGGCCCCGCGGGCCACAGGCGCTCTCCGTTCGCCGGCGGGGTGGCGTCGGCCGGCCGCAGCTCGGCGCTCAGCACACCGGGTACGCTCCGGATCCCGGCGAGCAGCGTGGTGTCCGCGTTCGCCCCGCCGGCGTCGTCGGAACCGCGCAGCCGCTCGTCGAGGAGACCGAGGATCGCCCGGGTGGTGTCCACGGCGGCCGCGTCGTCCACGTCGTCCACGGCGCCGGACGCGTCGTCCGCCGGGTGCGAAGCCGTGTGGTCGAGACGACCACCGCTGTTCAGCATGCTGCCCCCCACGTGTCCCCCCTCGGCAGTCGGGCCCTCCCCCAAGGGCCCAGGGATTCGTCACTAATAGCAATTCATCCCAAACAGAACGTTATCAACCCTGCTCGGCTGGTCGCGACGGAGGTTTGATCCGGACGGGGCGGGCGGTCCGGCGCCGCCGGCAACGGACCTGCACCCGGCGCGCACCCGAAGGCGCATCCCGCGTCGCCGACCGTCGGTCCTATGTTGGAGCCGACCTCGCGACGCAGGCTGAGCCGAGCGCTCATCACCGGCGCCGCAGTACTGTCATGCCTGGTCACGGGTGTCGGGCCGCTCAGCGGCACGGCTCACGCGGCCCCCTCCGGGCTGCCGCCGTCCCCCGTCCGGCCCGCCGTGACCGAGATCGGCTTCCTCTCCGCCGGGACCGTACCGGCCGGTGCCCCCGCGCCCACCGCGACCCCCGCCGCCACCGCGACGCCGACCGGGTCCGCCGCCCCCGCCGGCACCCTCCTGGTCGAGGCGCGCACCGGCGGCGCCGCGCTCGCCGTACGGAGCGAGCCCGCCGCCGCCGCCTCCTCGCTGCGCGGCATCGCCGACGGCGCCCGCTTCGCCGTCGAGTGCCGCGTCTCCGGGGAGTGGACCCGCGGCACGGTCAGGACCACCGGCTCCTGGCTGCGCGTGGACGGGGGCGGCTACGTCCCCGACGCCCACGTCGTGCGCCCCGCGCCCGTCGGCCGGTGCGCGCCGGCGCTCCCGGCCGCCGGGGTCCCCGTACCGGCCGCGGCCCCCGCCGCGGCTCCCGTCCAGGCCGCGGTCCCGGCGCCCTCCCCCTCCCTGGCCCCCTCCCTGGCCCCCGCTCCGGTCCCCTCCCCGTCCCCCGCTCCCGCGCCGGTCGCGGCGGCTCCCGCCGCCGGCGCCGCACCCGCTCCCGTCGTCGTCCCCGGCACCCCGGCGGAGTTCATCCGCCAGGTCGGTCCCGCCGCCCGGCAGAGCATGCGGGCGACCGGCGTGCCCGCCTCGGTAACCCTGGCCCAGGCGATCCTGGAGTCGGGCTGGGGCCGCAGCAAGCTGGCCACCAGGGACCGCAACTACTTCGGCATCAAGTGCTTCGGCGGCCCTGACGGCCGTGCGGCGGGCTGCCGCGACTACCCGACCACCGAGTGCGGCTCCGGCGGCTGCGGGAAGACCACGGCGTCCTTCCGGACGTACCGCACGGCGGCGGACTCGTTCGCCGACCACGGCGACTTCCTCGCCTCCAACAGCCGCTACCGGGCCGCGTTCGCCCACTCGCAGAACCCCGACCGGTTCGCCCGGGAGATCGCGAAGGCCGGATACGCGACCGACCCGGCCTACCCCGGAAAGCTGATCGGCCTCATGGGCACCCACGACCTGTACCGCTACGACCGCTGACCGGTCCCGTGCGCGCCTACGACCTGTACCGCCACGACCGCTGACCGGCCTCGTGCGCGCCCCCGGCCCGCACCGCCACGACCGCCGACCGGCCGGTCCGCCGCCCCGCGACCGGCCGGCACCGGGCAGCCGCCCGCCGCCCCGCGACCGGACCGCACCGCCGCGGCCGCCCGCCGCCCCGCCCCAGGAGAAGACGATGCAGCCAGACGCCTCCCCCACGAGGCACGTCACCCGCGGCCGGAGGACGGCCCGGCCGCCCCTCTGGCTGCTCTTCCTCGGGACGGGCCTCCTGGTGAGCGCCGTGAGCGTCCTGCTGCCCGGTGAGGCCGACGACGTGGCCGTCCGGTCGGCCGTGTCGGTCGCCGCGGTGATCGCGATGGTCGCCGGGACGCGCCTGCGCCGCCCGGCCGCCCCGGCGGCGTGGCGGCTGCTGGCCGCGGGGCTGGTCGCCTGGGTGGGCGCGGACCTGCTGTGGACCGGCTGGTTCCTGACGGCCGGCGGCGTCGGCCACCCGGCCCCGATCTGGCTGGAGGTGTCCTACCTCCTGTCGTATCCGCTGTTCTTCGCCGGGCTGGGCAGGCTGCCGGGCAACGCGATCCGCTCCAGGGACGGCGGCGTGACGCTCGACGCCATGGTGATCCTGCTGGGGGCGGCCTTCGTGTACTGGACGGTGGCCTTCAACCCCTACGGGGGCATCCAGGACCCGTCGGACCGGAACATCCTCATGGCGGCCACCTACCCGGCCGCCGACCTGTTCGTGCAGTTCATGGTCATGCGGCTCTGGTTCACCCACGGCCTGCGCAACCGGTCCTACGCGATGCTCGCCCTGGGCTTCGCCGGGATGTTCGCCAACGACGTGCTGTACGCCCTCGACCTGCAGGTCGGCCAGAGCTGGGACTACGACCTCCTGGGGAACGGAGGCTGGCTGCTCTGGTTCGTCCTCATGGGCACCGCGGCGCTGCACCCGTCCGCGGCCGACGGGCGCCGGACCGCCTCCGACGGCCACCTGACGGTCGCACGGGGCGTCGCCTTCCTGGTGATGGCCTGCGCGGGCCCCTTCTCCCTCGTCGTCACCGTCCCGGCCGGCGCGCCGATGGACCCCCTCGACTTCGCCGCACCGCTGGTCATCTTCGCCGCCCTGATGGGATTCCTGATCATCCGGCTGATCACCAACGCGCGCGCGGCGCAGCGGCGCGCGATCCAGCTGGACGAGCAGGCCACGGAGCTGTCGCGGGCGCTGGAGGAGCAGGGCGCGCTGCAGGAGCTGATCAGCCACCGGGCGATGCACGACCCGCTGACCGGGCTGGCCAACCGGGCGCTGTTCAACGACCGCCTGGAGCAGGCCACCGCGCGCCGCGCCCCGTCGGCCCGGCACGCCCTGCTCCTGCTGGACCTGGACGGGTTCAAGCACGTCAACGACGGCTACGGCCACCCGGTCGGCGACCAGCTGCTCATCCAGGCGGCCCGCCGCCTGCGGGAGACCCTCCGGGAGGCCGACACGCTCGCCCGGCTGGGCGGCGACGAGTTCGCCGTCCTGCTGGAGGACGTCACCGCGGCCGAGGCCGGGGAGATCGCCGAGCGCGTCGTCGACGTGGTCGCGGAGGCCTACACGGTGGGCGAATACGCCCTGCACGTGACCACCAGCGTCGGCCTGTACATGATCGCCGAGTCGGTCCCGGCGGCCGACGTGCTGCGCGACGCCGACCTGGCGCTGTACGCGGCCAAGGCGGCCGGCAAGAACCAGATCAGCGTGTTCCACCAGGGCCTGCGCGTGGAGCGGCTCGACCAGGCCCGCATCGCCGAGGGGCTGCGCCGGGCGCTCGAGCAGGACGCCTTCTCCGTCGACTACCAGCCGGTCGTGAACCTCGAGACCGGCGGCGTCCACGCCGTGGAGGCGCTGCTGCGCTGGCGGAGCCCCGAGGGGATCGTGCCGCCGGACGCGTTCATCCCGACGGCCGAGGAGACCGGCCTGATCGTGCCGATCGGCACGCACGTGCTCCGCCGCGCCTGCTTCGACGCCCGCCGCTGGCACGAGCGGTACGGCATCGCCGTCAACGTCAACGTCTCGGCGGTCCAGCTGCGCCGGCCGGACTTCGTCGCCACGGTGCTGGACGCCCTGGCCGACAGCGGCCTGCCCGGCGAGGCCCTCATCCTGGAGATCACCGAGACGGCCCTGCTGGACACCGGGATGCAGCGGAGCGACCAGGCCATCGAGTACCTGTTCCAGCTGCGCGGCCACGGCGTGCGGGTCGCCATCGACGACTTCGGCACCGGCTACTCCTCCCTGTCCTACCTGCACCGCCTCCCGGTCGACGTGGTCAAGATCGACGGCGCCTTCACCACGCTCGCCTCCGGCACCGACGCCGCCTCCCGCCAGCGGCACGCCTTCACCCGGGCGATCCTCGGCCTGTGCGAGAGCCTGGACCTGCCCGCCGTGGCGGAGAAGGTGGAGACCGCCGAGCAGGAGGAGTTCCTGCGCGACATGCGCTGCCCGCTGGGCCAGGGCTACCTGTTCAGCAGGCCCGTGCCGGCGGCCACGCTGGACCGGTTCCTGGCCGGCGGCGGCACCGGGGCCGACACCGGGGGCTCCGCGGGTCCCGGGAGCGCCGCGGACCCGATCGGCGGCGGGCGCCTGGCCGGCTGACCGCACACCGTACACCGCCCGCCGTACGGCGGGCGTAAGACGATCACCGCGAGGGGCTCAGATCACCCCCGCGCGTACCGATGGGGGAAGGGCCCCTGCCCGGAGCGCCCCTCCCCGGCACCCGCAGCACCGCCCGTCCCACCGTCGCACGCCAGGAGAAGACGATGCAGCCAGACGCCTCCTCCCCGAGGCGCGCCACGCGCCACCGGCGGGGACGGGGACCCCTCCGTCCCCCCTCCTGGCTGCTCTTCGCCCTGCTCGGGTGCGTGACGGCCGCGGTCGTGGTCGTCACGCCGGGCTGGGTGGGCGAGCTGCTGTGGGAGGCCGTCCCGCTCGCCGCGGTCGCGGCGATGGTCGCCGGGATCCGGCGGCACCGCCCGCCCGCGGCCCCGGCCTGGTGGCTGATGACGGCGGGGGTGGCGGTCTGGGCCGTGTCCGACCTGCTGTGGACCGGCTGGTACGTGGCCGCCGGCGACGCCGCCGCGGTCCCCCGCTGGGTCGACCTGCTCTACGTGCCGATGTACCCGCTGGTCGCGCTCGGCCTGGGCCGGCTGCAGCGCGGCCCGGACCGGGCCGGCAACGGCGGGGTGACGCTGGACGCGGTGGTCATCGTGATGGGGATCGCGTTCCTGTACTGGACGCTGATCTTCAACCCGTACCTCGGCGTCGGCAGCCTGGGCGACGCCGACCACCTGACGGCCCTGCTCTACCTGGGCCTGGACATGGTCATCGTCTTCATGGGGGCGCGGCTCTGGTTCCGCTACGGCAACCAGAGCATCTCCTACGTGCTGCTCAGCCAGGGGTTCACCGCCCTGCTCGTCGCCGACGCGGTGTACACCACGACGCTCGTGGGCGACGGGAACCCCGGCATCTCGCTGCTGGACGGCTCCGGCGCCGAGGTCGTGGGGAGTACGGCCTGGCTGCTCTGGCTCGTCCTCATGGGCACGGCCGCGCTGCACCCGTCGATGACCGGCGCCCAGGACGCCCTGCCCAGCAACGCCCTGACCGTCATGCGGGGCGGCGTCTTCCTGGGCATCGCCTGCGCGGGACCGGTCTCCTTCCTGATCAGCCTCGGGCCCGGCCCGGTGACGCTGACCCGCGCCGACATCGCGGTCCCGCTGGCGCTGCTGACCGGCCTGTCCGCCTTCCTGATCATCCGGCTGGTCGTGGGCACCAGCGCGGCGCAGCGGCGTGCGCTCCTGCTGGACGAGCAGGCCGCGGAGCTGTCGCGGGCGGCGGCGGAGCAGAGCGCGCTGCAGGAGCTGATCAGCCACCGGGCGATGCACGACCCGCTGACCGGGCTGGCCAACCGGGCGCTGTTCAACGACCGCCTGGAGCAGGCCACCGCCCGGCGCTCGGCGTCGGCCCGGCACGCCCTGCTCCTGCTGGACCTGGACGGGTTCAAGCACGTCAACGACGGCTACGGCCACCCGGTCGGCGACCAGCTGCTCATCCAGGCGGCCCGCCGCCTGCGGGAGATCGTGCGGGAGGCCGACACGCTCGCCCGGTTCGGCGGCGACGAGTTCGCCGTCCTGCTGGAGGACGTCACCGCGGCCGAGGCCGGGGAGATCGCCGAGCGGGTCGTGGAGGCGGTCGCCGAGGTCTTCACCGTGGGCGGGTACGCCCTGCACGTGACCACCAGCGTCGGCCTGTACATGATCGCCGAGTCCGCCGACGCGCAGGAGGCCCTGCGCGACGCCGACCTGGCGCTGTACGCGGCCAAGGCGGCCGGCCGGAACCAGATCAGCGTGTTCCACCAGGGCCTGCGCGTGGAGCGGCTCGACCGGGTCCGCATCGCCGAGGGACTGCGCCGGGCCCTGGACGGGGACGAGTTCGTCCTGAACTACCAGCCGGTCGTGGACCTGCGGACCGGTGAGGTGCACGCCGTGGAGGCGCTGCTGCGCTGGCACTCCCCCGAGGGGATCGTGCCGCCGGACGCGTTCATCCCGACGGCCGAGGAGACCGGCCTGATCGTGCCGATCGGGGTGCAGGTGCTCCGCCGCGCCTGCTTCGACGCCCGCCGCTGGCACGAGCGGTACGGCATCGCCGTCAACGTCAACGTCTCCGGGCACCAGCTGCACCGTCCCGGGTTCGTCGAGACGGTGCTGGAGGCCCTGGCCGACAGCGGCCTGCCCGGCGAGGCGCTCATCCTGGAGATCACCGAGACGGCGCTGCTGGCCACCGGCCAGCAGGAGACCGCCCGGGTGATCGAGTACCTGTCGGAGCTGCGCACCTACGGCGTGCGGGTCGCCATCGACGACTTCGGCACCGGCTACTCCTCCCTGGCCTACCTGCAGCACCTGCCGGTCGACGTGGTCAAGATCGACGGTGCCTTCACCGGGTACGAGGCCGGCACCGACACCGCCTCCCGCCAGCGGCACGCCCTGACCCGGGCGATCATCGGCCTGTGCGAGAGCCTGGACCTGCCCGCCGTGGCGGAGAAGGTGGAGACCGTCGAGCAGGAGGAGTTCCTGCGCGACATGCGCTGCCCGCTGGGCCAGGGCTACCTGTTCAGCAAGCCCCTGCCGGCGCAGGACCTGGACCGCCTCCTGGCGGGCGGCACCGGCCTCGACCGGTCCGGCCGCGTCGGCGGCCTGCTGGCCGGCTGAGGGACCGGACCCCGGTCGGTTGAGGGACCGGACCCCGGTCGGCTGCGGGCTGAGGGCCCGGTCGGCTGAAGGACCGCGCGCCCGGCCGGCCGCGGACCGGGGCCCGGTCGGCTGCGGGCCGCGTTCCCGCCGGGACGCGGCCCGTCAATTGTTGACGCCGCAACCTTTCAGCTCCTCAGGCTCCGTCCCCGCCTGCCGATCGGCTCTGCGGAGGACGGACCGCTCCGGATCCGGGGCGCCGTGCCGTACGGCACCGCGCCACCGGGCCCAGGGCCGCCCCACCCCGCTGTGACGGGGCGGGGCGCATGCGACGAGCCCTCTCTCCGCGAGGATCCGACCGAGGAAGCGTCACCGTGCCCCGAACCCCAGAAATGCTGCGTGCCCTGCGGCACCGGAACTACCGCCTGTGGGCGGGCGCGGACTTCCTGTCGGTCTCCGGGACCTGGATGCAGGTGCTGGGCGTCAACTGGCTGCTGCTGTCCATCACGGGTTCGGCCACCAGCCTGGGGTTCGGCCTCTTCCTGCAGTCGCTGCCCACCGTGCTGCTCGCCTTCGCCGGGGGCTCCCTGGCCGACCGCCTGCCCGCGCGCCCGCTGCTGCTGACGACCCAGGCCCTGCACGGGCTGCTCGCCGCGGTGCTGGCCGGGATCGCCTTCGGCGGCGCGGACGGCGTGTGGCCCGTCTACGCGGTCGCGCTCCTCGGCGGCGTGGTCTCCGCCCTGGACGGCCCCGCCCTGGGGCGCTTCGGCGCGGAGGTGGTCGGCCCCGACGACCTGCCCAACGCCCTGGCCCTCGGCTCGGTGATCAGCTCCGGCGGGCGCATCCTCGGCATGGGCGCCGCCGGCGTCCTCATCCCCGTCGCCGGCACCGGCGCCCTCTTCACGCTCAACGCGCTGAGCTTCGCGGTGGTGATGGCGGCGATCGCCGCCATGCGCCGCGGCGAGCTGCACCCCCTGCCGCGCGCCGGGGCGCAGGAGGCCGGGATCGCCGCCGGGCTCCGCTACATCGGGGGCACCCGGTGGCTGCTCGTCCTGCTCGGCATGGCCTTCGTGCTGGGCGCCCTGGGCCGCAACTACCAGGTCACCATGGCCGCGATGAGCAACGGCCCGCTGGGCGCGGGCGCCGCCGGGTACGGGGTCCTGTCGGTCGTCTTCGCCGTCGGCGCCGTCGCCGGCGGCCTGTACGCGGCGTCGCGGCCGCAGCTGACGTTCCCGATCCTGTTCGCGGCCGCGGGCCTCACCAGCGTGGGGCAGGCGTTCAGCGGCGTCATGCCGGGCCTGCTCTCCTTCGCGGTCGTGCTGCTGCCGATCGCGGCCGGCGCGGTGGTCCTCGACACCACGGTCAGCACCCGCGCGCAGCTCGGCACCGCCGCGCAGATGCGGGGCCGCGTGCTGGCCGCGCAGTCGATGGTCGGGGCGGCCTCCGGCGCGGTCGGCGGCCCGCTGCTGGGGATGCTCAGCGACACCGCGGGCCCGCGGGCGGCCCTCGTCCTGGCGGGCGTGGTCACCTCGGTGGTGACGGTCCTCGCCGCCGTGGCGCTGGCCCGCGCGCTGGGGCACCGGGGGATCCCGGCGGCACCGGCCCGCGCGCTCCGGAGGGCGTCGGAGGCGCCGGTGCCCGAACACCGGGGAGCACCGCGGCCGCCGCAGGACCCTCAGGGCGGATCGCCCGAGGGCAGGATGACGGTGAAGCACGCGCCCTCCCCCGTGTCGGTGTAGCGCACGTCCCCGCCGTGCGCGCGGGCCAGCTCACGGGTGATCCACAGGCCGAGACCGACCGACTGCGGGTCGTCGCCGGTGGCGCCGAACCGGGAGAACAGCGCGTCCCGCCGCTGCTGGGGGACCCCGGGGCCGTGGTCGCGCACGTGGACGAGGACCGTTCCCCCGGCCCGCCCGGCGCTCACCGCCACCGGCGGCGCGCCGTGGCGGACCGCGTTGGTGAGCAGGTTGAGGAGGATCTGCTCCAGCCGCTGCGGGTCGGCCGGCACGGTCAGGTCCTCTCCGACGTCGACCTCGACCGGCGCGCCGAGGTCGTCCACGACCTCCTGGACCGTCTCGCGCAGCGGGACCCGCCGCAGGTCGAGCCGGAGGCCCCCCTCGGAGTCGACCCGGTCGGCGTCCAGCAGCCCGTCGGCCAGCCGCCGGATCCGGGCCGCCTGCCGCAGCGCCACGGCGACGAGCGCCCGCCGTTCCTCCGGCGGCAGGTCGCCGGCCTCGTCGCGGACGGACTCCAGGGCGAACCGCACCGAGGTCAGCGGGGAGCGGACGTCGTGGGCCAGGGTCGAGGTCAGGGCGGCGCGCCACTGCTCGGCCCGCCGCAACCGCTCGTTGGCCCGGCGCTGGTGCGCGGCCTGCCGGGAGATGATCACCCCCACCGCCACGACCGCCGGGATGAGCAGCATGGTGCTGTAGACCGCGGCGGGCCCGCTGTCTACAGCGAGCAGCGGCATCAGGTAGGCCAGGGTCGCCGGAACCGCCAGCGCCAGTACGGCCCGGACCGGCAGGTGCAGCCCCGCCCAGGCGAACAGCAGCATCAGGAAGGGCCCGGTCCCGGCGACGAGCCCGGCGAACGTCCAGGTGGCCCAGGCCTGGATCGCCAGCGCGGGCACGCAGAGCACGTACGGCGAGCGGGGGCCGAAACGGGCCCAGGGCAGGAACCAGGCGAGCGCCGCGCAGACCAGGTCGGCGGCGGCGATCGTGAGCAGCGTGGTCGCCCTGGAGGAGGTGCCGGTCCGGGCGAACAGGCCCGTCACGGCCAGCACCAGCACCAGGGTCCCGGCCAGCGCGTACAGCAGGGCGGCCTGGCGCGCGGCGACCTCGGGCCCCTCGCCCCACAGGGACCCCCACCGGGACCTCGCCCGCATCGCCACGCCCCCGCCTCGCACCCCGGCCCTCTCGGATGATAACTATTCGTAGTATCTCGCTACCTGAACGTCACCGCGGAGGAGGTGGCCCCGGAGCGGCCGTATCCGGCGCCGAGGAAGCACGGTGAATCCTCAGCCCATTGCCCCGCCTGTCGATAGGAAACCCGACGGGCGGGCGGTGAGACGTGTCCCGCTTCTTACACAGGAGGCCTCGCGTGGTATCGGTTCTCGTGGTCGACGACTCGGTCGTCGTCCGGCGCCTGATCGTCGACGCGTTGAGCGCGGATCCCGGCATCCAGGTGGTGGGCACCGCTCCCAACGGCAAGGTCGCCCTCTCCAAGATCGACATGTTGAAGCCGGACATCGTCACGCTCGACATCGAGATGCCGGTCATGGACGGACTGACCACGATCAAGGAGATCCGCAAGGTCCACCCCCGGCTCCCGGTCATCATGTTCAGCACGCTGACCTCGGTCGGAGCGTCGGCCACCCTGGAGGCCCTGGCATCGGGCGCCAGCGACTACGTGACGAAGCCGGCCAACGTCGGCAGCGTCTCGGAGTCCATCAAGAGCGTGCGCGAGCAGATCATCCCGCGCATCCACGCCCTCTGCAGGACGGGCGCGCCGCCGCGCGGAGCGGTCAGACCGGCTCCGCGCCTCGCGCCGCCGCCTCCCCGCACCGCGGGCGGCGCCGGCGCCGGCGCCGGTACCGGTACGCCCGACATCGTCGCGGTGGGCTGCTCGACCGGCGGGCCCGACGCCCTGGCGAAGGTGGTCAACGCGCTTCCCGCGACGTTCCCCGTGCCGGTCGTCGTGGTGCAGCACATGCCCCAGGTCTTCACCAAGATGTTCGCCGAGCGGCTCGACCGGTCCTCCCCGCTGAAGGTCGTCGAGGCCCAGGGCGAGATGACGCTCGCGCCGGGGACGGTCTACATCGCCCCCGGCGACTATCACCTGGAGGTGGCGCGGCGGGGCGCCGGGGTCGTCACCCACCTGCAGCAGGGGCCGCCGGAGAACTTCTGCCGCCCGGCCGTGGACGTCCTGTTCCGCTCCGTCGCCAAGGCGTACGGAGGCTCGACCCTGGGCCTGATCCTGACGGGCATGGGCCAGGACGGCAAGCGCGGCAGCGAGGTCCTGGTCTCCAAGGGCGCCGAGATCGTCGCCCAGGACGAGGCGACCTCGGTCGTCTGGGGGATGCCCGGCGCCGTGGCCGGAGCAGGCCTGGCCCATTCGATCCTTCCCCTGCACGAGATTTCCCAGCATCTAATCAGTCGTGTGGCCGGCGGCCGCATGGCCAGGTCCCGAGGATGACCCGATGGCTCTGACCCAACATGAGTTCGCCTTCGTGAGCGGGCTCGTCCGGCGCGAGGCGGCGATCGTCCTCGAATCGGGTAAGGAATACCTGGTGGAGGCGCGGCTGCTGCCGCTCGCCAGGCGGACGGGCACCGTCTCGGTGTCGGAGTTCGTCGCACGGGCGCAGCGCGAGCGCGTGCTCGCCGACCAGATCGTCGACGCGCTGACCACCAACGAGACCTCGTGGCTGCGTGACCGCGAACCGTTCACCGCGTTCACCGACAGCGTGGTCCCGGATCTGGCGGAGCGCCGCGGTCCCCAGCACAAGCTGCGGATCTGGTCGGCCGCCTGCTCCAGCGGGCAGGAGCCGTACAGCCTGGCCATGCTGCTGGAGGAGTCCGTACGGGCCGGCAAGTACGAGATCGTCGCGACGGACATCTCCACGGAGATGATCGAGCGGGCCAAGGCCGGCCGCTACAGCCAGCTGGAGGTCAACCGCGGTCTGCCCGTGCCCATGCTGGTGCGGTACTTCGACCGGGTCGGCACGGAGTGGCAGGTGGCCGAGGCGCTGCGCCGCAACATCTCCTTCCAGAAGGTGAACCTGGCGGCGCCGCTGCCGCAGATGGCCCCCTTCGACGTGGTGTTCCTGCGCAACGTCCTGATCTACTTCGACCTCGAGACCAAGCGCTCGGTGCTGCGGCGGATCCGCAGCCTGATGCGCCCCGACGGCTGGCTGTTCCTCGGCGCCGCCGAAACCACCATCGGCATCGACGACGGGTTCGAACGCGTCGTCGCCGGACGCGCGTCGGCCTACCGGCCGCGCGCCGCCACGACTGCGCCGGTCGGCGCGACAAGGAAGGGGTGATCATCGTGCCCACGGCAATGATCATCGATGACAGCCGGGCGATGAGGCTCATTCTGCGTCGCATCGTCACGCAGCTGGGCTTCGAGGTACACGAGGCCGGAAACGGAAAGGAAGCACTTGATCTGCTGGAGACGGTGGATCCGATGCCGCAGGTGGCGCTCATCGACTGGAACATGCCGGTGATGAACGGACTGGAGTTCGTCACGGCGGTCCGCTCGCAGGAGCGTTACCGGCAGATGACGCTGATGATGGTGACCACGGAGAGCGAGCACGGGCAGATCGTCCGGGCGCTCGCGGCCGGGGCGCACGAGTACGTCATCAAGCCGTTCACGCCTGAGGCCATCGCCGAGAAGCTGGCCCTGCTGGGCCTCGTACCGAGTGGAATCGTGTAATGAGCGCTCCGACCACCGACGACCTGCACGCCATCACCGAGCAGGTCTGGCTGTCCTATCTCGACCCCGAGGGAGTCAATCCCTTCCTCCCGTCGCCCGACGCCCCGCCGTCACCCCACGTGATCGCGGCCGTCTCGGTGACGGGCGCCTGGGAGGGGCACGTCGTCATGACCTTCTCCGAGCGGGCCGCCGAGCTGTCCAGCGCGGCCCTGCTCGGCATGGGGGACGACGAGGTCACCCCTGACGACATCGCCGACGCCGTCGGCGAGCTGGTCAACGTCATCGGGGGGAACGTCAAGAGCCTGCTGCCCGACGGGTCCCTGCTCTCCCTGCCGCACGTGGTGACGGGGGAGTCCGCGGGCAACACCCGCTGGCCCGCGGCGGTGGAGGTCTGCCGCCTGCAGGGCAGCTGGCAGGAGGAGAAGATCGCGATCAGCGTGTGGACCAGCAAGTCCGCCGGGGAAGGAGCCTAGGCACCATGAAGATCCTCATCGCCGACGACAGCCGCGTCATGCGCCAGATCGTCACGCGCACCCTCCGCCAGGCCGGTTTCAGCGGTCACGACCTCGTGGAGGCGGCCGACGGGCGCCAGGCCCACGACCTGACGATCTCCGAGAAGCCCGACCTGGTCCTGTCGGACTGGAACATGCCCGAGATGACGGGCATCGAGGTGCTGCGCGCGCTGCGCGCGGGCGGCGTGAACGTGCCGTTCGGCTTCGTCACCTCGGAAGGCACCGACGAGATGAAGCAGATGGCCGAGCAGGCCGGGGCGCTGTTCCTCATCACCAAGCCGTTCACCGCGGAGACGTTCGCCGACGTACTCGGCCCGATCCTGGGGTAGAGGCCCTTCATGTCGACACTTCCGGCGCCAAAAGCCATAAAGGACCTGTTCGAGGACATGCTCGGTCGCGGCGTCACGGTGGGCATCACCGACCCCGCCGTCGCCGAGAACCTGCGCAAGGCGGTCGTGGCCCTGTACGTCGACAACTCGCGGAAGCTGACGGCGGTGGTCGGTTTCGACCTCAAGCTGGCCTCCTTCGCCGGGGCGGCCATCGGTCTCATCCCGGTGGGCGGCGCCGAGGCGTCCATCGAGGACGGTGAGCTGACCCCGATGCTGTCCGACAACGTCCGGGAGATCTGCAACATCCTGACGGGCCTGCTCAACCAGCAGGACCTGCCGCACCTGAAGCTGTACGAGGCGTACATGCCCGGTGAGGCGGCCCCAGCGGACGCCACCAGCCGCCTGCTGGCCCTCGGGGCCCGGCTGGATCTGAAGGTCGACATCGCCGGATACGGCTCGGGAAAGTTCTGGCTCTCCCTGGCCGGCTGAGCGTCCGGCCGGCCGTTCCGCCGCGATCGGCGGGAGGCCGCGGGAAGCGCCAAGAGGCCCCGCCCGGCAGTGCCGGGCGGGGCCTCACCCATGTTTACAGAGAGTGATCCACTATCGTCTCAGCGGCCTTAGCGGGCGGCGCTGTTGACGTTGTTGCTGGCGGCGCCCTGCGGGCCGGCCACCGACTGGTTGGCGTTGTAGAAGGAGCCGCCGTGGCCGCCGTAGCCGCCGCCACCGCACGGGTTGTAGCCGCAGCCGCCGCCGTAGCCGCCGCCGTAGCCGCCGCCGCCGGTTCCGGTGTTGATGTTGGCGTTGGAGGCTCCGTACGGGCCGGCCACCGAGCGGTTGTTCTGGTAGAAGGTGTTGCCGCCGCCACCGCAGCCGGTGCCGCAGCCGTAGCCGCCGCCGCCGCCGCCCGCCAGGGCCGCGGACGAGGCGGAGAGCACGAGCGCGGCCGCCGCGGCTCCCGTGAACACGATGCGAGACAGTGTCTTGCTCATGAAAGTGGGTTCCTTTCTCGGTCCGGCCCTCTTCTGGACCGGATCTCACGTCGGATCCCGCGCCACCCGGCCGTCCGGCGGCCGGCTGTCGTTGGACCCAAACGCCCCATACCCGCCACTCTCTTCTCAAACACGGAGAGTAATGTAGTAGATACTAAAAGCGACTTAAGATCGCGAGCGTTGCCTAATCGCTCATTGCTGCGCAGGTGTCATCAGGTGGGCTCTGACCGGCTGAAATCAGTGCGGCAAGGGGATGAGCGACGTTCTGCCGCCCCCGCCGGGCGGTACCGCCCGGGCGTTCTGTCCCGGTATGGCGATTACTCTCAGGTAACGCGCCGGGCGACGTTTGTCCATCTTGCTCATATGGTCACTTGCTGTGCACACATGGGCACTGATAGACACATCTGATGTGAGATGGTCGCTGCGGGACAGTACCGTGCTCACATCGGGAAGGGCGTCTCCGGTCATCGGGGCACGATGACCGGAGACGCCCGCACGCCGCCGGACGCCCTCCTGGAAACCCGGCGCGATCGGTATGCAGATCGTATGCTTGGCGTATGAACCGAATCAGCGTGGCGATGCCCGAAGACCTCGAGGCGCACGTGCGCGAGCTGGCCGGCGGCAACCTCTCGGCCTACGTCCTGGAGGCCGTGCGCGCCCGGGTGGACAAGGATCTGAGGATGCGCGCCTACTACGCCAGCATCGGCGGCAGGCCGCGGCTCGACGAGAGCGAGGAGGACCGGGCCGCCATGGCGCGCATCCGCTCGTTCCTGCAGCTGCCCGAGTCCGCGTGAGCGTTCTGGGCCCCGGACTGGTCCTGGACGCCAGCACCGTCCGGCTGCACCTGTCCGGCGACGTCTACACCGCCGCCATGATCGGCGCGGCGCTGGAGGCCGAACGCCCGATCGTGATCCCGTCCCTGGTCCTGGCGCAGGCCTACCGGGAGGCCGTACCGGGCCCGGCCCGCGACCGCCTGATCGGCCTGGTCTCCGTGCTCGGTGAGCCCGAGATGTTCGACGAGGTCGGCCGGGTCACCGCCCGCGACATCGGCACGGTCTGCCAGCTGGCGGGAGTGGACGACCTGTCGGTCGGTCACGCCCTGTGGGCCGCCGTCGAGCGCCGCAACCAGCCCGACCCGCTGTACGACTGGACGATCATCACCGAGCACCCGGAGGTCTACCGCAAAGCGGTCCCGGGCGTTCCCACCGGCTGGCGCTGAGGCCCCTCCTCACCCGCCTGCGGACCGGCCGCGGGCGGCCACCGGTGTCCGGCTGGGCACGTCGCCCGTGGCTCATGGGCGGGAACGGGCCGGTGGGGGCGGAGCGGCGGCGGACTGGTGGGCGGCGGCCAGGCGGGCGGTCCGGGCCAGCAGGGCGTGGACCGGGTGGCCGGCGGGGACCGCCGCGGCGGCTCCGGCGGCGGCGAGGTCGGCCAGGAGCAGGCGGAGCCGGGCGGCCAGGTGCCGGGTCCGGGTGACGTACCGCGCGGCGTGGTGGGGGTCCCGGGGCCCGGCGGGCACGCGGGAGAGCGACTCGGCGAGCTCGTCGAAGGCCTCTGCGATCTCGGCGCCGGCCTCGGAGGCGGGTGCCCCGGCCGGGGAGGCGTCGAAGGCGGTGTTCACGGCTTCGGAGCCGGGGTCCCCGGCCGCGGCGGCGCCGGCCAGCAGGTCGCGGTGGGCGAGGAGCCGCCCGGCGCAGGAGAGCAGGTCGGCGCCGTGGCGGTCCAGCCACGCCCGCTCGCGGGCCTCGGCGCGGCGGGCGGCCCGCTCGGCGACCTCGCTGCGGGACGCTCCGCGCTCGGCGGCCGCGTGGCGCAGCAGGCGGTGCTGCACGGCCTGGCGTGAGCGCAGGCCCAGAGGGGCCGCCAGCTCTCCCAGGCTCAGCCCGGCCTCGATCCCGAGGGTCAGGACCCGGTGCTCGAGCCGGTCCAGGCGGCCGGGCAGGACCGGCACCGCGCGCCGGGCGTACTCCAGCAGGACCAGGGCGTCCAGCACGTCGCGCCGGAGCACCTCGGCGGACACCCGCCGGTGGGCGACGAGGTAGGCGACCAGCTCCACCGGCTCGTCACCCAGCTTCTCCCGGTCGGGGTCGCCGCACCGGACCCGGCGCTCGATGATCTCCTCGACGCGGCGGGCCGCCTCGGCCTCCGGCACCGTCCGGACCGTTCTGGTGGGCACCGTCAATACTGTATTGACGGAAGCGGGCGGACGCCACCCGGGGCTCCCGCCTCGGCGGGACGACGGGGGCCGCGAGGGCCGACGGGGCGCCGACAGGACCGCCGGTCGGGCCTGACACCGGTCCAGCGGATCCGGCAAAGTGTGTGAAGAGGTAAATAGCGTGACGATCAATGATTTATGCAATTGAGTCGTCATCTTTTCTCCGGATGGGCGGGCCGCGGACCGCCTGCGGGGAAGGACTCCGGTCAGGCTCCGGCCCGGGGTCCGGCCCCAGACCGGCGGCGCCTGCCCGGCCGGGAGCCGGGCAGGCGCGGATCCCCGTACGTCTCCGCAGGGCTCCGCCGGCCTCCGCGCCCGGCCGACCGGCCCGGTGACCGGCCGGTCAGGCGACCGGGTGACCGGCTGGCCGGGCGCGAAGGCCGGCGTCCGGCCGGCCCCGGGTGGGCGGGTCAGCCGATGCCGGCCGCCGAGCAGGCGTCGGCGTAGGCGCCGGCGCACAGCGCGCCCGGCGTGACGTAGCCGTCCTTGACCACGGTCTCCTTGATGGTCTCCTTGGTGACGGTGACCGGGTCGAGCAGGATCGACGGCACCGCTCCGGCGCCGTTGTCCA
The DNA here is from genome assembly GCF_014647955.1 of Planomonospora antibiotica. NCBI lineage: Bacteria > Bacillati > Actinomycetota > Actinomycetes > Streptosporangiales > Streptosporangiaceae > Planomonospora > Planomonospora antibiotica. The sequence continues at coordinate 13,807 of NZ_BMQE01000052.1, read as the reverse complement.
CCGTGGCGCCGGCCTTGGGCTCCTCGCCGCGCAGCAGCGCGAACGCCAGCTCGGCGGTCTTCTCCGCCTCCATCCGCACCGCCTTGTAGACGGTCATGTGCTGCCGTCCGACGAGGATGCGCTGCAGCGCGGCGATCTCGGCGTCCTGCCCGGTGACGGGCACGGCCGGCAGCCCGGCCGCCCGCATCGCCGCGATGGCACCGCCCGCCGTACCGTCGTTGGCCGCGTAGACCCCGACCAGGTCGCGCCCGCGCAGGGACGGCAGGGTGCGGGCGGTCCAGGCCTCGGCGTTGTCCGGGTTCCACTCGGGGGTGTCGAACTCCGCCGCGATGCGGACCTTGCCGTCGAGCGTGGCGTGCGCGCCCTGCTTGAACAGGGTGGCGTTGTTGTCGGTCGGGGAGCCGTTGATCCACAGGATCTCGCCGCTGCCCGCCTTGCCACCGAGCGCCGACAGCAGCGACTCGGCCTGCAGCCGGCCGACCTTCGCGTTGTCGAAGGAGACGTAGTAGTCGACGTCGGTGCCGAGCACCAGGCGGTCGTAGGAGATGACCGGCACGTCGCGGTCGTGCGCCTTCTTCACGATCTCCGCGGCCGCGGCGCTGTCGACCGGCGTGAGCACCAGCACCTCGGCGCCCTCCTCCAGGGCCTCCTCGGCCTGGGCCAGCTGCCCGTCGGCGTCCTGCCCGGCGTTGCGGTAGTCGATCTCGCAGCCGGGGCAGAGCTGCTTGAGCCGCTGCGAGAAGTACGGCGCGTCCGCCGCGTCGTAGCGGCTCGCGGCGCGTTCGGGCAGCAGCAGGGCCACCCGTCCGGCCGCTTTCGCCGCGGCGGGCTCGTCGCCGCCGGCCCCCGGCAGGACGCCGCAGCCGGTCAGGATCGTCCCGGCCAGGGCCGCGGCCGCCGCGGCCGTCACACGTCGGTACTTGCGCATTGTCTGTCGTCTCCGTTCGAGGCCTGGGGAACCGCTCGCCGGCCGGATCAGTAGGTGAAGCGCGACACGAGCGTGCGCATCCGGGCGGCCATGCCCGCCAGCTCGCTGACGGCCTCGGTGGTGCTGGCCACGCCCTGGCCGGCCATGCCGGTGGCGTCGGCGACGCCGTCGATGTTCGCGGCGATGCCGCTGGACCCGGCCGCGGCGTCGGCGACGCTGCGGCTCATCGTCCGGGTCGTCGCGGCCTGCTCCTCGATGGCGGCGGCCACGGTCTCCTGGTATTCGCTGACCTGGGCGATGACATCGGTGATCTCGCTGATGGCGGAGACCGCCGCGCCGGTGTCGGCCTGGATGGTCTGCACCCGGCGGCCGATGTCCTCGGTGGCCTTCGCGGTCTCCTGGGCGAGGTCCTTGACCTCCTGCGCCACGACGGCGAAGCCCTTGCCGAACTCGCCGGCGCGGGCGGCCTCGATGGTGGCGTTGAGCGCGAGCAGGTTGGTCTGCTGGGCGATCGAGGTGATGGTCTTGACGACGTCGCCGATCTCCGCGCTGGAGGCGCCGAGCTTGGCGATCGTGTCGTTCGCCGACCTGGCGATGTTCACCGCGCGGGTGGCCACGTGGGCGGCCTCGGCGGTGTTGCGGGAGATCTCCTGGATCGACGCGCCCATCTCCTCGGCGCCGGCGGCGACCGCCGCCACGTGCGCGCTGACCTGGTTGGCGGCGTCGGCGACGCCCTCGGCGCGGCCGGAGGCCTCACCGGCGCTGGCGCCCATCTGCGAGCTGATCGCCGCGAGCTCCTCGGCGGCTGCGGCCAGCGCCTCGGAGTTCTCGCCGAGCGCGCGGACGGCGTCGCGGGTGCTGGCGGTCGCGACCGCCAGGGCCTCGGCCATCTCGCCCACCTCGTCGCGCTGCGCGGTCTCGACCTGGGCGGTGAGGTCGCCCCCGGCCAGCGCCTGGAGGACCTTGTGCATCCGCCGGAGCGGCTTGACGATCAGGCCGGAGATGTAGCGGCTGAGCGCGAGCGCGACGAGCAGGCCGGCCACGAGGGCGGCGAGCATGAGGTTGCGCGCGGTGTCGTGCGCGGAGTGCGCCGCGGCCGCCGCGGCGGCGCCGCTGGTCTGCTCGTACTGCAGCAGCTCCTCCAGGGCCGCCATCGCGTTGGCGCTGGTGGTCTGCCCGTCGCCGAGGAAGGCCTGCTGGAAGTCGGCCTCGGCGCCGGAGTCGGCGAGCGGGAGCAGGCGGTTCTCCAGGATGGCGCGGTAGGCCGTCCACCAGATGTCGAACCGGTCGACCAGCTCGCGCTGGGCGTCCTCGCTGACCGACGTGCGGTAGGTCTCCAGCGCCTCGGTCAGCCGCCCGTCGGCCTTCTCGATCCCGTCGAGGAAGGACTTGCGGGCCACCGGCCCGTCGGACAGGGCGAGGTTGGCGATGTTGTTCTGGACCTGCAGCGCCGCGGAGTTGATCTTCGAGAGCTGCGCGGACGGCTCCAGGTTGCCGCGGTAGATCTCCTCGACGCGCTGGTCGACGCTGCCGAGCCCGGACAGGCCGACCGCGACGACGACCGTCGCGACCGAGCAGCCCAGCGCCACGAGCAGCAGCAGCTTCCGTGAGATCGGCAGGTTGGCCACGGTGCGCAGGACGGCCCTGCGCCGCGGCATTTTCGCGGACGGCGCGGTCTCCTGCCGCGTCCGCCCGCCTGACGCGTGGTTCATCGGCGCGATGTCCCTCCGAGAAGATCCCTGCCGCCGGCCATGCCGGTGGCAGTCGGCCCATCGGGCGCGGAGCGCGTGAGTTGAGCCTTTCTCATGTACGGTCGGTTGCGGATCGGCAACGACCCGTGACCCGCCGCGACCCGGGGTGATCCGCCGCGGCTCGCCGGCACCCGCCGCGGACGCGGCGGCCCGCACGAGCGGCCGGGCGCTCAGGCGGCGGCGGCGGACGGGTCCGGTTCCGCCACGGCGAGCTTCACCTGGTTGCGGCCGGCCCGCTTGGCCTCGTACAGGGCCTCGTCGGCGGCGTGCAGCAGTTCCTCGGGGCTCTGCTTGCCGGTCAGCGTCGCGACCCCCGAGCTGAACGTCACCGTCAGCGTCCGGCCCGCCGCAGGCATCCGCCCGGCCGCCACCCACGCGCGCAGCGCGTCCACCCGTTCCAGGGCCTGCTCGCCGGTGGCCCCGGGCAGCACGATGACGAACTCCTCGCCGCCGTAGCGGGCCACCACGTCGTCGGCCCGGATCCGCCCGCTCACCAGCTTGGCGAACCGGGCCAGCACCTGGTCGCCCGCCCCGTGCCCGTAGCGGTCGTTGATCTGCTTGAAGTGGTCGATGTCCAGCAGCGCCACGCTCAGCGGCGTCCCCTCGGACGCCGCCAGCCGCATCTGCCGCTGCAGCGACTCCATCAGGAACCGGCGGTTGTGCAGCCCGGTCAGCGTGTCGCGCACCGCCTGCTCGGCCAGGTTCGCCCGGAGCGCCTCGATCGTGGCGACCTGCTCGTGCAGGCGGTCGTTGGTCTCCTGCAGCTCGCGCCGCTGGTCGTTGAGCGCGGTCACGTCCCGGGCCACGACCGCCCAGCCCACCGGCTCGCCCCGGCTGTCGTTCAGCGCGCTGACCCGCATGTCCAGGTCCACCGTGCGGTCCCGGGCGTCGGTGACGGTCAGGCTGACCTCCAGTCCGTCCTCCAGGCGGTCCGCGACCGGCATGCCGCCCAGGACCGCCGTGATCGGGAGTCCCACCAGCCGGTCGGGCAGGTCCGGGGTCAGCCGCCGCGCCAGCCGGGCGGCCGCCGGGTTGACGTCCAGGACGCGGCCGGAGCCGTCGGCCGTGACGACCACGTCGCTGATCATGTCGAAGAGGTGGGTGCGCGTCACCGGCACCAGCTCGTGCAGCGACAGCCGCGCCAGGGCCCAGTAGGTCAGGGCCGCGCTGACGCAGAACCCGAGCGGGGCCACCGCCTGGAAGAGGGCCGCCTCGACCGCTCCGGTCACCCCCAGCAGGCTGGCGGCGCCGCCCAGCGCGGAGGGGACGTTCCCGAACAGCACGAACCCGTGCAACCGGCGCTGGGAGCGCGGGCCGTGCAGCCAGGCGCGGGCCAGCCGCGCCGTGGCGGCGAGGACCAGGGCGGCGCCGTAGGCGGTGTGCGCCCAGAACAGCGGGCCGAAGCCGACCACGATGTTCCCCGCGCCGTCCAGCCCGGTGGAGGCGATGACCAGCCGGTGCCAGGGGTCGGTCAGGAGCACGACCGCGAAGAGCGCGGGTTCGACCGACAGCCACAGCGCCATCCGGCGCGAGAGCCGCCAGCCGCGGTCGGCCACGGCCAGGGACTGGCACAGGTACGCCGAGGTCATGACGGACACCGCGATCATGGCGGCGGCCCCCGTCAGCGCGACCAGCTCCGGGACCGGGACCAGACGGCCGAACACGGCCGTGCCGGACCAGACCGCGGTGCTCGCCGAGACGACCGCCACCGTGCCGACCGCGGGTGCCGAGCGCCGGCGGCGCCAGGCGATGACCGCCACGGCGCAGGCCACCATCGTGGACAGCGAGAAGAGCAGGACGAAGACGACTCCCTCCATTCCCCTCATTCCTCCACCTTCCTGGTATCCCGGCGCGTGACAGACGTGCATCCCCCATCGGCGCGGCCACGGACGGATCTGAGGGTTCCGGCTAAGCCCGGCGCGTTCCCGGCCGATCGGAGGCGCGGGATCCCCGTGGCCGCCACCCGCGTGGCCAGGGGTCTCCGCGATACGTCACCGAAGGTCAGGAGTCCCCCGCCGATGCCCGCGACCCATCTCCCCCATCGAGGGGACCGCATCCGCGCGGCCCTCGTCCTCGGAACCCGGCCGGAGGCGATCAAACTCGCCCCGGTGCTGCGCGCGATGAGCGCGTCCCCGCTGTTCGAACCCGCGGTGATCTCCACCGGCCAGCACCGCGAGATGCTCGACCAGATGCTGCAGCGCCTGCGCATGGACAGCAGCCGCGACCTGGCCGTCATGCGCGACCGGCAGCGGCTGTCGGGCCTGACGGCCCGCCTGATCAGCGGCCTGGGCGAGGCCGTACGCGACGACAAGCCCGACGTGGTGGTCGTCCAGGGCGACACGACGACGGCGATGACCGGCGCCCTGGCCGCCTTCTACGAGGGCGTGCCCGTCGCGCACGTGGAGGCGGGGCTGCGCACCGGCGTCATCGGCAACCCCTTCCCCGAGGAGCTCAACCGCCGCCTGGTGGCGCCCATGGTGCGCTGGCACTTCGCGCCCACCGAGGGCTCGGCCGCGAACCTGCGGGCCGAAGGCGTGCCCGCGGGCGACATCCAGGTCACCGGCAACACCGTCATCGACAACCTGCTGTGGGTGCTGGAGCGCGGCGAGGGCCGGTCGGCGTTCGCCACCTCCCGCCGGCGGGTCCTGGTGACCCTGCACCGCCGGGAGAACCAGGGCGACACCATGCACGGCATCGCCGAGGCCCTGGGGGAGCTGGCCGGACGGCCCGACGTGGAGATCGTGCTCCCGCTGCACAAGAGCCCCGCCGTGCGGGAGGCGCTGCTGCCCGTCCTGGACGGCCTGCCGCACGTCAAGCTGGTCGAGCCGCTGGACTACTTCGACTTCGCCACCACCCTCGCCGCCTGCGACCTGGTCCTGACCGACTCCGGCGGCGTCCAGGAGGAGGCGCCGACGCTGGGCAAGCCGGTGCTGGTGCTGCGCACCACGACCGAGCGGCCCGAGGCGGTGGACGCCGGCGTCGCGCTGCTGGTGGGCACCGAGCCGGCGGACGTCGTCGGCGCCGCCCACCGCCTGCTCGACGACCGCGCCGCGTACGAGCGGATGGCGACCGCCGTCAACCCGTTCGGGGACGGGCGGGCGGCCGAGCGCGTCGTGAACCGCCTCGCCCTCGACCTGGCCGGCGCCGGGCGGTCCACCGAGTCCGGTGAGGGCGGCCTGGCCGTCGCCTGACCCTCTCCCCGGCCCAGCCGCGGCGCGCCCACCGGCGTCGCGGCTGTTCGGGTTTGCCTTTTTCCGTCCGCCGTACGGGCGGAAATCCTCAGGACCGTACGGCGGGGGCCGATGGGGGAGTTCGCCAGGACGGCGTGCGCGGCCACGGAGCAGACCGGCCGGACGTTCCATGCGAGCAGCGGAGGGGGCACCGCATTGCCCAGGGGAATCAGCCAGATGGCTGTTCCGATCGGCGTGGTCCTGATCGTCGTGATGATGGTCATCCCGTTGCCGACGGTCCTGCTCGACCTCCTCATCGCCGCGAACATCACCATCGCGCTGATCGTGGTCGTGGTGAGCATGAACGTGAAGCGGCCGCTGGAGTTCTCCTCCTTCCCCGCGCTGCTGCTCGTCCTGACGCTGTTCCGGCTGGCCCTGAACATCAGCGCGACCCGCCTGGTCCTGCTCGACGGGTTCGCCGGCAACGTCATCGAGGCGTTCGGCCACTTCGTCGTCGGCGGCTCCCTCATCGTCGGCATCGTGATCTTCACGATCCTGGTCATCATCCAGTTCATCGTCATCACCAAGGGCGCCGAGCGCGTCGCCGAGGTCGGCGCGCGCTTCACCCTCGACGCCATGCCCGGCAAGCAGATGGCCATCGACGCCGACCTCAACGCCGGCCTGATCGACGAGGCGGAGGCGCGCAAGCGCCGCCACGAGGTCACCGCCGAGGCCGACTTCTACGGCTCGATGGACGGCGGCTCGAAGTTCGTCAAGGGCGACGCCATCGCCGCCATCATCATCACCTTCATCAACCTCGTCGGCGGCTTCGCCGTGGGCGTGGTGCAGAAGGGCATGCCGGCCGGCGAGGCCATCGAGACCTACAGCCTGCTCAGCATCGGCGACGGCCTGGTCTCCCAGATCCCGGCCCTGCTGCTCTCGGTCGCCACCGGCCTCATGGTCGCCCGCGCCAGCGGCGAGGGCGACATGGGCAGCACGGTGACCGGCCAGCTCGGCGCACAGAAGCGGGCCCTGCAGATCGGCGGCGGCGCCGCACTGGCCCTGGCCCTGATCCCCGGCCTGCCCAAGCTGCCCTTCCTCCTCATCGGCGGCACCGTGCTGTTCCTCGCCCAGCGGGTGCCCGCCGCGCCGGCCGAGAAGGAGGACGAGGAGAACCCCGCCGCGCTCGCCGGACCGGCGCCCGACTCCCCCGAGTCGCTCATGGGGGAGATCCGGGTCGACCCGCTCGAGCTGGCCCTGGCCCCCGACCTCATCGACCTGGTCGACGCCGCCGGCGGCGACCTGCTCGACCGGGTCCGCGCGCTGCGCCGCAAGATCGCCCTGGAGACCGGCGTCATCATGCCGCCCGTGCACACCCGCGACGACCTGGACCTGTCCCTGTCGACGTACGTGGTCCGCGTCAACGGCGTGGAGGTCGCCCGCGGCCAGGCCCCGCCCGGCACCGTGCTGGCCATCGGCGACGGGCTGGACGCCCTGCCCGGCCGGGCCGGCCAGGAGCCGGTGTTCGGCCTGGAGGGCAAGTGGGTCCCCGCCGAGCTGCGCCACCAGGCGGAGCTCACCGGCGCCACCGTCGTCGACCGCGCCTCCGTCATCATCACCCACCTGTCGGAGATCGTCCGCGCCAACGCCAGCCGCCTGCTGGGCCGCGAGGACGTCCGCGCCCTGGTCGAGGTCGTACGGCGCACGCACCCGATCGTGGTGGAGGAGCTCACCCCGTCGCTGCTCAGCCTGGGCCAGATCCAGACGGTCCTGCAGTCGCTGCTCGACGAGGGCGTCTCCATCCGCGACCTGGTCCGCATCTTCGAGGCCCTGTCCCTGGCGGGCAAGAACACCTCCGACGCCGACGCGCTCTACGAGGCCGCCCGCTCCGCGCTGGGGCCGGCCATCGCCGCCCGGCACGCCGCCGACGGCGGGCTGCCGGTGCTGACGCTCGACCCGCGGCTGGAGCACGCGCTGCTGGAGTCGCTGCGGCCCACCGAGAGCGGTGTGCAGCTGATCCTCGACACCGCCCGCGCCGAGGCCGTGATCGGCCACGCCGCCCAGCTCTCCGAGGCCGCCGAGCAGCAGGGCGTCAGCCCGGTGCTGGTCTGCTCGCCCCAGCTCCGGATGCCCCTGCGCCGCCTGCTGAAGTTCGGCGCGCCCCGCCTGCCCCTCCTGTCCTATGCCGAGATCGCGGAATGCCCGTTCCGCGTGGAAACCCTGGGAGTCGTGACCGATGCCGAAGCGCTTGCTGCTTGAGGGATCCGACATCGAGGAGCTGCTGTCCCAGGTCCGCGATGAGCACGGGCCGGGCGTCTCCATCGTGTCGGCCGACCGCGTCCGCACCGGCGGGTTCGCCGGGTTCTTCGCCCGCCAGCGCTACGAGCTGACGGTCGAGGTGCCCGACCCGGCCGAGCGTCCCGCCGCCCCGGCGCCCGCGCCCCCGGCGGCGCCCACGGGACCGGCCGCGGCCGCGGACCCGATGACGGCCCTGCTGGCCCAGGCGGAGGAGCAGGAGCGGAGGCTGAGCCTCACCGGCTCCCGCACCGGCTCCCCCGCGTCCGCGTCCGCGCCCGCGCCGCAGCGCCCCGCCGCGGCGGCTCCGAGCGTCTCCCTCAACCTGGCGCAGGCCGTCCCCGCCCAGGCGCACGTCCCGACGCACGCCGCCGCACCGGCCGCGCCCGCGGCGCCGGCCGCGCCGGCCGCGCCGGCCGTGCCGCTCGTGCCGGAGGACTTCGTCGTCGAGACGGGCACCGAGAACCGGGCCTTCGCCGACATGCTCGCCTCCCTGCAGCGCGACGGCGACACCGGCGGGACCGGCGCCCTGCTGGCCCGCGCCTACCAGCCGCCGGCGGTGGCGCCGGCGGCCGGGCCGGAGCGGTCCGGCGCGGTCGTGCCCCGTGCCTTCCAGCCGCCCGTCGTCGAGCAGGAGCGGCCGTTCGAGCAGGCGCTCACCGAGCTGGGCCTGCCCGCGCGCATGGCGCGCCAGGCCGTCGGCTCCGACATGTACACCGCGGTGAAGCGAGCCCTGGCCGGACTGGCCGAGGCGCCCGCCCCGCCGCGCGGCGCCGGTGACGTGCTCGTCATCGTCGGCGAGGCGCACGCCGCCCTGCACGTGGCCGAGAAGGCCGCCCGCCTGCTGAACGTGGGCCCCGCGCAGGTCCTGCTGGCGGCCCGCTCCACCGCCGGGACCGGCATCCACAACACGCGCCTGCTGAACGGCCCGAGGTCCGCCCAGCAGAGGGCGCGGAAGATCCACCGTGACAACGTGCCCTACGTCGTCGTCGTGGACTCCACCCCGGAGCAGGGCAACGGCGAGTGGTCGCGCGCGGTCGCCGACGCGCTCGGCGCGACCGCGGTGTGGGCGGTCGTCGACGCGACCCGCAAGACCGCCGACACCGCGCGCCACCTGCGCACGCTCGGCAAGGTGGACGCCATCGCGGTGAACGCCGTGGCCGCCACGGGCGACCCGGCGAGCGTCCTGGACCTGGACATCCCCGTTTCCTATCTCGCGGACCGGCCCGGCACCGCGCCGGCGTGGGCCGCCCTGCTGTGCGAGCGGCTGGAGGAGAAGCAGTCGTGACATCCGTTAGCTTGCCCGACGTCAACTCCCTCGTGGAGATCGCCCTGCAGGACGGCAGGGTCTACCCCACGCGGGTGGAGGACACCGACGGGCTGATCCTCATGGTGGCCGCGCCGCGCGGCGCCGGGGACATCGACGTGCCGGAACCCGGCGAGGAGGTGTTCGTGCGCTGGACCGGCCCCCGCGGCCTGTACACCGCGCCCGGCACGTTCACCGCGTCCGTGCGCGACCGGGTCGTCCTGTGGGCCATCGAGGCCGAGGGCACCGTGGACTACTTCAGCCGCCGCAACGCCGTACGGGTGGCCGGAGGAGAGCCGGTCCGGCTGCTCGACCTCGCCAGCGGCCGGGAGGTGTTCCACGGCCGGTTCGTCGACATCTCCGAGCGCGGAGCGCGCTGCCAGGGGGCCGCGACCGGGCTCTCGGCCGAGCAGGACGTGATGGTCAAGATGGTGCTGGACGACAACCTCGTGGCGCTGGCGGGCAACGTGCTGACCGTCTCGGAGGCCGGGAGCGACACCGTCGTGGCGGTCGTCATCTACGACCCGCCGGAGGCGCAGGCGCAGATCATCCGCCGGTACGTGATGAACATGCAGATCCGCGCGCGCAGGACGGCGGCCGCCAATGCCGGTGACTAGCCTGCCGACGCTGCTGCTGGCCCTGCTGTTCGACGCGCCGGCGCTGTGGCGCGCCTTCGTGCTGCAGGACCTGGACGTCGCCACGGCGCTGACGCGCTACCTGATCGCGGTGGTGGTGAGCGCCCTCATGATCGGCACCCTGCGCCGGGTCGTCGCCTCCTACGGGACCGATGCTGCGTCCGAGACCGGTGAGAAGGACGACGCCATGACCGTGTCGGTCGACCGGGTGCACTCGCCCGGCCGCCGCGCCGCCGACAGGACGGAGCCGCCGCCGGCGGTCCCGGCCCCCGCGGGCGAGCTCCCGCCCGCGCCGGTCGCGGCGCTGACCGCGGGAGACGGCCGGGGCTGACGCCCGCGATCCCTCATCTCCCGGGTCCGGCCGCCGATGGGAGACCGAGATGGCTGTCTGACGGCAATCCCAGCAGCTCTCGGTCTCGCACTGGAAAGGACCTGAACGTGACCGGCACGTCCGTAGACAACGCGCGCCCCGTCGTGAGCGCGAACCGCAACCGCCTGCTGGGGTGGTTCGCCGACCGCCGCATCAGCACCAAGATCCTCGCCTCCGTGGGCGTCGTCGCCGTCATGGGCGCCGGCGTCAGCACGGTGGCGCTGAGCCGGCTGGGCGACCTCAACGACGACCTGAGGTCGATGAAGCAGGTCAACGTCCACCGGGTGCTCCACCTCACCGAGCTGCGCGGCCAGATGGCCAACATGTACGACGCCACCACGGGCTTCGTCGCCATCACCGACCCCGCGACCAAGGCTCAGGCGATGGACCTGATGAAGGAGTACACCGCGAACGTCGGCGAGGCGTTCGCGGACTACAAGGAGGACGCCCCCGCCTCCGCGGCCTGGCAGAAGACCCTGACCGGCTACGAGGAGGCGTGGGAGAAGTACCGGACCCTCCGCGACGTCGCCTTCATGGGGGAGAAGCCTCCGGCCGGGTTCGCCATGCCCACCGAGACCGTCCAGGTGGTGACCGAGTTCGTCGCGGCCTCCACGCAGATGAACACCGCGATGGAGGAGCTGGCGGAGTTCGAGGAGGCCGACGCCGAGGCGGTGACCGCCGCGGCCGAGGACGGCTACGGCAGCGCCCGCACCCTGATCCTGGCGCTGCTGGCCGGCGGCCTGCTGCTCGCGCTGGGGCTGGCGCTCGTGGTGTCGCGGCTGATCGTCCGTCCGCTGGCCGCGGTCTCCCACGTCCTGGACGCGGTGGCGAGGGGCGACCTGACCGAGCGGGCCGAGGTGGCCTCCCGCGACGAGGTCGGCACCATGGCCGTGGCGGTCAACCAGGCCGGGGACTCCCTGCGCCAGACCATCGAGGCGCTGGCCACCAGCGCCGACACGCTGGCCGCCAGCTCGACCGAGCTGTCGGGCGTCAGCGACCGCATCGCCGCCAGCGCGGACGAGGCCTCCACCCAGGCCGGCAACGTCGCCGCCGCCGCGGGCCAGGTCTCGCAGAACGTGCAGACCGTCTCGGCCGGCAGCGAGGAGATGGGCGCCTCCATCCGGGAGATCGCGCACAACGCCAACGAGGGCGCCACCGTGGCCTCGAAGGCGGTCACGGTGGCCACCTCCACCAACGAGACCGTCGCCAAGCTCGGCGCCTCGTCGGCGGAGATCGGCTCGGTCATCAAGACGATCACGTCCATCGCCGAGCAGACCAACCTGCTCGCCCTGAACGCCACCATCGAGGCGGCGCGGGCCGGGGACGCCGGCAAGGGCTTCGCGGTCGTGGCCGGTGAGGTCAAGGACCTCGCACAGGAGACGGCCAAGGCCACCGAGGACATCTCCAAGCGGGTCGAGGCGATCCAGGCCGACACCGAGAGCGCGGTCGCGGCCATCGCCGAGATCAGCGAGATCATCGGCAAGATCAACGACTACCAGCTGACCATCGCCTCGGCGGTGGAGGAGCAGACCGCCACCACCGGGGAGATGAACCGCAGCGTGGCCGAGGCCGCGCAGGGCAGCGCGGACATCGCGGCCAACATCTCGGTGCTGGCCGACGCCGCGCACGTGACGGCCGAGGGCGTGAGCGAGAGCCAGCGGGCCGCGGCCGAGCTGGCCGGGCTGTCGGCCCGGCTGCACCAGCTGGTCTCCGGCTTCCGCTACTGACACCGGTCCGGTGCCCTGACGGCGCCGGACCGATCCGGATCGACACGGCGGCCCCGGTTCACGCGAACCGGGGCCGCCTCCGTTCCGCCAGCCCCTCTACGGCGGGCGACCCTCATCCGTACGGCGGGGCGGTCCGCCTTGGTCGGGGCCGGTCCGTCGCCTCATGGACCGCCTCCGGATGCCGATGAGAGAACGCAACTCCTATGACTTCCGCTGCCCCCGCAGCCCACGGTCTCGCGCTGGAAAGGACCTGATCGTGACCGATCACCTGAACGAAACCGCACGGCCCGTGGTGACCGTGCGCCGCAACCCGCTGCTGGGGTGGTTCGCCGATCGCCGCATCGGCACCAAGGTGACCATCACCATGCTCCTGATGACCGCCATCGCCGGGATGATCGGCGTGGCCGGGCTGATCCGGCTGGCGGACATGAACGACAGCATGCGCACCATGGCGCAGAGCAACGACAGGGTCGCCCGGATCGGGGACGTCTGGACCGCCCTCGCCAACATGCAGGAAGTGAGCGTCCCGCTGGCCATGACCGCTGACGCGCGGGAGAAGCAGCAGTACACCGCGATGGTCAAGGAGTTCACCGAGCAGGCGACGACGGCGTTCGAGGCGTACAAGGCCATCGCGCCGGCCGACGCCGCGGACGTGCAGAAGAACATCGCCTCCTTCCAGGACGCCTGGAAGGACTACCAGGTCCTGCGAAACGTCGGCCTGATGGGCGAGGCCCCGCCCGCCGGATACACCCAGGCCGACATGGGCCGGTACCCCGAGCTGTCCGGGCAGATCAACAACTCCATGCTCAACCTGAAGAAGATGGAGCAGGACCACGCCACCCGGATGGCCGCCGCCGGCGCCACCGACTACGACAGCGCCCGCACCACGGTCCTGGTGCTGCTCGGCCTCGGCCTGGTCTTCGCGCTGGGCCTGTCCAGGCTGGTGGGCCGCCAGATGGTGCGCTCGCTGCAGCCGGTCCTGCGGGTGCTGGATCTGATGGCGAAGGGCGACCTGACCCGGACCGTCGAGGTGACCTCCCGCGACGAGACCGGCGAGATGGCGGTGGCGGTCAACCAGGCCACCGGCTCGATGAGGCGGGCCATCGAGGAGCTGGCCACCAGCGCCGACACGCTGGCCGCCAGCTCGACCGAGCTGTCGGGCGTCAGCGACCGCATCGCCGCCAGCGCGGACGAGGCCTCCACCCAGGCCGGCAGCGCCGCCGCCGCCGCGGCCCAGGTCTCGCAGAACGTGCAGACCGTCTCGGCCGGCAGCGAGGAGATGGGCGCCTCCATCCGGGAGATCGCGCACAACGCCAACGAGGGCGCCACCGTGGCCTCGAAGGCGGTCACGGTGGCCACCTCCACCAACGAGACCGTCGCCAAGCTCGGCGCCTCGTCGGCGGAGATCGGCTCCGTGATCAAGACGATCACGTCCATCGCCGAGCAGACCAACCTGCTCGCGCTGAACGCCACCATCGAGGCCGCCCGCGCCGGCGACGCGGGCAAGGGCTTCGCGGTCGTGGCCGGTGAGGTCAAGGACCTGGCGCAGGAGACGGCCAAGGCGACCGAGGACATCTCCAAGCGGGTCGAGGCGATCCAGGCCGACACCGAGAGCGCGGTCGCGG
>NZ_BMQE01000051.1:0-47637 GCF_014647955.1 Planomonospora antibiotica | reverse complement strand
CTCCTCATCGCGTAGGGGAACGGATTGGAATCCCCCTCCTTCAGGAGGGGGAGGACGTCAATTCCACTCCCCCGTAGGGGGCGGCAACGTCACCGTACCCGTGCGGGTGCGTCCGACGGCATCGATTTCCGGCGGAGCTTGACGGCCTACACCCTGCGCCGGAGCGTGCGGTGGACGGTCAGGCCGGCGAACGCCAGGGAGGCGGCGGTCAGGAGGGCGGCCTCGGTCCACTGGAAGCGCCAGAACCGCGACGGCGGGTGGAAGTAGACCGCGTAGCGGTAGCCCTCGCCGAACAGGCACCGCTCGTACGCCTCCTGGTTCCGGCTGCTCCGCCCGGCGTCCGGCCGGCGGGGGCAGACCCCGGCGGGTGGTTCCGCGAGCTCCCTCCCCGCCGGGTCGATCCAGGCCCCGCTCACCAGCCGGGCGTCGGGATCGGCGAGGAAGGTGGCGTCCGACAGCACGGTCCGCGCCGGTTCGGCGTAGTGATCGCTCAGGCCGAACAGGGTGAACATGGTCACCGTGATCCCCGCGACGACCAGCGCCATCGCCGGGAGGGTGCGCCGCAGCAGCGCCCCGGCCGCGGTGCCCAGCATGAAGGCGTACAGCCACCACGCGGCCGGGGCCACCCCGACCATGTTGAAGACGCCGATGTTGCCGAACAGGTCGTTCCGTTGGAAGACCGGCCGCCAGAGACTGACCATCACCGACAGCGCCAGCCCCGCGGCGGCCGCCAGGGCGCCGAGCACGGCGAGCTTGACGGCCAGCCAGCGGCGGACGGAGACCGACTGGGTCCAGACCAGCCTGTGCGTGCCGCGCTCGTACTCGCGGCCCAGCAGCGGCGCGCCCCAGAACGCGCCGATCAGCGCGGGGGCGATGATCGGCATCCAGCCGAAGACGGTGTAGACGGCGTCGTAGCGGTCGGCGAGCGCCGTCGCCAGGTCCCAGCAGGCGGGGGCGGAACCCGGGCAGCCGGGCGGCGCGTGGCCGGAGATGTGGAGCTCCGCTTCCACCGCCGAGCCGAGCAGGAGCAGGCCGAGCGCGGCCAGCAGGGCGGCGGTGACGAGGATCTGCGCCCGGTGCTGGCGCCAGGTCAGCCAGATCACGCTCTCACCGCCGCGGGGGCGGGCAGCGCGGCAGCCTCCGGGCTGCGCAGGTAGGCCATCACCAGCTCCTCCAGGTCGGCCGGGCGGGCGCTCCAGCGCGGGTCGGGCACCGGCGCGCCCCGTACCAGCAGCCGGACCTGCCTGCCGGTGCGGCTCGCCTCCACCACCCGCGCCCGGCCGGCCGGGCCGTCGGCGAGACCGGCCGGGCCGGTCAGCACCACGTGCTCGGTGAGCAGGTCGTCGATGTCACCGCTGACCTGCACCCGGCCGCCGTTGAGCACGACCAGCCAGTCGCAGCCCTCCCGCAGGTCGGCGATGACGTGCGAGGAGATCAGGACCGTCAGCGGGCGGTCGGCGACCTCGACCATGAGCGCCCGCATGACGTCATGCCGGGCCAGCGGGTCGAGGTTGGCGAGCGGTTCGTCCAGCACCAGCAGGTCGGGGCGCCTGGCCAGTGCGACGGTGAGTGCGACCTGTGCCTGCTGCCCGCCGGAGAGCCCGGAGACCCTGCGGTTCAGCGGGATGCCGAGCCCGGCCAGCCGGGCGGCGGCGTAGGAGTCGTCCCAGCCGGGGTTCAGCCGCCGCCCGAAGGCGAGCGTCTCGGCGACCGTGAAGGAGTCGTACAGCGGTTTGTCCTGGGCCATGAAGGCGACCTCGCCCGCGATGTCGACCGTCCCGGTGGTCGGGGTGAGCAGTCCGACGGCCGTGTGCATCAGCGTGGTCTTGCCCGCGCCGTTGGGGCCCACCAGGGCGGCGACCCGGCCGGGCGGTACGGCCAGCGAGCAGTCGCGCAGCACCCAGCCGCGCCGGCGGCGCACGCCCAGGCCGGTCGCCTGAAGTGCGGGGGTCATGCCGTCTCCTCCCTCGGGGATCCGGCGAGTGCCAAGGCGAAGAGCGTCTCCATGTCGTCCCGGTCGAGACCGGCCGCGCGGGCCTGCCGTACCCACTCGTCCAGGCTCCGGCGCAGGGCGGTGTGCCCGGCCAGCCGGGCGCCGCCGATCGAGCGGCGGACGAAGGTGCCCAGTCCGGGCCTGCCTTCCACGAGACCCTCGCGCTCCAGCTCGCGGTAGGCCTTGAGCACCGTGTTCGGATTGATGGCGAGGGCGTCGACCACCTCCCGGGCGGTGGGCAGCCGGTCGCCCGGCCGCAGCGTGCCCAGTCGGAGGGCCTGTCTGACCTGCTGTGCGAGCTGGAGGTAGGTCGCCATCCCCGACCCCCGGTCGAGGTGGAACTCGATCACCGTAATCCACCCTTTCACTAATCGATTAGTGAAAGGGTGGATTACGGTGATCGAGGAAGTCAAGTCATGGCCGGAGAGCGGTCAGTCGCACTCCTCGATGGACCGGTAGCCGGGGACGTCCTCGAGCCGGTGGTAGACGGGCAGGCCGCGCTCCCGGGCGATCCGGACGTCCTGGTCGGCGCCGGTGGACTCGCCGGGCAGCCGCAGCACCGCGTCGCAGTGCCGCAGTAGGCGTTCCGCGGTGGGGTACATGATCTGCTCGGCCACCGGGTCGGCCGGTCCGGTGCCGCCGGCGCCGCGCAGCACGGGGAGCGCGACCCACTCGCCGATCATGGGGACGTGACCGCTGCGGAAGATCGGCCACGCCGCCTCCTCCAGCCGGGCCAGGTTGCTGGCCATCAGGTCCGGGTCGTCGTCGGTGCCCGAGCGGTACGGGCCTGCGATCAGAATGAGCATGGCGTCGACCATATCGTGCAATAATCGGAAAAAACAAGGAGAAACGTGCATGCTTGCCGCTCAACGTCGTGACCTGCTGCTCGAACGCCTGCACAGGGACGGCCGCATCGTCGCCAAGGACCTCGCCGCCGAACTCGGCATGTCCGAGGACAGCATCCGCCGCGACCTGCGCGACCTCGCCGCGGCGGGCCTGTGCCAGCGCGTGTACGGCGGCGCGCTGCCCGCGTCGCCCGCGACGGCCGACTACGCCGCACGCCAGGACGTCCAGGTGTCCGGCAAGCGGCGGGTGGCGGCCGCCGCGGCCGCGCTGGTCGAGCCGGGCAGCACGGTGATCATCGACGGCGGCACGACCGCCCTGGCCGTCGTGCACGCGCTCCCCCCCGACCTGCGGGCCACCGTCGTGACGCACAGCCCGACCGTGGCGAGCGCGCTGGCCGGCCACCGGGACGTGGAGGTCTACCTGATCGGCGGGCGGCTGTTCAAGCACTCGATGGTCGCCTGCGGCGCCGCCGCGATGGAGGCCGCGCGGGGACTGAACGCCGACCTCTTCCTGCTCGGCGTGACCGGAGTCCATCCCGAGGCGGGGCTGACCACCGGTGACGCCGACGAGGCCGCGATGAAACGCGCCCTGGCGCGCCGGGCCGCCGACACCTACGTGCTGGCGAGCTCGGAGAAGATCGGCGCGGCCTCCCGGTTCGCCGTGCTGCCCCTGGCCGAGATCGCCGGAGTGGTCACCGACGCGAGCGCGGACGATCCGACGGTGCGGGCGCTGGACGCGCCGGTCCTCCACGCCCTGTAGCGGCTCACCCGGGGGCGTCCGTCGAGCCGTCGCCGTCGTACTCGCGGAGAGCTTCGACCAGACGGTCGTCCCGGCGGTCAGCGGCGCCCGTGGGCGCCCGTGTCTCCGGCGGCCATGGCCAGCAGCACCAGGGCGTCATGCTCGGCGGTGCCGGGTGCCGCCTGGTAGACCAGCATCCGCTGGTCGCCGCCGGCGGTGACCAGCACCTCGTTGGACAAGGTGAGCGAGCCGATCACCGGGTGCCGGAACGCGGTCTCGCCGCCGCGCTTGACCGCGACCTCGTGCCGGCGCCACAGCTCGGCGAACTCACCGCTGGCCGAGGAGAGCTCGGCGACCAGCGCGGCGGCCGGCTCCGGGGCGGTCAGCTCGGCCGTGTGCAGATGCGCGACGCCGTTGCGGGCCACCCGGTCCCAGTCGGCGAAGACCGTCTTCGCGGCCGGGTGCAGGAAGGTGTACCGGATCGCGTTGCGCCGTCCGGGCGGCCAGTCGCCGAGCCCGGACATCAGCGCCAAGCCCTCCGGGTTGGCGGCCAGCACGTCGTTGACCTCGCTGAGCACGTACGCCGGGCTGGGCCGGACCGACTCCAGCAGCAGCCGCAGGCCGGAGCGGACCGGCTGCGGGTCGGCGGCGCGGCGGCGCGGCGTCCGTCCGGCGGCGCGGTCGGCGAGGGCGAGCAGGTGGGCGTGCTCATCGTCGGTGAGCCGCAGGACCCTGGCCAGTGCGTCCAGCACCGAGTCGCTGGGCGCGGTCTCGCGGCCCTGCTCGATCCGGGTGTAGTAGTCCACGCTCACCCCGGCCAACGCGGCCAGTTCCTCCCGGCGCAGTCCGGGGGTGCGGCGGGCGCGCGGCCCCGCGGGCAGCCCGACGTCGGCCGGGCCGATCCGCCCGCGCCGGATCCGGAGGAACTCCGCCATCGCGTTCATGCCTCCGAGTGTGCCACCGGGCGGTCCGCTCCTGGGTGGCCGTGCCGCACCCAGGTACCGCGCGGCCTTCCCGGCTCCCGGGGAGCGGCGGAGACTCGGGGCATGACCAACGTAATGATCATCGGTGGCGGATCCGGGATGGGTCTGGCCCTGGCCCGGACCGTGCTCGCCGACGGGATGGACGTGACGATCGTCGGCCGGTCCGCGGACCGGCTCGCGGCGGCCCGGACGGAGCTGGAGCGGACCGGGCGGGGGCGGGTGGACACGGTGCCGGCGGACATCGGCCGGGAGGAGGACGTGGCCGGGCTGTTCGCCCGGGGGAAGCGGGTGGACCATGTGGTGGTCACCGCGGTGGACGCGACCGGGGCGTACGGCCGGACCGCCGACCTGGCCACGGCGACCGCCAGGAGCGTCGTGGACACCAAGCTGCTCGGTGCCTGGCTGGTCGGCAAGCACGGCGCCGGGCGGGTCACCGGGTCGATCACGTACACCTCGGGCATCAACGCCTACCGGCCGAACGGGTCGAACACGATCGTGGCCGCGGTCAACGGGGCGCTCGCCTCACTGGCGTACGGGCTGGCGGTCGAGCTGGCGCCCGTGCGGGTGAACGTGGTCTCCCCCGGGTGGGTGGACACCCCCGTCTGGGACCAGCTCGGCATGGACAAGCAGGCGGCGTTCGCCGAGCTGGCCGGGCGGCTCCCCGCGCGGCGCATCGGCACTCCCGATGACATCGCCCAGGCATTCGTGTCGGTGATGCGCAACGGGTTCATCACCGGGACGGTGCTGCACGTCGACGGCGGCCACCGCCTCACCTGAACGGGCGAGGCCGCCGCCCGGGCGTCCGTCGATGTCCCCGGCCTTCCGGGCGCCGCTGCGCGCCTCGCGGGCCGCGACCGGACGCGGGATCATCCGGGTCCCCGGGGGGCCTCTCCGCAGGGGCTTCGGCGGGTGCGGCGACCGCGGCGAACTCCCCCGGGACCGCCGCGCCGTCGACCAGCAGGTCGGCGCGTTCGCGGGTCCGGTCGGCGGCGAACCACTCGTCCTCGGCGCGCATCCAGGCCCGCCACTGCGGCTCCAGGTGCGCGCCGTCCCGGGCCAGGGCGCGGGCCAGCCGCAGCTCGCGCGGCGCCTCCACCCACACCGCGTAGGCGACCGGGGCCGTACGGCGGGCCGTGCTCACGCCCTCCAGCACCAGGACGGGCGCGACCGGCACGTCCACCCGCTCGGCGAACACGCCCCGCGCCCAGTCGTAGCGGCGGTAGCCGCCGGCCCGGCCCGCCGCCAGCGGGCCGAGCACCTGGTCCTCGACGTGCCCGAACCAGGCGTCCGGCGGCTCGTCCCACGGCACCGGGAAGTCGTCGCTGTGCACCACCTGGGCGTCCAGAGCGCGGGCGAGCCGCCCGGCGAAGGTGGTCTTCCCCGAGCCGCCGGGCCCGTCCACCGCGACGATCCGCACCGGCCCGCACGACGGCGGCAGCGCCCCGACCATCGCGGCCAGGTCCGGGAAGGAGATCGTCGCCGCCATCCCCCCATCGTGCCACCCGGCCGCGCGGGACCCGTCGGCCGGGAGCGGCGGGGACCATGCGGCCCGGCCGGGTAAGGACGGCGGGGCGGGGAGACGGCGGGGAGCGTGCCGCCCGGCCGGGCGAGGACGGCGGGGCCGGGGGCGGCGGGGGAGGAGACACGGAGGTTACTCACGGGTATCGTTCCGCACGGGGAGCTCGCACGCCCGCCGTGCGCCCCCGTGCCTTTCCGGGCCCTGTTCGGCTAGGATCGGCGACTCTCACCCGGAGGTCGATCTTGCAGGGAGCCTTTGGCGACATCGTCGTCCTGGACCTGTCCCGCGCGCTGGCCGGGCCGCACGCCGCGCAGATGCTCGGCGACCTGGGCGCCAGAGTGATCAAGGTGGAGCACCCCGGCGGGGGCGACGAGTCACGGGGCTGGGGCCCGCCCTTCGTCGGCCCCGAGGGCGACATCTCCACCTACTTCCTGGCCGCCAACCGCAACAAGCTCTCGATCGCGCTCGACCTCAAGTCCGCCGAGGGCCGGGACCTGGTCGAGCGCCTGGTACGGCAGAGCGACGTGCTGGTCGAGAACTTCCGGACCGGCGTCCTGGACCGGCTGGGCTTCTCCGTCGAGCGACTGCACGAGCTCAACCCCCGCCTGGTCGTCCTGTCGATCACCGGGTTCGGCCACGACGGCCCCGAGGGCGGCCGGCCCGGTTACGACCAGATCGCCCAGGGCGAGGCCGGGCTGATGAGCCTCACCGGCCCGTCGTCCGCCGAGCCGTACCGGGTGGGCGCCTCCATCGCCGATCTGCTCGCCGGCATCCACGGCGCCTACGGCGTGGCCGCCGCCCTGTACGAGCGGGAGCGCACCGGCCGGGGGAAGGTCGTGCGGACCTCGCTGCTGGCCGCGGTGACCGGCGTGCACTCCTACCACGGCACCGCCTGGACGGTCGGCGGCCAGGTGCCCGGGGCGGGCGGCAACCACCACGCCTCGATCGCCCCCTACGGCGCGTTCCGCTGCGCCGACGGCATGGTCCAGATCGCGGCGGCCAACGAGGGGCAGTGGCGGAAGGTCGCCGCCCTGCTGGGCATCGATCCGGAGGACCCGCGGTACGCCACGAACCGGGAGCGGTTCACGCACCGCGACGAGCTGATCGCCGACATGGAGAAGGCGCTCGCCGCCCGCGACCGCGCCCACTGGCTGGCCGCGCTCGGCGGGGCCGGCGTGCCCGCCGGGGCGATCCGCTCCATCGACGAGGTCTACGCCTGGGAGCAGACGCGCTCCCAGGGGCTCGTCGTGACGGTGGACCACCCGGTGCTCGGCCCGGTCGAGCTGCCCGGCCCCCCGCTCCGCTTCGACGGCGAGCCGCCCCGCGAGCACACCGCCCCGCCCGCCCTCGGCCAGCACGGTGAAGAGGTGCTCGCCTGGCTCGAGGAGCGGGAGAGGTGAGGCCGGACCGGCCGGACGTGCGGGCCCTGATCGCGGCCGTCCTCGACCCCGGCACGTGGCGGTCGTGGGACTCCCCGCCCGCCGACCCCGCGGAGCCGGGGTCCGACTACGCGGCGGAGCTGGCGGCGGCGCGGGCCCGCTCAGGGTACGACGAGTCGGTCGTCACCGGGGAGGGCCTGCTCGACGGGCGCAGGGTCGCGGTCGTCGCGTGCGAGTTCTCCTTCCTGGCCGGGTCGATCGGGCTGGCCGCGGCCGAGCGGCTCACCGCCGCGGTCGAGCGCGCCACCGCCGAGCGGCTCCCGCTGCTGGCCGCCCCGGCCTCCGGGGGAACCCGGATGCAGGAGGGCGCGCTCGCCTTCACCCAGATGGTGAAGATCACCGCCGCGGTGGCCGCGCACCGCGCCGCGGGCCTGCCGTACGTCGTCTACCTGCGCCACCCCACCACCGGTGGGGTGTTCGCCTCCTGGGGCTCCCTCGGGCACGTCACCGCGGCCGAGCCGGGCGCGCTGATCGGCTTCCTGGGACCCCGGGTCTTCGAGTCGCTGCACGGCTACCCCTTCCCCGAGGGGGTCCAGGTCGCCGAGAACCTCTTCGCGCACGGCCTGGTCGACGCCGTCGTCTCCGCCGAGGACGCCCGCCAGATCGCGGTCCGGGCGCTGGCCGTGCTCTGCGCCCCGCGCGATGGCCTGGACCCCGGGCCCGAACCGGACGGGGGCGTCCCGGCGGTCGGGGCGTGGGAGGCCATCACCCGCTCCCGGCGGGACGACCGGCCCGGCGTGCGGGAGCTGCTGCGGTCCGGCGCCCGCGACGTCACCCCGCTCAACGGCACCGGCACCGGCGAGAACGACCCCGGCCTGCTGCTGGCCCTGGCCCGGTTCGGCGCGGCTCCCGCGGTCGTGCTCGGCCAGGACCGGTACCGCCAGCGGTCCGTGGCGCCGCTCGGCCCGGCCGGGCTCCGGGTGGCGCGGCGCGGCATGCGCCTGGCCTCGGAGCTGGGCCTGCCGCTGGTCACCGTGATCGACACGGCCGGCGCCGCACTGTCGAAAGCGGCCGAGGAGGGCGGCCTGGCCGCCGAGATCGCCCGCTGCCTGGCCGACCTGGTGATGCTCGACGCCCCGACGGTCTGCCTGCTGCTCGGCGAGGGCGCGGGCGGCGCGGCCCTCGCGCTGCTGCCGGCGGACCGGGTGCTGGCCGCCCAGCACGCCTGGCTCTCCCCGCTCCCCCCGGAGGGGGCCTCGGCGATCCTCTACCGGAGCGTGGACTTCGCCCCGGAGATCGCCGCCGCCCAGGGCGTGAAATCCACCGACCTGCGCCGGGACGGCATCGTGGACCGGATCGTCCCGGAGTCGCCCGACGCCGCCTACGAGCCGGAGGAGTTCTGCCGCCGGGTGGGCGCCGCGCTGGAGTACGAGATCGCCCGCCTGCTGGCCGGGGACCCGGCCGACCGGCTCGCGGCCCGGCTCGCCCGCTACCGCCGGCTCGGGCTGTAGCGGGCCGGGCGGGCGGGACGGGGGCTACGGTTCGGACTTCGCCGGGGTGAGCGGGACCGGGACGCGCTCGATCCGGACCGAGACGACCTCGTCGCGGGGGACCACCACCTCGTAGGCGCCGTGGTC
Organism: Planomonospora antibiotica; assembly: GCF_014647955.1. Taxonomy (NCBI): domain Bacteria; kingdom Bacillati; phylum Actinomycetota; class Actinomycetes; order Streptosporangiales; family Streptosporangiaceae; genus Planomonospora; species Planomonospora antibiotica. The sequence continues at coordinate 38,542 of NZ_BMQE01000051.1, read as the reverse complement.
GACCATCCAGTAGCCCAGCGCCTCGGCCTTCAGCCCGCTGTGCCCGGTGTAGGCGATGTGCAGGCTCTCCTCGCCGTTCTCCTCCGTGGCGTCCAGGACCAGGCACGGCTCGCCGCCGAACGCGCCGACCGTGCGGACCAGCACCAGCCACTCGAGGTCCTCGCGGGCGACCGCGGCCCGCCAGTAGCCCCGGGCGGGCTCGAAGCCGTCGGCGGCCTCCTCGCTGAACAGCACGACCTCGCCCGCGTCCGGGCCCAGGGCCGCCGCGTAGGTGCGCTCCCGGTAACAGGCGACGAAGCCCGACGCCACCGGCTCGATCTCCGCGCTCATGGGGCGGGCCGCCAGGTGAGGCCGTCGTAGCGGGCGAAGGGCCGCTCCTCCCGGTCGATGGTCACGTGGATGATCTCTGCCCCCGGGGGGATCGGCATCGGCATGGTGTGGAACTGCGGCACGACGTGCTCGCGCGAGGTGGTGAAGCCGTTCCCGGCGAACGGCGGTGAATCGTTCCAGTCGCCGCCCATGTGCGGGCCGTACGGCACGACGTAGGTGTCCACGTCCCGGGCGAACCACCGCAGGAGGTAGAGCTCGGGCACGGTGACGGCCAGCTCCGAGCCGTCGAAGCCCAGGTCGAGGCCCATGAAGAGCTGCGCGGGGGTGGTCAGCCGGACGCAGTCCTGCACCCGGTAGACGTACCCCGAGATCACGGTCCGCTGACCGGCCAGGTAGGGCACGAGCAACCGGGGCGGGATGACCTTCTGCATCTGTGTTCTGCGTCCAGGGGGCTCACTCACGGATGGCATTTTACGATCTCTTGAACGGCGGCCGCCGGTGTTCGAGGCACGGGAGGGCATTGCGGGTGACAATCGTGACCTGAGGGTCCAGAACGCACGTCTGCACGGCGGGGGTCGGGCCCAGGTCGGCGCGGACCACGCCCATCGGGTCGACCAGCAGGCTCCGGCCGATGCCGAAGCCGTCGGCGGCCTCCGGGTTCGGCGCCTGGCCCACGGCCGCGGTCCAGGTGGTGTTCTCGATCGCGCGGGCCCGCACCAGGGTCGTCCAGTGCTCCTCCTTCATCGGCCCCGACCCCCACGCGGCGATCACCGCGAACAGGTCGGCCCCGAGGTCCGCCAGCGCCCGGGTCAGCTCGGGGAAACGCAGGTCGTAGCAGGTGACCAGGCCGACCCGGAGCCCGGCCAGCTCCACGACCACCGGCTCGTCGCCCGGCTCGACCAGCTCGGACTCGCGCGCTCCGAAGGAGTCGAACAGGTGGATCTTGCGGTAGGCGGCCTTCAGCTCCCCGTCGGGGCCGATGGCCACCGCGGTGTTGCGCACCCGGGGCGCGCGGCCGCCACCGGCGGGCCCTGTGTTCGACGCGGTGTCCGTCGCGGTGTCCGGCGCGGAACCCGGTTCGAACACCCCGGCGATCACGGACAGGCCGAAGGCGCGGGCGGACTCGGCCAGTCCGGTGACGAACGGCCCGTCCAGCGGCTCGGCCAGCTCCGTGATGCGCCGGCCGTACCGGGTGAGCGAGGCCTCGGGGAGGATCGCCAGCTCCGCGCCGTCGGCGGCGGCCCGCTCGACGGAGCGGCGGACCTGGTCGAGGTTGGCGGAGGGGTCGGTGGAGACCGGGATCTGGCACAGGGCGATGCGGGTCACGGCTCCGACCCTATCCGGCGGTTCGGGACCCGTTCCATCCACGTCAGGCACCGCCACACCCACTCCAGCGGGCCGTACCGGAACCGGGCCAGCCACCAGCGGCTGAAGGCGGTCTGGACGGCCAGCACGGCCGCCGCCAGCGCCACTCCCGCCCACCGGGTCGGGTCGGCGGTCAGCAGCGGCAGCGCCAGCAGGATGACCGGGGTGCTCATCAGGTAGTTCGTCAGCGCCATCCGGCCGAGCGGGTTGAGGACGGCGGTGAGGGGGCCGCGCAGCCGGGTGCGCAGGAGCAGCAGCAGCCCGGTGCAGTAGGCCGCCGCGCAGGCCAGCCCGGCGGCGGTGTAGAGGCCCGTCGCGTACGTGCCGTTCCACAGCCAGACGAGCCACCCGCCCGCGGCCGCGCTCGCCAGGAAGGCGGGGAGCAGCAGGCGCTCGGGCGGGCGGTACTCCATCAGGGCCGCCCCGATCAGGAACAGCCCCGGGACGAGCACCACCACGAACACCCCGCCGGCGACGAACCCGCCGCCGAGGGAGGCCGCCCACGCCGTCACGGCGGCCCCGAGCAGCAGCACCGCCGAGCGCGGCAGGAACGAGGCGGGCAGCAGCACCAGCATCCCGAAGAGCGCGTACGGCAGCAGCACCTCGCCGGGGTTGACCGCCCAGTGCACGGCGCCGAAGCAGGCCAGTACGGCCAGGCGGCGCAGCAGCGCCAGGCGGGGGCGCGGGGTCCGCCCGGCGGCGGAGCGGAGGAACAGCACGAAGCTCAGGCCGAACAGGAACGAGAAGACCGGGTAGAACCGGCCCTGGAGCAGGTTCTCCACCGCCCAGTCGACGGGGGGCCGCCCCGGGTCCTCCAGGTGGCCGCGGGTGTGCTGCCAGGTGTTGACCACCATGATCCCGCAGATGGCGAAACCGCGGAGCGCGTCCAGCTCGTGAAGCCTGCGTGTCACCGGATCACCTTATTCGTCACCCCGGTCCCGCGAGTCCGACGAAAACCTTTGAACCATGCCGACTCCTCGATATGACCGATCGGTTATAGTAGGGCGATGAGCTGGGAAATCAGCCTGCATCCCGAGGTGGAAGAGTGGTACCTGGCGATCTGCGTGAGCGATCCCGAGACGGCCGATCTGATCCAGGACGCCATCGATCAACTCGCGGAGGAGGGGCCGACGGCGCGCCGACCGCTGGTCGACCGGTTGCAGGGAAGCCGTTTTCACAACATGAAGGAACTGCGGCCGCCCTCATCGGGCAGCAGTGAAATTCGGATCATCTTCGCGTTCGACCCGGCGCGCGAAGCCATCTTTCTGGTGGCCGGCGACAAGGCGGGCAATTGGGAAGGATGGTATCGCCAGGCGATCCCGCTGGCCGATGAGCGATTCGAAGAGCATCTGGTCGCGTTGAAGGAGGAGGAATGATGAGCGGCGGATACTCCAAGTGGACAGAGGTCAAGGCGAAGGCGCGGGCGCTCGACCCGCGTTCGGATGCCGAGCGGGCAGCCGGACGAGAGGTCGCCCGTCAGCGTCGGGAGGCATACGTGCGGGGCTACCAGCTCGCTGAGATGCGCAAGGCCGCCGGTGTCACCCAGGTGGAGCTCGCCGTCGCCCTCGGTGTGACACAGGCGCGGATCTCCAAGATCGAGAACGGCGAGGTGTCCGGAATCGACGTCGTACGCGCCTACGTCGCGGCGCTCGGAGGAACGGTCGATCTCGTCGCGACCCTGGGTGATCGCACGTGGAAGGTCGCCTGATGGGGACTGTCCTCATCAAGTAGCAGGGTGACGGTGACGCAGGGACGAAGCCGACGGAGGTGTGTTCCCCCGGGATGCGAGGGCAGCGGTAGCAGTCGTCTGAGAAAGTGTTGGGTAATTGATCAACCTCGGTCTGTAGCCGCCGGGTGGTGGCCCTTGCGGATCCCGGCTTCGCCAGGATCACCGGTATGTGTGTCTGTGCATGTAAGCCCGCCTATGACACGTCCCTGACCGACGCCCAGTGGGCGGTGATCGCGCCGTTGCCGCCCATACGGGACCCGCGCCGGGGCGGACGCCCGTTGAAGTTCCCGCGCCGGTTGATCATCGACACGGTGCTGTACGTGCTGGGCACCGGCTGCGCCTGGCGGCTGATCCCGCACGATCCGGCGCCGTGGGACGCGGCCTACCGGTGGTTTCGCGCCTGGACGGCCGACGGCACCTGAAATCGCGTCCATGACGCGCTGCGCGGGAAGGTCCGCACCGCCGAGGGCCGTGACCCGCAGCCGTCGGCGGCGGTGCTGGACTCGCAGTCCGTGCGGACCTGCCAGGGCGGTGAGGCGATCGGCTTTGATGCGGGCAAGCGGGTGCGGGGCCGCAAGCGCCACCTGCTGGTGGACACCTGCGGTCTGGTGCTGCGGGCGGTGGTGCATTCGGCCTCGGTGCAGGACCGGGCCGGCGCCAAGCTGGTCCTGTCCGGGATCCGGAGGGTGTTTCCGCAGGTGGGTCTGGTGTGGGTGGACGGCGGGTACGTCAACGCCGTCGATTCCGGGTTGGTGGGCTGGGCTGCGGGGGCGGAGAACGTCGAGATCGTCGCGGTGCCGCGCAACGCGGACGTGAAAGGCTTTCAGGTGCTGCCCCGCAGGTGGGTGGTGGAACGGACGTTCTCCTGGTTGGGACGGTGCAGAAGGTTGGCCCGCGATTACGAGCGCAAGACCGCGCACGCCGAAGCGATGATCAAGGTGGCCATGATCCGGCTCATGGCCGCCCGGCTGGCCGGGGAGGAGGTCGAGCCGCATGGTCCGATCGAGACCGAAGCGGCTCGACGCCTCGCCGAAGACCTTAATCCGGAGTAATCACCCGGTTACCCAACACTTTCTGAGGCCTGTCGGCTCTCATCGGTCCCCTATCCGTCTCCGGCGAACACCCTGGTGAACGCGTCCGGGGTCGAGAGGACGGTGATCCGGGAGAGGGGCCAGAAGACCGCCACGGCCCGGCCGGTCACCTCGTCCTCCGCGATCGTCCCCTCGCCTCCGTGCTCCTCGTGGTCACGGGAGTCCTGGGAGGCCGAGCGGTGGTCACCCATGACCCACAGGCGGCCCTGGGGGACGACCTTCTCGAACTCGTCCTTCGAGGGGAAGTCGTCGGGGTGGAGGTGGTCCTTCTCATCGAGGGGGATCCCGTTCACAGTGATCCGCTTCTGGGCGTCGCAGCACTTGACCGTGTCACCGCCGATCGCGATGACCCGTTTGATGGTGTCCGTGCCGTCCCATCCCTTGAAGACCACCACGTCGCCGCGCTCGGCCGCGCCATGCAGCTTGTTGACGACCACGCCGTCGCCCACGTGCAGGGTGTTCTCCATGGACTCCGACGGGATCCAGAACACCCGGAAGGTGAACGCCTGCAGCAGCACCGCCGCCACGACGCCGCATCCCAGCAGGAACAGGCTCTCACGCACGCCTCCCCTGCGGGAGGGCTTCTTCTGCTCGTTCTCGGACCCGGCGGTCATCGGTCGCCCCCATCGGCCTCGGGTTTTCGCGGTGAGTCCGCCGATGCTATGTCGTGCCGCGGACGATCAGCGCGGTGGGCAGGACGCTGGGCGGGGGCGGCACGGCGGCGGTGCCGTCGATCATGGCGACGAGGGCGGCGGCGGCGGCCGTGCCGAAGCCGGCCTTGTCCTGGGCGACGGTGGTCAGGCCCGGCTGCACCAGTGCGGCGAGCTCGATGTCGTCGAACCCGATCACCGCGATGTCCTCGGGGACCTTCAGGCCCGCCTCGGCGATCGCGCGGATCGCGCCGATCGCCATCTCGTCGCCGGCCGCGAAGACGGCGTCGGGGCGCTCGTCGGCCTCCAGCAGGCGCCGCATCGCGGTGTAGCCCCCGGACAGGTAGAAGTCGCCCTCGACCACGAGGTCGTCGCGCACGGGCAGGCCGAGGCCGGCGAGTGCGGCGCGGTAGCCGGCCAGCCGCTCGGCGCCCGGCACCGTACGGCCCGGCCCGGCGATCGTGGCGATCGCCCGCCTGCCCCGTTCGTACAGGTGGTCCACCGCGGTGCGGGCGCCGCCGGCGTTGTCGGAGATGACGTGGGTCGCCCGGGGCCCCGTGACCGGGCGGTCCAGTGAGACGCAGGGCACGCCGCTCTCCGCGAGCCGGAGCAGGGCGGGGTCCTGCGTGCCGTTGTCGATGAAGACCACGCCGTCGAGATTGTGTCTTCTCACGGCACGGTCGTGACTGCCTTCATTGTCGCTCGTGGCGAGCATGAGAAGGTGATATCCCCGTTCGCTCAGCGCCGTTTTCAGGCCGATGAGGATTTCCTGGAGAAAAGGGTGCCGCCATCCGGGGCGCCGGTGGTGCGTGTCCCAGACGAGGCCGATCATGTAGGACTTCTTTGTGGCAAGGGTCCGGGCGGACTCGTTCGGCAGGTAGCCGATGCGCGCCGCGACGCGGAGGACATTCTGGCGGGTGTCGGGGTTCACCACCTCGGGGTTGTTGAAGACTCGGGAGACTGTCGCCACCGACACGCCGCACTGACGTGCCAGCTCTCTGATCGTTGCCACGACCGCACACTATCGCATCTCTGCATGTAACCGGTTTCATGTAACCGGTTACACGGGACCGTAGCCCGCCGTCCCCGGCGCGTCAAGGCCCAATCTCCGCCGGTGCGGGAAAGCTCCGGATTCCCGCACCGCTGAACGGTCCGGACTTCACACCGTGAATTCGCCGCTTGACAGGACGGCGTTTTGTCGGTGAAATCTCGTCCACCGCGTGTTGCCCGCGGTCGCACATCCTCCGCATCTCTGGGACACATCTCTCCTGCCGTGAAAAAGGAGTCCCATGTCCTCGAGAATGCTGCGCGTGCTGGCCGGAACGGCCGTGCTGGGAGTGCTCGCCGCCGGCTGCGGATCGCAGGGAGGCGCCGCCGGAGCCGGCGCCTCCGGCGGCGAGAAGATCACCCTGAGCCTGAACCTCTTCGGCAACATGGGCTTCAAGGAGCTCTACGCCGAGTACGAGGCCGCGCACCCGAACATCAAGATCGTGGAGCGGACCTCCGCCTACAACGACCACCACCGCAACCTCGCCGCCCACCTGGCGACCAAGCAGGGCGCCGCCGACATCGAGGGGATCGACACCGGCTTCATCGCCCAGTTCCGCGGCCAGCCCCAGCACTTCACCGACCTCAACCAGCACGGGGCCGCGGCCCTGAAGGACCGCTGGCTGCCGTGGAAGTGGGAGGCGTCCCTGGCCAAGACAGGCGCCCAGATCGGCTACGGCACCGACGTCGGCGGCCTGGCCATGTGCTACCGCCGCGACCTGTTCGAGAAGGCGGGCCTGCCGACCGACCGCGACGAGGTCTCCAAACTCTGGCCCGACTGGACGTCGTACTTCGAGACCGGCAAGAAGTACACCGCCAACAAGCCCGAGGGCGCCGCCTTCTTCGACGGGGCCCCGCAGGTCTTCAACGCGATGGTCGGACAGCTGCCCGTCGGCTACTACGACACCTCCGACCAGGTCGTCGTCGCGACCAACCCGGAGATCCGCAAGGCCTACGACCAGGCGCTGGAAGCCGTCGCCGGCGGCCAGTCCGCCAAGCTCGTCGGCAGCTCGCCGGCGTGGAACACCGGCTTCGCCAAGAGCCAGTTCGCCACCATCGCCTGCCCCGCCTGGATGCTCGCCAAGATCCAGGACCAGGGCAAGGAGTTCGCCGGCCAGTGGGACGTGGCCGCCATCCCCGGCGGCGGCGGCAACTGGGGCGGGGCCTACCTGACCGTGCCCGCCCAGAGCAAGCACCCCAAGGAGGCCGTCGAGCTGATCGCCTGGCTGACCGCCCCCGAGCAGCAGATCAAGGTGTTCACCAAGCACGGCATCCTGCCGTCGACCGTGGCGACCTACGACAAGCCCGAGGTCAAGAAGCTGACCCACGAGTTCTTCAACGACGCCCCCATCGGCGAGATCTTCACCACCGCGGCGCTCAACCTCAAGCCGCAGTACCAGGGGCCGCGCGCCGGTGACATCCAGACCGCCATCCGCGACGGGATGAACCGGGTCGAGGAGGGCAAGCAGAACGGCGACGAGGCCTGGGCGCAGATCCTCAAGGACATCGACCGCATCCAGAAGTGAACCCGGGAGAAGAGCCGGGAGCCGGCGGGCGGTCAGGGCTCGCCGGCTCCCCTTCCCGCGAGGACCCGCCCGCCTCCACGGGACCCGGCCGCCTCCACGAGGCCTCCGCCAGCCCGTACGGGGGACCCGTACCAGGGATGAGACACCGATGACCTCCGTGACCACGCGGCCGCGCCGCCGCCTCGCCTACACGCTCGACGTGAAGGGCTCGCCGTACATCTACATCGCCCCCTTCTTCATGCTGTTCGGCGCGCTCGGCCTGTTCCCGCTGCTCTACACCGCCTACGTCTCCATGACGGACTGGAACCTGCTGGAGACGACCCGCCAGTGGGTGGGGTTCGAGAACTACGCCGAACTGCTCACCGACGACTACTTCTGGAACGCGCTGTTCAACACGGTCAGCATCTGGCTGCTGTCGACGATCCCGCAGCTGCTGGTCGCCCTGGTCGTGGCGCACATGCTCAACCGGAGCCTGCGCGCCCGGACGTTCTTCCGGATGGGCGTGCTGCTGCCCAACATCACCTCGATCGTCGCGGTCACGATCATCTTCGCCCAGCTCTTCGGCCGCGACTTCGGCATGGTCAACTGGGCGATCGGGCTGGTCGGCCTGGACCCGATCGACTGGCAGGCCGGCACGCTCAGCTCCCACATCGCGATCTCGGTGATCGTGATCTGGCGGTGGACCGGGTACAACGCGCTGATCTACCTGGCGGCCATGCAGGCCGTACCGGGCCACCTGTACGAGGCCGCCACCATCGACGGGGCCGGGCAGTGGACCCAGTTCTGGAAGATCACCATCCCGATGCTCCGGCCGACGATCATCTTCACCGCCGTCGTCTCCACCATCGGCGGCTTCCAGATCATCGCCGAGCCGCTGCTCTTCCAGTCCGGCACCGGCAACCCGACCGGCGGCTCCGACCGGCAGTTCCAGACCGTCGGGCTCTACCTCTACGAGCAGGGCTTCGGCCTGTACGAGTTCGGCTACGCCTCGGCGATCGCCTGGACCCTCTGCCTGATCATCGTGGTCATGGCGCTGGTCAACTTCTCCATCACCCGACGGATCAAGAGCGGCTGAACCATGGCGACCACACTCACCCCCGCACCTGCGAAGAAGCCCGACGCCCCGCGCGAGCCGAGGCGGCGCCGGGTCCGCGCGCCGCGTACGGCGGGCTTCTGGACCTACGCGGCGCTCATCGCGTTCCTGCTCGGCTCGCTGTTCCCGGTCTACTGGTCGCTCGTCGTCGCCTCGCACGACAACGACGCGATCGGCAAGGTGCCGCCGGTGCTGACCCCCGGCGGCCACCTGTTCGAGAACATCGCCCGCGTCTTCGACACCACCGCCTTCGGGCAGGCGCTGTTCAACTCGTTCCTGGTGTCGGGCACGGTCACCGTCTCGGTGGTGCTCTTCTCGACCCTGGCCGGGTTCGCCTTCGCCAAGCTCCGCTTCCGGGGGCGCAAGGGCCTGCTGGTGGCGGCGATCGCCACCACGACCGTCCCCCACCAGCTCGGCATCATCCCGCTGTACATCATGATGGGGGAGCTGGGCTGGACCGGGCGCATCGAAGCGGTGATCGTCCCCGGCCTGGTGACGGCGTTCGGCGTCTTCTTCATGACGCAGTACCTTTCCAGCGCCGTGCCCGACGAGCTGCTGGAGGCAGGGCGGATGGACGGCTGCACCACGATCCGGCTGTTCTGGCACGTGGTGCTGCCCGCGGCCCGGCCCGCCGCGGCCGTGCTCGGCCTGTTCACCTTCATGCAGGCCTGGAACGACTTCTTCTGGCCGCTGGTCGTGCTCACCCCGGAGAACCCGACCGTCCAGGTCGCGCTCTCCACCCTGGCCAGCGGCTACACGACGGACTTCGCACTCGTGCTGACCGGCACCGTGATCGCGACCATCCCCATGGTGGTCGTGTTCGCGCTGCTCGGCAGACAGATCATCGGAGGAATCATGTCTGGAGCGATCAAGGGATGACGGCCATCGAAGAGCGAGCCCGGCAGACGCGGCTCTTCCCCCCGGGGTTCGTCTGGGGGGTCGCCACCTCGTCGTACCAGATCGAGGGGGCGGTCGACGCCGACGGGCGCGGCCCGTCGATCTGGGACGCCTTCTCCCGGGTGCCGGGCGCGGTGGCGGCGGGGGAGTCGGGCGACCCCGCCTGCGACCACTACCACCGCTGGCCGGAGGACGTGGAGCTGATGGCCGGCCTCGGCGTCGGCGCCTACCGGCTCTCGGTGGCCTGGCCGCGCGTCTTCCCCGACGGGGGCGGCCGGGTCAACCGGCGGGGGCTGGACTTCTACCGCCGGCTGGTCGACGGGCTGAACGAGCGCGGCATCACCCCGTTCGTCACCCTCTACCACTGGGACCTGCCGCAGGCGCTGGAGGAGCGCGGCGGCTGGCGGGTCCGCGAGACCGCCGAGCGTTTCGCCGAGTACGCCGAGACCGTGCACGGGGCGCTGGAGGGCGTGCCGTACTGGATCACGCTGAACGAGCCCTACTGCTCCTCGATCACCGGGTACGCCGAGGGCCGCCACGCGCCCGGCGCCCGCGAGGGGCACGGCGCGCTGGCCGCCGCGCACCACCTGCTGGTCGGGCACGGCCTGGCGGTCGCCCGGATGCGGGGCAGCGCCCGTCCCGGCGAGCAGATCGGCGTGACCCTCAACATGTCCCCGGCCGTGCCCGCGAGCCCGTCGGCCGAGGACGCCGCCGCCGCGCGCCGGATGGACCTGATGGTCAACCGGCAGTTCACCGAGCCGCTGCTGGGCGCCGCCTACCCCGGCGACATGGCGAAGGTCTACGGGGAGATCAGCGACTTCTCGTTCCGCCGCGACGGCGACCTGGCGCTCATCTCGGCGCCGCTGGACTTCCTCGGGGTGAACTACTACTACCCGATCCACGCCGCCGACGCGCCGTACGAGCAGCCCGACCCGGCGCTGCGCTCGGCCTTCGACATCGGCGTGCGCACGGTGGCGCCCGACGGGCCGCCGGTCAGCGGGCTCGGCTGGCGCATCGAGCCGCGCGGCCTGCACGACACCCTCACCGGCCTGGCCGCCCGCTACCCCGGGCTGCCGCCGGTCTTCATCACCGAGAACGGCTACGGCGACGCCGGCGAGCTCGACGACACCGGCCGCGTCGACTACCTGCGCGACCACCTGGCCGCCACCGCGGCGGCCATCGGCGCGGGGGTGGACGTGCGCGGCTACTTCTGCTGGTCGCTGCTGGACAACTTCGAGTGGGCCCGCGGCTACGCCGCCCGCTTCGGCCTCGTCCACGTCGACTACGCCACCCAGGCGCGCACGCCCAAGGCCAGCTACCACTGGTACCGCGAGGCCATCGCCGAGCAGTTGTGACGTCCTCCTCGCAGCTGTGACGTCCTCCTCCCCGCACCCGGAGCGGCGCGGGGAGGAGGACCTCAGGTGTCGTCGTCTCCGGCGAGCCTGCGGTAGGCGGGTCGCAGGAGGTCCAGGATCGGGATGTGCCGCGCCTTGACCGGCGGCGCGTCGAGGATGCGCAGCAGCAGGTCGGGCGGGGTGTCGGGCAGCTGCGCGTGCTCGCGCAGGCGGGCCGGGGAGACGCCCGGCTGGTAGAAGTCCGCCAGCCGCTCGGCGAACGGCGCGTCGGCCACGTCGAACAGCCCCGGCCGGGCCGCGGGCCCGCCGCCGCCCGCCTCGCGGAGGGAGCGGAGCAGAGCCTCCCGGTCCATCCCCCGCCAGGCCAGCACCAGGAACGGGTCGTCGTCGAACGCCTCGGCCAGCACGTACAGCACCGCCGACAGGTGCTTGCAGGGGAAGCCCCAGTCGGGGCAGGTGCACTCCAGCTCCAGGTCGCGCTGGTCGGGGAAGAGCGGCAGGCCGTGCTCGTCGAAGACGTCCTCGATCTCCGGCGGCATCTCCCCGGCGAGCAGCTTCGCCCGGTAGAGCGCCTGTGCGGCGAGCGCCCCGGTGAGCCTGCGCCATTCGTCCGCGAGGTAGGCCGTGATCCCGATCCCGACCCGGTAGGGCGTGCGCCTGGAGCCCTGCACCCGGGCCGTGACCAGCCCGGGTGCGAGCTCCAGGTCGAGGACCTTACCGGACCGCGCGTACGTGCGGCCCCGGCTGAGCCTGCCGGAGTCGCAGATCCGCTCGAGGATGTCGACGAACCGGCGCGACCACCACTGCTCGCCGATCGATCCCCGGCGGTTGCGCGCCCGCAGGCCGCCCTCGATCCGGACCGGCCGGGCGGGCCCGGACGGCTTGCGCCCCCTCACGCGACGGCCTCGGGGCCGAGCCGGAACAGCTCGCGCAGCCGGTCGGTGGACAGGCCGGTGATCCAGTCCTCGCCGGTGCCGACGACGCTCTCGGCGAGGGACTTCTTCCGTTCGATCATCTCGTCGATCCGCTCCTCCAGGGTGCCCACGCAGATGAACTTCCTGACCTGGACGTTCCGGGTCTGGCCGATCCGGAAGGCCCGGTCGGTCGCCTGGTCCTCCACGGCGGGGTTCCACCACCGGTCCACGTGGACCACGTGGTTGGCGGCGGTCAGGTTGAGCCCGGTGCCCGCCGCCTTGAGCGAGAGCAGGAACAGCATCGGCTCGTCGTCGTCCTGGAACCGCTCGACCAGCGCGTCGCGCTGCTTCTTCGGCAGCCCGCCGTGCAGCCAGAGCACCGGCCGGTCCAGGTGCGCCGCGAGGTACGGCTGGAGCAGCGCGCCGAATTCGGTGTACTGGGTGAACACCAGCGCCTTGTCCCCCTCGCTGACGATCTCCTCGGCCAGTTCCTCCAGCCGGGCCAGCTTCCCCGACCGGCCGGGCAGCCGCGACCCGTCCTTGAGCAGGTGAGCCGGGTGGTTGCAGACCTGCTTGAGCTTCGTCATGGCGGCGAGCACGTTGCCGCGCCGCTCGATGCCCTCACTGCTGTCGATCCTGGACATCATGTCCTCGACCACGGCCTGGTACAGGGTCGCCTGCTCGGGAGTGAGGTTGCACCAGATCTTCATCTCCATCTTGTCCGGCAGGTCGGAGATGATCGTCTTGTCGGTCTTGAGGCGCCGCAGCACGAACGGCCCGGTGGCCCGTCTGAGCGCGGCCGCCGCCTGCTCGTCGCCGTGCCGCTCGATCGGCTCCTGGTAGCGCTCCCGGAACACCTTGGCCGAGCCGAGCAGCCCGGGGTTGCAGAACTCCATGATCGACCAGAGCTCCGCCAGGTGGTTCTCGACCGGGGTGCCGGTCAGCGCGAGCCTGCTCCCCGCCGGGAGGGACCGTACGGCCTGCGCCTGCCGGGCGGCGCTGTTCTTGATGGCCTGCGCCTCGTCGCAGACGACCCGTGCCCAGGAGAGAGCCGCCAGGGCCTCCCGGTCCCGCAGGGCGGTGCCGTACGTGGTGAGGACGAGATCGGCCCGCGCCGCCCGCTCGGCCAGCTCGTCGCCGCGCAGCCGGGCGGCGCCGTGGTGCAGGTAGACGTCGAGCGAGGGGGCGAACCTGGCCGCCTCCTTCTGCCAGTTGCTGAGCAGGGACATCGGGCACACCAGCAGGGTCGGGCCCGGCCGGGCGCCGCCGGCGCGCTCGTCCAGGAGCAGGGCCAGGGTCTGCGCGGTCTTGCCCAGGCCCATGTCGTCGGCGAGGACGCCGCCGAGCCCGAGGCCCGACATGAAGCCGAGCCAGGACAGCCCGCGCTCCTGGTACGGCCGGAGCACGCCGTGGAACGCCGCCGGGGTCGCGATCGGCTCCAGGCGGCGGTCCGCCTCGCCGGAGAGCAGGTCCCCCAGCAGGCCGTCGGCGTCCACCTCGACCAGCGGCACCCCGTCGTCGCCGCCCCGGACGACCTCCCGGACCACCTCGGCGACCGTCATCACGCCCGCCCGGCGGTTCTCGACGGCCTTCAGCGCGGCGTCGAGCTGCCGGTCGTCCAGCTCGACCCAGCGGCCCCGCACCCGGACCAGCGGCACCTTGAGCCTGGCCAGCTCGGCCAGCTCCTCCTCGTCGATCGCCTCGTCGCCGATGGCCAGGTCCATGCGGAAGTCCACCAGCTGGTCCAGCCCGAACCCCTGGCCGGAGGCCGCCCCCGGGCCGGTCTCCTGGGAGCGGGCCGTGAGCTTGAGCCCCAGCTTCGTCCGGCCCGCCCAGGCGGGCAGCTGCACGCCGAACCCGGCGGCCGCGAGGAGCGGAGCGGTCCGGCGGAGGAACAGGAACGCGCCCGCGGTGTCCAGGACGAGCTCCGAGGGCGCGGGGGTGCGCAGCGGCTCCTCCAGCGCGGGGTAGAGCCGCGCGGCCCGGCCCAGCCCGGCGAGCAGCGCCTCGTCGGGGCGGGCGGGAAGGCCGGGGGCGGTCTCGCCCGCCCAGACGAGCGGGGCCGGCAGGTAGAGGCTCGGATCCTGGGACGACTGGACGGCGAACTCCACCCGCCAGGACGCGCTGTCCGGCGGCTGTGCGGACCGGCCGCGGGACCTGCCGCGTCCACGGCGTTCACCGGACTCGCCGTGCCCGCCGTACTCCGCGACGAGATCGGCCCGGGGGGCGGGTCCGGACGCCGGTTCGAGCCGGGAACCGGGTTCGGGTTCGGGTTCGGTCAGGCGGAAGCAGACCCTGACCGCGGTGTCGAGCAGGTGCGCCGACCTGAACCACTCCTGGAGCGGCCGGGCCAGACCGTCCGCCTCGGCCCGGGTCAGCGCGCCGAGCACGGCGTCCTCCCCGGTGAGCGCCACCGTCCAGCGGTCCGCGATCGGGCTGCGGCGCCCCGGCCGGTGGCCGCCGAGCAACCGGTCGGGGAGGGCCCGCCGCACCGCCGCGTCGGTGAGGCCTGCCAGGGCCTCCACCAGCACGTGGGCCGAGGGCCGTTCCTCCTCGGCGGCCCGGCAGACGGGAGGCATCGCGGTGGCGAGCTCGCGGAAGCGGTCGGCGTAGGGGCCGGTCAGCACCGGCCGCCACCGCGCCGCGTGGCCCTCCTCCTCGGCGACGAGCTGGGGCAGCACCTGGCCGCGGCGGACCAGCTCGCGCGCGTACTCCGCGACGACGGTGAGATAACGCAGGGACGCTCCCGGAACCGGCACCGGCGGGCCGTCCGCCCCGTCCGGGGACCCGTCGGGCTCGCGCTCCTCCGCGGGGCGCCGGACCGCCTCGTCGAGGCGGTCGAGCAGGTCCAGCGCCGCGCCGGGCGCGACGACCAGGGTGGGAACCCGCCAGGAGGCGATTCTCGGCTGCCGGGCGGCGGCCTCCATCCCGGACTCGGGGGAGGGCAGCGGCCCCCGGGCCGAGCTCGGCAGGAGCAGGACGAGCTCGTCCGCGACGGCCTTGCCCGCGGCCTCCCCCCAGTGCCGCAGGCAGGCGGAGACGTCCGCCGCC
The DNA here is from genome assembly GCF_014647955.1 of Planomonospora antibiotica. NCBI lineage: Bacteria > Bacillati > Actinomycetota > Actinomycetes > Streptosporangiales > Streptosporangiaceae > Planomonospora > Planomonospora antibiotica. The sequence continues at coordinate 23,494 of NZ_BMQE01000051.1, read as the reverse complement.
GGAGCCGCGAACGGATGCGGGCGGACCTTCGCCCGGGAGACGCCCAGAGCGGGGCGGGACGGATCCTCCGCCCAGAGCGCCAGCCGATCGCCGACCCAGACCCCGTGGATCACCAACACCGTCGAATCCTCCCCGTGTCCCCGGAAACCGTACAGTTTCCGGGGACGCCGTGACACCGTCATCGCCTGGCGGCGGGGCATGCCATGGGGCGCGGACCCTCCCGGCTCCGCTCGGGCCCGTGCGGAGCCGCCGGGGTCTGCTCGGGCCCGTGCGGACCCGCCGGGGTCTGCTCGGCCGGGGCCACCCGTGGCGTGCCCGCTACGCTGGCGTCCGTGAGCGATCCCCTGGTGGCGCGGATGCGCGAGTTCGGTACGACGATCTTCGCCGAGATGACGGCGCTCGCCCTGCGGACGGGCTCGGTCAACCTGGGACAGGGCTTCCCCGACACCGACGGGCCGCCCGCGATGCTGGAGCGGGCGGTCGAGGCGATCCGCGACGGCCTCAACCAGTACCCTCCCGGCCCCGGCGTCCCGGAGCTGCGCCAGGCCGTCTCCGAGCACCGCGAGGACCACTACGACCTGGCCTACGACCCCGACGGGGAGGTCCTGGTCACCGTGGGGGCGACCGAGGCGATCGCGGCGGCGGTCCTGGCGCTCTGCGAGGCCGGTGACGAAGTGATCGTCTTCGAGCCCTACTACGACTCCTACGCCGCCTCCGTCGCGCTGGCCGGGGCCGTGCTCCGCCCGGTCACGCTCCGTCCCGCCGGGGGCCGCTTCACCTTCGACCCGGCCGAGCTGCGGGCGGCGGCCGGGCCCCGGACCCGGGCGATCCTGGTCAACTCCCCGCACAACCCGACCGGGACCGTGTTCACCCGGGCGGAGCTGGAGACCATCGCCGGGCTCTGCGCCGAACACGACCTGGTCGCGATCACCGACGAGGTCTACGAGCACCTGACCTTCGACGGCGTCCCGCACATCCCGCTCGCCACCCTGCCGGGCATGCGCGAGCGCACCGTGATGATCTCCTCGGCGGGTAAGACCTTCTCGGTGACGGGCTGGAAGACGGGCTGGATCTGCGCTCCGGCGCCGTTCGTCCGGGCGGTGCAGACGGTCAAGCAGTTCCTCACCTTCACCGCCTCCGCCCCCTGGCAGCTCGCCGTGGCCTACGCCCTGCGCCACGAGCTGGACTGGGTGGCCGACCTCCGCACCGACCTGCAGGCCAAGCGGGACCGCCTCACCGCGGGGCTGTCGGCCGCCGGTCTCGACGTCTACCGCCCCGACGGGACCTACTTCGTCCAGGCCGACATCCGCCCGCTGGGCTTCACCGACGGCCTGGCCCTGGCCCGTGAGCTCCCGTCCCTGGCCGGGGTGGTCGCCGTCCCCACCCAGGTCTTCTACGCCCACCCCGAGCGCGGCCGGCACTTCGTCCGCTTCGCCTTCTGCAAACGCGACGAGGTCATCGACGAGGCCGTGACCAGGCTCCGGAAGCTCTCCTAAAGCGGTCTGACCTGCACGAACGTCCTGAAGAGGTCTGATCGGCCCTGGGGGCGTCCGCCCGGCGGGCTCGGCCCTCGAACGCCCCGTTGGCTCCGCACCTCCTTCCGGAGAGAGGGCCGGGCTCTGCGGTCCGGGAGCGCGTCTCAGGGTCTCGCATCACGTAGAGACCCTCTGGCGTCCTTTTCTCACCTTTCCTTCCCTTGTCGTCGGATTCCGGCGGACAATCAAGGGGCGTCTCCGGCCGGCCTCGCCGACCGGCCCCCGCACGACACGCTCGATTCCGATGGAAGGAGAGGCCCGCGGTGGCGACGGCTGAGGTGGTGCCGAGACGGTGGTCCCTGGTGGGCCGCGACGCGGAGTTGAAGGCCTTCGAGGCGGCCCTCGATGAAACCGGTTACAGCGGGTTCCTGATCTTCGGTGAGCCCGGCGTCGGCAAGACACGGCTGGCGGAGGAGTGCCTCGCCGTCGCCGGCCTGCGGGGGCACGCCGTGGGCCGCGCCGCCGCGACCGGCGCGGCGGCCGAGATCCCGCTCGGGGCGATAGCCCATCTGCTGCCGGACGGGGTGGACCTGTCGCACCCCGTCGCGGGCTTCGCGACCGCGGTCCGGCTCATGTCGCGGGCCTACACCGCGGCCGCCCGCCTCGTCCTGCTCATCGACGATCTGCACCTGCTCGACTCCGCCTCGGCCCTGCTGCTGCGCCAGCTCATGGAGACCGGCGCCGTGTTCCTGCTGGGCACGGTGCACTCGGACGCCTCGTCCGCGGAGAGCGTCGTGACGCTCGGGCGGGGCGACGCCGTCCATCACGCGGACCTCGTGCCGCTGACGTGGCGGGAGGCGAACGGGCTCCTCCAGGCCGCCCTGGCCGGGCACGTCCACCGAGAGACCGTCGACCGGCTGCACGCCGCGAGCGGCGGCAACCCGCTCTACCTGGGCGAACTGGTGCGCGGTGCGCTGGCCGAAGGCAGGCTGGCGAACGACGGGGAGATCTGGCGGCTGGCCGCCGCCGAGCCCCTCCCGGTCACCCGCCGCCTCACGGACCTGATCCGCCACCGGCTCGCGGCGGTGGCCCCGCGCGCGCGCCGCGTCCTCGACGTCCTCGCGCTGTGCGGCCCGGTGTCCGTCGCCGACCTGGAGCGCGAGCCCGGCGCCGAGGTCCTGGACGAGCTGGAGCGGGCCGGACTCGTCACCACCGTACGGGAGGGACGCCGTGTGTACGCCCGGCTGGCGCACCCCCTCTACGCGGAGGTGCTGCCCGCGGACGTCACCGAGCCGCGCCGCCGGGAGATCCTGCGCGAGCAGGCGGACAGGCTGGAACGGACCGGCGCGCGCCGCCGGGAGGACGCCATGCGCCTGGCCTCCTACCGGCTCGCCGGCACCGGCACTGCCGACCCGGCCCTCCTCCTCCAGGCCGCCCGGCTCGCCTCGTACGGCGGCGACCACGCCGGCGCGCTCGTCTTCCTCCGGGCGATTCCCGGAGAGGACCTCACCTTCCCGGCGCTGCTCCTGCTCGGCCGTACGCTGTCGGAGGCGGGCCGGCCGCAGGAGGCCGAGGACACGCTGCGCAGGGCGGACGGGGCCGCCGCCACGGAGCGCCGCGCGCTCGCGGTGGCGCTGGCGCGCACGCACAACCTCATGTGGTGCCGCGGCGCGGCCCGGGAGGAGGCCGTCGCGGCGAACGACGCCGCGCGCGACCGTGTCACCAGCCCCGCGGGCCTGTGGGTGCTGCGGGTGAACGAGGCCAACATCCTCTCCAGCCTGGGGTACCACGCCGAGAGCCTCGGCCTGCTCGACGGCATGCCGGAGGAGGAACCGCCGGCGGGCGACCTCGCGGCCGCGGTGACGTGGACGGCCGCCGCGGCGACGAGGGCCAGCGGGCTGGCCTTCCTGGGGCACGGAGAGGAGGCGGTGCGCTGGGCCGAGCGGGCCGTGGCCCTGTGCGCGAAGGCGAAGGAGGAGGGCAGGGGCCACAGCCCGCAGGAGGCGGCCGCGCGGTCCGCCCTCGTCCTGGCCCTGACCGAGAGCGGACGCCTGGAGGAGGCCCGCGCCGCAGGCGAGCACGCCTGCACCGGCCCGGCCGGGGCGCCGACCGGATGGCAGCGCACCCTCCTGGCCTTCCCCCTCGCCCGCAACGCCTGGCTGGCCGGCCGGCCGGCCTCGGCGCGCCGCCGGTACGCGGAGATCGTGCACGACACCCGCCCCCAGGGGGTGATCATCCGTCCGCTCGCCCTCGCCGGCCTCGCGGCGGCCGCCGCGCTGCAGGGGGACGTGCGCGCGGCGGAGGCCGCCCTCGCCGAGCACGCCGGGCTCGCGGCGCCGGTGCACGTGCCCGAGGAGCGGCTCGGCGAGGCGTGGACGCACGTGGCGCGCGGGGAGCAGGGCGAGGCCAGGGCGGTGCTGCGGGCGGCGGCGGCCGAGGCCCGCGAGCGGGGCCAGTTCTCCTCCGAGGCCGTGCTCCTGACGGACCTCGCGCGACTCGGGGGCGCCGCCGAGGCGGCGGGCCGCCTCGCGGAGCTCGCGAGGGCCGGGGGTCCCTTCACGGACGCCCGGGCACGGCTGGCCGCCGCGCTGGCCTCGGGCGACCCGGACGGCCTGTCTGCGGTGGCCGGGGACTTCGACCGGATGGGGGCGAACCTGCTCGCGGCGGAGGCGGCGGGCGCGGCGGCGGAGCTGTGGCGCGGCTCCGGGCACCCCCGGCAGGCCTCCGCCGCCGCGGCGCGGTCGGCGGCGAACGCCGCCCGGTGCGAGGGCGCGCGGACGCCCGTGTTGCGGACGGCCGGCGCGGCCATGCCGCTCACGGCCAGGGAGAAGGAGGTCGCGATCCTGGCCGCCGAGGGGCTGGCCAGCAAGGACGTCGCGGCCAAACTGACGATCTCCGTCAGGACGGTGGACAACCACCTGCAGCGCGTCTATGTGAAGCTGGGCGTCTCGACCCGCGGGGAACTGGCCGAGCGCCTCGGCCGCACGAGCGTGTGAACCGGCGGCGGGCACGGCCGCCATCCCGGATGAGCACGGATCGTCTCGATTTGAGTAGTCATCACTCAGGATCGCCGCCGATCTCTCCTCCATCCTGGAGGAGCACGCGCGGAGGGGCCGACCGCCGACGCGTGCGGCGAGGCACCCGGGAGACATCCCCCCGCGACCGGTCGCTTCGAGAACCGTCCGATCGAATACCGAGGAGAGGTCTCGACGATGTTCTTCCGTCTGCTGGGACGTGTCCAGGTCGAGAACGCCGACACGTCTCTCGTCATCGCCTCAGCCCCGATCAGGGGGTTGCTCGCCGCGCTCCTCCTCGAGGAGGGGCGCTTCGTCACGGTGGAGCAGCTGATGGGCTCCCTGTGGGAGAGCCCGCCCGACTCCGCCCGCAAGAACCTGCGGCTGCACGTGGCCCGCCTGCGCGGTCAGCTGGCGGCGCTGGACCTGCGGGAGCGGCTGGGCACCCTGCGGGGAGGCGGGGGAGGCTACCGGTTGCTGGCCGCCCCCGAGGAGGTCGATGCGATCAGGTTCAAGCGGCTGACCGACCGGGGTTTCGCCGAGCTGCGTGCGCGGTCCGTGAGCACGGCTGAGACGACCCTCGCCGAAGCCCTCAAGCTGTGGCAGGGGTCCATCGGACAGGACTGCACCGCCTCCGAGCGGTTGAGAGCCCGGTTCGCCGCCTTCGACGAGCTGCACCTGACGGCGCGGGAACGACTGGTGGAGGCCCGCCTGTGCCGTGGCCGTACGATCGAGCTCGTCCCGGAGATCCTCGACATACTGAGCGCCGCGCCCTTCCGGGAGAACTCCTGGGCGCACCTGATGCGCGCCTACTACCTGGGCGGCGACGCGGCGGGGGCGATCTCGGCATGGGACCGTGCCACCGCGACACTCGGCGACCGGCTGGGGCTGGACCTCTCCGCCGAGCTGCGCGAGCTGCATCTCTCCGTGCTCCGCCGGGATGATCACGCGGTTCGCGGTTCGATGGCTCCGGGTCCGGACGGGCGCCCGGGTCCGGCGCATCCCGTGACCGTGCGCTCCCACCGGGCGGCCGGCCACCGGCCGGCGCCCCGGAGCCGCGTCGCGCTCAGCGGTCCGGGCGGGTGCACGCCGGTGTGAGAGGCCGGCGGCTCCCCGGCCGCAACGGCCGCACCGCCACCGGCACCCGCCGTGGCGGTCAGGCGAGCGGCCGGAACAGCTCGGCGATCTCCTCGGTGAGCAGGACCAGGCCGGCTCCGGTCAGGCCGGTGGCCACCGACACCGCGACCCCGGCCGGTTCCGGCTCTGGGGAGGCGGTGGTGAAGGCGAGCACCGTCCCGGCCAGCGAAGCGGTCAGGAGTATCCCGTTCCGGACGAGCTGGGCGGGCCCCACCGGTGCGGACGGGGAGCCGAAGCAGTTGCAGGAGACCCGCCGGCGGGAACGCACGGCCGCCGCGATCGCGATGGTGAACGCGCCCAGCAGCACCACCGCGATCGCGAACCCGGCGCCGGCCGCGGCGGGAACGGCGAGCAGTACGGCCGCGGCCAGCTCACCGGCGACGACCGCGGGGGGCACGAGGCGTCGCGGCAGCAGCGGCACCCGCGGCGCCAGCTCACCGACGGCGGCTCGGAAGGAGGCGTACGCGCCGCGGCCGCGTAGTTTGCCGGCCGCCGAGACCGCGAAGACCACGCCGACCAGAAGACGGCAGCAGACCAGTACGTACTCCATGGCAATCCCTGCTCCGGGAGGGGCGCCGCGACCGGGTGGCCGTCGCGGCCCTCTCGTGACGGCTCCCCTTCACGGGGCCGAACGCTGTGACCAGGGCCAACCTAGAGACCTTCCGCATGGAGACGACATACGGGCGGCATGGGCGTCACGGTGCCGCCGGAACCCGACCTACCGAGGAGCGACCGAGATGAGATCATCCGCCTTCACCCTGCTTCGCCTGGCGGCGGCCGCCGCCGAGCAGAACCGGGAGCACGACCTGAGAACGTTGCTCGCACGGGTGCGTTCCGTCCTCGATCCCGAGGCCGACGCCCGGGACCTGCTGCCCGCCTACTACCTGGCGGGACTGTCCGGCCGTGTCGAGGGGCACCGGAGGGAGAACATCTACCTGCGGGGGTACGACCAGCCGCAGATCGACCTGTTCCGCCTCCTCACCGAGCATCTGCCTTTCGTGCGTGTGGGCATGCTGGCCAACGCGCACCTGCTGGACCGGCTGCGGGGGCACGCCACCGCGACCGTGCTGTCGATCGGCATCGGCCAGGGGCACCAGGAGAGCGCCCTGCTGGCCCAGGCCGCCACCGGAGGCCTGCCTCTGCGCCGGCTGGTCGTCATCGGCGTCGATCCCGCCGTCGACAGCCTGGCCGCCGCCGAGATCAACCTGAAGCGCGCCGGCGCCGAACACGGGATCGAGGTGACCTTCCACTCCGTGCCCGCCGCCACCGAGGAACTGGACGAGGACGCCTGGACGCTGATCGGCCGGTCGCCGCGCCCGCTGCTGGCGACGGCCTCGTTCGCCCTGCACCACATGATCGACCCGCACCCGGGGCAGGACGCGCGCGACGTCTTCCTGCACCGCCTGCGCGCCCTGGAGCCGGCCGCCGTCGCGCTGTGCGAACCGGACTCCGACCACCACCGGGCGAGCCTGCCGGAGCGGTTCGCCAACTCGTGGCAGATGTTCGGCACGCTCTTCGAGGCCATCGACGCCGCCCCCCTCACCCGCGCCGAGCACGACGCCATGAAGAGCTTCTTCGGCCGGGAGATCATCGACATCGTCGGCGCCGTCGACGAGCGCAGCCGGTACGAACGGCATGAGCCCACCGCCGCCTGGCTCCGGCGGCTCCGCCGCTGCGGGTTCCGGACCACCGTCCCGGTGATCACTCCGGAGCTGGAGCGGACGTTGGCGCCCTCCCCCGACTTCACCCTCTCCGTCCAGCCCGACCACGTGCGGCTCGGCTACCGGCAGGACCCTCTCGTGTCGATGATGGCGGCGGTCCCCGCCGCCACTCTCGGGGACCGCGTGGTGCGGGGTGATTCCCGGGACTGATGGAGACCCGTGGTGAAATATGGATGATCCGCATGTTTTGGTGCGATAAGCGGCGGTAACTACACGGAGACGGAAATTCCGTAGTCCGTCCTGTGCGGGGGGGTGCAACCGGCCTCCGCGGGATGGGCGAAAGCGGCTCGGCGACGTCGCGGAGCCGTTCCAGATCGGGGGATCACCATGAGAAAGGCCATCGCAGGAACAGGACTCGCCGTGCTCCTCGCGTTCGCCCCGGCGAGCGCGTCCGCCGACGCGTTCGCGACGGCGGCCACCCCGCAGCCCCAGCAGCAGCAGGACGACGGCGGAAACGCCGGCCTGTGGGGTCTGCTCGGACTGGCGGGTCTGCTCGGGCTGGCGGGCATGCGCAAGCAGCAGCACCACCGTACGGACACCCACGCGCGGAGCGGGGGATCGACCCGGGGCGACGTCATCTGAGGCTCGCCCGCACCGCGCAGGAGCCGTACGCGGGAAGGGCCCGGACCTGACGAGAGGTCCGGGCCCTTCAGCCGCGGAGACGCCGGCCGGAGCCGCGGGCGGGTGGGACACGGGCCGGCGGGAGCGGAGACGCCGGACCGGCCGGCGGGAGAGGGGCGGCCGGGGTCAGCCGGCCGGAGCGGAGGCGGGGGCGGGCTTGGGAGCCTGCGCGGAGCGCAGCGGGATCTCCTTCAGCAGCAGCGCGGCCACCGCGCCCAGGACCGCGATCGGGACGCCGACCAGGAAGACGGTCTGCAGGGCCCGGGTGAAGGCCTCCAGGATGACCTCCAGGACCGGGGCCGGCAGGTGCCGGATGGCCTCCGGGGAGCCCAGGGTGGAGGACGCGCCGCTGTCCAGCGGCAGGTGCGCGGCCTTGGCCAGGGAGGCCAGCTCCGAGCCGAGCCGGTTGGACAGGATCGCGCCGAAGGCCGCCACCCCGACCGCGCCGCCCAGGGAGCGGAAGAAGCCCACGCCCGAGGTGGCGACGGCCAGGTCGCCGCGGGGCACCGCGTTCTGCGCGGCCAGGATCAGGATCTGCATGGAGGCGCCGAGGCCGATGCCGATCACCGCGTTGTCCACGCCGACGACCAGCAGCGAGCTGTCGACGTGCAGCCGGGAGAGCAGGAACAGCCCGAGCGCGACGAGCAGCATGCCGCCGATCGGGTAGGCCTTCCAGCGGCCGGTCCGGCTGACGAGCCGGCCGATCACGATCGAGGCGGCGAGCAGGCCGAAGACCATGGGCAGGGTCATCAGGCCGGAGCCGGTCGGGCTCATGCCCTTGACGATCTGCAGATACTGCGGCAGGAACATCATGGCGCCGAACATCGAGGCGCCGACGAGCAGGGAGGCGAGGCTGGAGAGCACGAAGGTGCGGTCGCCGAACAGGCGCGGGGGCAGGATCGGGTCGGCGGCCCTGCGCTCGGCGAGGACGGCCAGGCCGAACATCGCGGCGCTGAGGGCGCCCAGGCCGTAGGTCCAGCCGGAGTTCCAGTCGAACTCCTGGCCGCCCAGGGAGAGCAGCAGCATCAGCGCGGTGGTCCCGCCGGTGATGAAGGTCGCCCCCCACCAGTCGACCCTGGCGTCGCGGCGGACGAACGGCAGCTTGAGGACCTTCTGGATGACGACGAACGCGACCACGGCCAGCGGCACGCAGATCCAGAACGTCCAGCGCCAGGACATGCTGTCGACGATGAAGCCGCCGAGCAGCGGCCCGGCGACGGTGGAGACGCCGAAGACCGCGCCGATGTAGCCGGAGTAGCGGCCGCGCTCGCGGGGCTCGACCACGTCGCCGAGGATGATCTGGGGGAGCGCGGCGAGACCGCCGGCGCCGATGCCCTGTACGGCCCGCGCGACGATGAGCTGCGCCATGTCCTGGGAGAAGCCCGCCGCGACCGAGGAGACCGCGAAGATCACCAGTGAGGTCTGGAACATCAGCTTGCGGCCGTAGAGGTCGGAGAGCTTGCCCCAGAGCGGGGTGGAGGCGGTCATGGTGAGCAGCGTGGCGCTGGCGACCCAGGCGAGCTGGTCCTGACCGCCGAGGGTGCCGACGATCGTCGGCAGCGCGGTGCCCACCACGGACGTCGAGATCATCGACGTCAGCATGGCGAGCATGAGCCCGGCCAGGATCTCCAGCACCTGCTTGTGCGTGAAGTGCGGTCTCTCCGCGGCCTGGACCTGTTGTTCGGTCAGCATGAACCGTCCCCCATTGCATGTACGATGCATATGAAGTTAGTAGACGCCTGTTTACTCCGTCAAATCTGGAAGGATCGGACGCGTGGACGAGGGACGGCGCCGCTGCCGGGAGGACACCCGGCGGCGCATTCTGGAGGCCGCTCGGCGCCTGTTCGCCGAGCACGGCTACGACCATGTGACGATGCGCCTGATCGCGGCCGAGGCGGACGCCAACATCGCCCTGATCAACCGCTACTTCGGCAGCAAGCGGGAGCTGTTCGCCGAGGTGCTCGCCCTGCAGGGGCGCTTCCCCGGCGTGCTGGACGGGCCCGAGGAGGAGCTGCCCCGGCGCCTGGCGGAGTACGTCGCCGAGCGGCTCCGCTCCGACCGGGGCAGCCCGGTGCTGGAGGCGCTCGCCCGCTCGTCGGCGAGCCCGGAGATCCACGGCATCCTGCGGGACCGGGTCAACTCGGCGATCATGGAGCCGCTCGCCGCGCGGTTGTCCGGTGCGGACGCCCGGTTGCGGGCCGCCGTCGCCACCGCCCTCGTCACCGGCTCCGGCACGTTCCGCCAGCTCTACGGCCCCGAGGCGATCGAGATGCCGGATCACGAGGTCGTGGTCGAGCGGCTGACGAGGATGTTCCGGGTCTGCCTGGAGGCCTGAGACCGCAAGGGCCGGGGCTCCCGGTGCCGGAGGCCGCCGGAGCCGCAGGGGCCGCCGGCGATCAGGCGGCGGTGATCCGGCAGGACCTGCCGGGGACGTGGTCGACCTGCAGGGTGCTGTGGTCGATGTGGAAGCGCTCGTGCAGCAGGTCGGCCAGCTCGCGGCGGATCCGGTGGCAGTCGCCGCCCGGCCGTACGGTCACGTGCGCCGACAGTGCGGGGAAGCCGCTGGTGACGGTCCACACGTGCAGGTCCTCGACGGCGGTGACGTCGGCGTGGGCGGTGAGCGCGGAGCCCACCTCGACCGGGTCCACCCCGGCGGGGGCCGCCTCGAGCAGCACGCGGCCGGCGTCGCGCAGCAGCAGGCGAGGACGGCCTAACATCGCGGGATGAAGATGATCAGCTCGGGACGGGAGGGGCGAAGCTACTAACTTTCGGCGTAAAACCGGCCCGCGGCTTGTGCGGGGCGAGCCTGTGACCGCCCGGCGGATCCTCCTAGGTTGGGGTGTCTCGCCGTCGCAGGAGATGACCAGATGTCCTTTGTGCAGCGGGTACGCGCGCAGGCCGCAAGACACGGGCACGAGCGGTCCTACACCTTCGTGGAGGACCGGGCCGGGGAGCTCTCCGAGAGCCGGCTGACCTTCGCCGGGCTCGACGCGCGGGCCAGGTCGCTGGGGGCGTGGCTGGCCCGGCGGCGGATGGAGGACCGGACGGTGCTGCTGCTCCACCCCGCGGGGCTGGAGTTCCTGGCCGTCTTCCTCGGCTGCCTGTACTCCAGGGTGGTCGCGGTGCCCTCGCCGCTCCCGCAGACCGATCCCCGCGCGCTGGAACGGGCCGCGGGGATCATCAAGGACGCCGACGTCCGGCTGGTGCTGACCGGCGCGGCCGACCACGGCCCGCTGACCGCCTGGCTGCGCGAGGCCGGCCTCGACGGCACGGTGGAGTGCGTCGCCACCGACACCCTCGACCTGCCCGAGCCGGACGAGTGGACCGAACCGGAGATCGGCCCGGACACCCTGGCCTACCTGCAGTACACCTCCGGATCCACCAGCGAGCCGCGCGGCGTCATGATCACCCACGCCAACCTGCTGCACAACGGGAACGAGATCTGGCGGGCCATCGGCTCGCCCACCGAGGGCGTCGGGGTCGGCTGGCTGCCGCACTACCACGACATGGGGCTCATCGGCATGCTGCTCCAGCCGGTCTACGCCGGCGGCGACCTGTACTTCGCCTCCCCGGTCGCGTTCGTCATGCGACCCGCCCTCTGGCTGGAGATGATCAGCCGCTACCGGGCGGAGTACACCGTCGCGCCGAACTTCGCCTACGAGTGGTGCGCCGCCCGGGTCACGGACGCCCAGGCGGCCGGCCTGGACCTGTCCAGCCTGAAGTTCGCGCTCAACGGCGCCGAACCGGTCCGTGCCGGCACGCTGCGCACCATGGTCCGCCGCTTCGGCCCGATCGGCTTCGGCGAGCGGGTCTGGGCCCCGGCGTACGGCATGGCGGAGGCGACCCTGGTGATCACCGCCACCCCGGTGGGACGGGGGCCGACGATCCGCCGGTTCGACGCGGCGGCGCTGGAGCGGCACGAGGCGGTCCCCGCGGAGACGGGCGTCGAGCTGGTCGGCTGCGGGCGGCCGGTCACCATGACCGTGGACGTCGTCGACCCCGAGACCCGCGAGCGGCTGGGGGAGGGGCGGGTCGGCGAGATCTGGGTGCGGGGCGGGAGCGTCGCCCGGGGGTACTGGCAGCGGGACGAGGCCACCGGCGCCGCCTTCGCGGGCCGTACGGCCTCCGGGGAGGGGCCGTTCCTGCGGACCGGGGACCTCGGCTTCCTGCTGGACGGCGAGCTCTACGTCACCGGCCGGATCAAGGACGTGATCATCGTCAAGGGGCGCAACCTCTACCCGCAGGACCTGGAGGAGGCGGCCCGCGGGGTGCATCCGGCGCTGGGCGCGGCGGCGGCCTTCGGGATCGGGCCGGAGGACGGTCCCGCGGAAGAGCACGTGGTGGTGGTGCAGGAGGTCAGGCGGGAACGCCTCGCCGGGAGCGCCGGGCACGCGGGCGGTTCCGGGCACGCGGGTGGTTCCGGGCAGGTCGGCGGTTCCGGGCACGCGGGCGGTTCCGGGCACGGCGGCGAGGACGGGGACGCCGGGGACGCCGGGGACGCCGGGGACGCGGTGGCCGGGATGGCCCGCCGGGTCCAGGGCGAGCTGGCCCGCGCGTTCGGAGTCGGCTCGCTGAGCGTGGTGCTGGTCGAGCGCGGCGGAGTGGGCCGGACCACCAGCGGCAAGATCCAGCGCTCCCGGACCCGTGAGCTGCTGCTGACCGGGCTGCTCCCCGTCGTGCACGCCGAGCTCGCCGGGACCGCGCGCGACGCCCTGGCCGCCGGGACCGCCGGGATCGCCGGGACCGCGGCGGCGGGGGACGCCACGGGGGGAACGGGGCGGGCCGCACCGGGGACCGCGCAGGATGGGGAGGGAGAGTGAGCATGTCCGCTGACGCCGGGGTCGCCGTCGATCTGGAGGGCATCCGGGACTGGTTGCGGGCCCGGGTGGCGGCCTACGTCGTACGGCCGCCGGAGGAGATCGACCCGCTGGTCCCGATCGCCCAGTACGGCATGGACTCGGTCTACTCGCTGGGACTGTGCGGCGACATCGAGGCGGAGTACGGGCTCGCGGTCGAGCCGACCCTCGCCTGGGAGCACCCGACGGTCGCGGCCATGGCCGACCACCTGCGGAGCAGGCTGAGCGCCCGCTGATGACCACTCGGACGGCCGCCGGGACGGACGGGCGGCCGTCCGGCCGTCCGGGCACCCGGCCGTCCGCGCGGTCGGTCGCGCGGTCGGCGGCACGGCTGCCCGGCGCGCTGCTCGGCCTGCTGTGCGGCCGGCGGGCCAAGTGGGTGGTGCTGGCCGTCTGGCTGGGCGTCGTCGCCGTGGCCGGGTCCTCCGCGGCGGGGCTGGAGTCGGTGCAGAAGGACGACCTCGCCGCCTACCTGCCCGGCAGCGCCGACTCCGCGCGGGCGGTCGAGCGCATCCTCGGCATGCAGGGGGAGAGCCTCGCCCCGGCCACGGTCGTCTACGAGCGGCGCGGCGGCGTGACCGAGGCCGACGAGGCCGCGATCGCCCGCGACCTGGAGGAACTCGCCCGGACCGAGGGGGTCGTCGCCGAGCTGCCCGCGCCGACCGGCGGCAGGAGTTTCGACCGCCGCGACCTGGACCGGGAGCTGGAACCGTACCGGGACGCGAAGGGGCGGCTGCCGGAGGGGCTGCGCGCGGTCGAGGAGAAGCTCCGGATCCCGGAGGTGAAGAAGACGATCGACCTGCTCGCCGCGGAACGCTCCCGGGACGGCGAGGCGGTCCAGGTCGCGGTCGTGGTGCGCGACCACGGCGGGCGGGAGACGGCGCAGATCGTCGAGCGGGTGCGACGGGTCGTCGACGCCGGGCGGCCCGCCGGGCTGGCCGCGCACATCACCGGGCTGGTCGGCTTCCAGGCCGACGCGCTGGCGGTCTTCTCCACCGTGGACACCGACCTGCTGCTGGCCGCCCTGGGCGTGGCGGTGGTCGTGCTGCTGGTCACCTACCGCAGCGCCGTGCTCTGGCTGCTGCCGCTCGGCGCCGTGCTGGTCGGCCTGGTCGTCGCCATGGGCGTGAACCGGGCCCTGGCCGCGGCGGAGGTCGTCACGGTCAGCAGCGTCGCGGTCTCGCTGCTGATGGTCCTGGTCATCGGGGCGGGCACCGACTACGCGCTGCTGATCGTCGCCCGCTACCGGGAGGAGCTGCGCAGGCACGCCGACCGGCACGAGGCGATGGCGGTCGCACTGCGCCGCGCGGGGCCCGCCGTCGTGGCCAGCGCCGCGACCGTGGTGGCGGGCCTGCTCTGCCTGACGGCCGCCGAGCTCAACTCCACCAAGGGCCTGGGGCCGGTGTCGGCGGTCGGCGTGACCGGCGCGATGCTCGCGATGATGACGCTGCTCCCCGCCGTCATGGTGATCTGCGGCCGCTGGGTGTTCTGGCCGGTGATCCCGCGTTATGACCCGCACGGCGGCGACCGGCCGGCCGGGGGCGCGTTCTGGGGGAGGCTCGGGCGCGGGATCGCGCGGAACCCCCGGCGGGTGTGGCTGGCCACCCTCGCGGTGCTGGCGGTCTGCTCGGCCGGGCTGACCGCCTACCGGGAGGGCGGGCTGGGCAACGCCGACGTGTTCCTCGGCAGGCCGGACTCCGTCGTCGGGCAGGAGGTCGCGGCCCGGCACTTCCCGGCGGGGGGAGCCGACCCGGTCCAGGTGGTCACCGGGGAGCGGTACGTCAGGGACGTGATCCTGGACACCGCGCAGCGGCCCGAGGTCACCGCGATCACGCTGGGCGCGGCCGGCAACGGCGACGTCCTGCTCAATGTGACCGTGCGCCCGTCCGGCGACCGGGACGCCGAGCGGCGCGAGGTGCTCGCCCTACGCGACCGGCTGCGCGCCGTGGCCGCGCCCGACGTGAACGTGGGCGGGAACGCGGCGCTCATGGCCGACCTGGAGCGGGGCGCGGAGCGCGACCGCGCAGTGATCATCCCGCTGGTGCTGCTGGTGGTCTTCGCGGTGCTGGCGCTGCTGCTGCGCTCGCTCGTCGCGCCGCTGCTGCTGCTCGCCACCGTCGTGGTGTCGTTCCTGGCCACGCTGGGGATCAGCGCGCTGGCCTTCACCCACCTGTTCGGCTTCGCCGGGGTGGACCAGGGGTTCGTGCTGCTGGTCTTCGTGTTCCTGGTCGCGCTCGGCGTCGACTACAACATCTTCCTGATGCACCGGGTGCGCGAGGAGGCGCACCGGCACGGTACGGCGCGCGGCGCGATCCTCGGCCTGGAGGCGACCGGCGGAGTGATCACCTCCGCCGGGGTGGTGCTCGCGGGCACCTTCGCCGTGCTCGTCGTGCTGCCGCTCTCCCAGACCGTGCAGCTCGCCTTCGCGGTGGCGGTGGGCGTGCTGCTGGACACGATGGTCGTCCGCTCGGTGCTGGTCACCGCGCTCACCCTGGACATCGGCGACGCCGTCTGGTGGCCGGGGCGCCTGTCGCGCGGCCCGGCCCGTCCGCCGCGCGGCCCGGCCCGGCGGAGCGGCGCCCGGCCGCCGGCGGGCCCCGGCGGGCCGGCGGTCCCCGGTGACCCGGCGGCGCGCACCCCGCGGATCCGGCCCCAGGTCGTGCTCAGGACCCGGCGGCCGGTACGGCCGCGCGTCATCCTCAGATCCGCCCCCGCGGTCGTCGGGAAACGCGAAAAAAGGGAAGGCGGTTTTAGCGGCATGTGACAATTCGAATTGTTGCTCGACGGATCGGGCGTGTGATTCACTGCCAGGTAACAAATGCGGGCAGGTGGTCGGGGAAAATGCGTTCCCACCTTTCCGAGGTGCTCTTACGCGCCTGAAAAACATTGTCCCGGTAAAGATGGAAAGCGTGGCGACGGTGCTCGACTCGGATTCCCTCCTGCCATTGTCCGCGGCCCAGGACGGGATTTGGCGCGCCCAGATGATCTCCCCGGGCGACCCGATCCGCATAGCCCAGTACATCGAGATCGCCGGACCGGTGGACCCCGTGCTCTTCGCCGCGGCGGTCCGGCTGGCGGCGCGCGGCGTCGAGGCCGTGCACCTGCGTGTCACCGGCGCGGGGCAGACGGTGCGGATCCGGGAGCTGGACTGCCCGTTCCTGGACCCGGGGGACGAGCGCGCCGCGCTGGAGTGGATGCGGGCGGACCTGGAGTCGCCCTTCCCCGGGGACGCGCTCGTGGCCACCGCGCTGCTCCGGGTGGCCGACGACCGCTACTTCTGGTATCTGCGCTGCCACCACGTGGTCATGGACGGCTACAGCGGGCCGATGGTCGCCAGGAGGCTGGCCGAGGTGTACACCGCGCTGGCCGAGGGCCGCGATCCCGGGCCGGGCGAGGCGGGGTCCATGGCCGAGCTGCTGGCCGAGGACGCCGCCTACCGCGCCTCCGCGCGGCACGAGGCCGACCGCCGCCACTGGCTGGACCGGCTGGCCGGGCTGCCCGCCGTACCGTCGCTCTCGGCGGTGACGCCCGCGACGGCGGCGGATCCGGGGGCGGGTGCGGCTTCCGGGGCGGCCGCTACGGCGGCTTTCGCGGCGGCTTCCGGGACGGCCCCGCCCACCTGCCGGTTCCGGCGGCGGAGCGCGACGCTGGAGCGCCGGGAGGCCGACGCGCTGGAGCGGGCGGCGGCCGGATTCGGCACCTCCGTCTCCGGGCTCGTGATCGCGGCCGTCGCCGCCTACGTCGCCCGCATGACCGGGGCCCGGGAGGCCGTGCTCGGCCTGGCCGTGACCGCCCGGACCACCCCGCTCGCCCGCCGCACCCCCGGCATGCTCTCCAACGTGCTCCCGCTGCGCCTGGCCGCGGGCCCGGAGACGACCCTCGGCGAGCTGGCCGGGCAGGTCAACCGGGAGGTCGGGCGGCTCCTGGTGCACCAGCGGCACCGGTACGAGGATCTGCGGCGCGAGCTGGGCGGGCGGCTGTTCGGGCCGGTGGTCAACATCATGCGCTTCGACTACGACCTGAGCTTCGCCGGGCACCCCGCCACCGCCCACCCGCTGGCCACCGGCCCGGTCGAGGACCTGTCGGTCAACCTCTACGACGGCTCCGACGGCCGCGGCGTCCGCGTCGACTTCGACGGCCACCCGGACCTGTACGGCGAGGCCGAGCTGGCCGGGCACCACGGGCGGTTCCTCCGCCTGCTGTCCCGGATCGCCCAGGCCGGTCCCGGCCGCCGTCTCGGTGAGCTCGACCTGCTCGGCGGGCGGGAGCGGGAACTGCTGGCCGGCTGGGGCTCCGTACCGGGAGAGGTCCCGGGCGGCACCGCCGTGGACCTGTTCACCGAGCACGTACGGCGCACTCCCGGGGCCGTCGCGCTGGTCGCGGGGGAGACCGAGCTCACCTACGCCGAGCTGGACGCCCGCGCCAACCGGCTGGCGCACCACCTGATCGCCCTCGGCGCGGGCCCGGAGCGCCACGTCGGGCTGTCGGTCCCGCGCTCGGCCGACATGGTCGTCGCGTTCCTGGCCATCCTGAAGTCCGGGGCCGCGTACCTGCCGCTCGACCCCGGCCACCCGGCCGAGCGGCTGGCGGCCATGCTCGCCGACGCGGCCCCGCCGATCGTGGTCACCGGAGGCGGGACCACCGGACCGCTCACCGCCGGGCTGCTCGCCGCCGCGCCGGTCACCGCCGGGCGGGATGCGGCCAGGGCGGACATCGCCGGGCCGGATGCGGGTGAGGAGGGTGCGGCGGGAACCGGGAGCGCGTCCGGCAGGCCCGCTCCCGCGATCGTCGACCTGGACGTCTGGGACGGTGCGGGCCTGCCCGCGACCGACCCCGGGAGGCCGGTCCTGCCCGGCCACCCCGCCTACGTCGTCTACACCTCCGGTTCCACCGGCCGCCCGAAGGGGGTCGTCGTCACCCACGCCGGCCTGCCCGCCTACGCGCGGACCGGGACCGACCGGTACGCCGTCACCCCCGGCGGCCGCGTGCTGCAGTTCGCCTCGATCGGCTTCGATGGGGCGGTGCTGGAGTGGCTGATGGCCTTCTCCGCGGGCGCGGCCCTCGTCCTGGCGCCCCCGGACGTGTACGGCGGTGAGCCGCTGGGCCGGTTCATCACCGAGGCGCGGATCACGCACGCGTTCGTCACGCCCGCGGCGCTGGCGACGGTTCCCGAGGCGCCGCTGCCGGACCTGCGCACCCTGCTGGTCGGCGGCGAGGCCTGCCGTCCGGAACTGGTCCGCCGCTGGGCCTCCGGCCGCCGCATGGTCAACGTCTACGGGCCGACGGAGACCACCGTCGTGGTCGCCACCAGCGATCCGCTGACCTCCCCGGACGACACCCCGATCGGCCGCCCCGTCCTCGGCGCCCGGCTGCACGTCCTCGACGCCGCCCTGCGCCCGGTCCCGCCCGGCACGGCCGGGGAGCTCCACGTCTCCGGCCCCGCGGTGGCCCGCGGCTACCTCGGCCGGCCCGGCCTGACCGCCGAACGGTTCGTCGCGGACCCGTTCACGCCGGGCGGGCGCATGTACCGCACCGGTGACCTGGTCCGGTGGCGCGCCGACGGCAGCCTGGAGTACCTGGGCCGGGCCGACCAGCAGGTCAAGATCCGGGGGTTCCGCATCGAGCCCGGCGAGATCGAGGCGGTGCTCGCGGCGCACCCCCTGGTCCGGCAGGCGGTGGTGCTGGCCCGCGCCGACGGGCCGGGGGACCGGCGGCTGGTCGCCTACGTCGCCGGTTCGGCGGATGCGGCGGATGCGGCGGATGAGGTCAGGACGGAAGTCACGGAAGTCGTCGAGGGCCCGGCGGATGCCGTGGGCGCGCCGGGTGCGGTGAGGATGGAGGGGGCAGCGGGCCCGGCGGGCGCGGCGGGTCCGCTGGATCCGGACGCGCTGCGCGAGTTCGCCCGGCGGTCGCTGCCCGACTACATGGTGCCCCGCGCCGTCGTCGTCCTCGACGAACTGCCGCGCAACGCCAACGGCAAGCTGGACCTGGCCGCGCTGCCCGCCCCGGCCTGGGAACTCGGCGGCAGGGAACCGTCGGATGACCGCGAGCGGCTGCTGTGCGGGCTGTTCGCCGAGGTGCTCGGACTGTCCCGGGTCTGCGCCGACGACGGCTTCTTCGACCTGGGCGGGGACAGCATCCTGGCGATCGGGCTCGTCGCCCGGGCCCGCGAGGCGGGCCTGGTGATCACGCCGGGGCAGGTGTTCCGCCACCGGAGCCCCGAGGCCCTGGCGCTCGTCGCGGAGGAGACCGGGCCGGAGGCGGCCGAGGACACCGACGGGGTGGGGCCGCTGCCCGCGACTCCGATCATGCGGTGGCTGGCGGAGGCCGACGGGCCGATCGGCGGGTTCAGTCAGACGGTGGTGCTGCGGGTGCCGCCGGGTCTGGGGTCGGAGGCGTTGACGGCCGGGTTGCAGGCCGTACTGGACCGGCATGATGCGTTGCGGCTGGTCTGCTCGGGGGTGGAGGCGCTGCGCGGGGGCGGCGGGGTGCTGGAGGTGGCTCCGCGGGGGGCGGTGCGGGCGGCCGGGTGCGTGCGGCGGGTGGCGGTCGACGTGTCGGCGGGCGGGTCCGGCGGCGGTCCGGCGGGTGGGTCCGGTGGTGATCCGGCGGGTGGGTCCGGTGGTGATCCGGCGGACGGGTCCGGTGGTGATCCGGCGGGCGGGCCCGGTGGGCGGGGCGTGTGGGCGGGGGTGGTGGCCGAGGCGGTGGCGCGGTCGCGGGCGGAGCTGGATCCGGCGGCGGGCCGGATGGTGCGGGTGGTGTGGCTGGATGCGGGTCCGGGGGTGTCGGGCCGGTTGGTGGTGACGGTGCATCACCTGTCGGTGGACGGGGTGTCGTGGCGGGTCCTGTTGCCGGATCTGTTCGCGGCCTGGGACGCGGCCGGGCGGGGCGAGACCCCCGTGCCGGCGCCGGTGCCGGTCTCGTTCCGCACCTGGGCGCGGATGCTCCAGGCCGAAGCCCGGCGCAGGGCCGGCGAACTGGACGACTGGGTGCGCGTGCTCGGCGTCCCGGCCGCGGCCCGGGACTCCACGCCCATGCCGTACGGCGACGCGGACGGTTCAGGCGATGGCGCGGGTGCTGCGGGCGGAGATGCGGGTGCTGCGGGCGGAGATGCGGCTGGTCCGGGCGGAGATGCGGCTGGTCCGGGCGGTCCGGAGGGTGGTGCGGGCGGCCCGGGGGGTGGCCCGGATGGTCTGGGCGGTCCGGGCGGCCGGTACGGCGGTCCGGGCGGCCCCGCTCCGGGATGGGGGACGTGGGACTCGCGGCGCGAACTGGTCGTGGAGCTCTCCCGCGACGTCACCGAGCCGTTGCTGGGCAGGCTCCCGGCGGCGTTCCACGGACGGGCCGACGACGTGCTGCTCGCCGGGCTCGCCGCGGCGGTCGCGCGGTGGCGCGGGGAACGCTCCCTCCTGGTCGACCTCGAAGGACACGGCCGCCACGACCTGACCGCAGGCCCTCCCGGCGGCCCTCCCGGCCGCACGGACCTGTCCAGGACCGTCGGCTGGTTCACCTGCCTGCACCCGGCCAGGATCGACGCGGGCGAGGCGGGCACGACCGGCTGGGCCGAGCTCACCGCGGGTGGGCCCGCCGCCGGAGAGGCCGTCAAGCGGGTCAAGGAGCAGCTGCGGGCGCTGCCCGACCCGCTGGGCTACGGCCTGCTCCGTCACCTCGACCCCGACGCCGCCCCGGTCCTCGCAGCCCTGCCGCAGGCGGAGATCGCCTTCAACTACCTCGGCCGGATCACGGCCTCCGGGCAGGACTGGGAACCGGCCGGCGACGGCCTGATCGGGGGCCGGGACGCCGGGGCCCCGCTCCGGCACGGGATCCAGATCGACGCCGTCGCCCTGGGCGGCACCCTCCGCCTCACCTGGACCTGGGCCGGGGCGCACTACGCCGAGGAGGAGATCGCCGCCCTGGCCGAGGCGTACTCCCAGGCCCTCACCGGCCTGTCCCGGCACACCGGCGGCGGCCTCACCCCGTCGGACGTGCGGGTGCCGCTGACCCAGCGGGACCTCGACGAGCTCGGCCCCGGCCTCCAGGACGCCTGGCCGCTCGCGCCCCTCCAGCACGGCCTGTTCTTCCACTCGCTGCTCGACACTGACGTCTACACCGCCCAGCTCACCCTCGACCTGGAAGGCCCGCTCGACGCGGCGAGGCTGCGGCGGGCCGCCGACCGGCTGGTCGCCAGGCACCCCGTGCTGCGCGCCTCCTTCGAGCTCCGCGCCGGCGAACCGGTCCAGCTGGTGCACCGGCGGGTCGAGGTGCCGTGGCGTCTGGTGGAGGGCTCAGATCCGGAGCGGGTGGCGGCCCGGGAGCGGGAGCGCCGTTTCGAGCTGGTGCGGCCGCCGCTGGTGCGGTTCGCGC
Source organism: Planomonospora antibiotica (assembly GCF_014647955.1). Lineage (NCBI taxonomy): Bacteria > Bacillati > Actinomycetota > Actinomycetes > Streptosporangiales > Streptosporangiaceae > Planomonospora > Planomonospora antibiotica. The sequence continues at coordinate 2,303 of NZ_BMQE01000051.1, read as the reverse complement.
TGGTGCGGCTCGGGCCGGAGCGGCACCGGTTGGTGTTCACCAACCACCACATCGTGCTGGACGGCTGGTCGACGCCGTTGCTGGCGGCCGAGCTGCTGGCGCTGTACACCGGGGAGGAGCCCGCGCCCGCGCCGCCGTACAAGGAGCATCTGGCCTGGCTGGCCCGGCAGGACCGGGCGGCGGCGCGGCAGGCGTGGGACCGGGCGCTCGACGGGGTGGACGGGCCCACGCTGGTCGCGCCCGCCCTCGCGGCCTCCGCCGTGCCCGTCCCGCCCGAGCGCGTCACCGCCGAACTCGGCGCCGGGCCGAGCCGGGGACTGACCGCGCTGGCCCGGGCCTGTTCCACGACCCTGAACACGGTCGTGCAGGCCGCCTTCGGACTGCTGCTCGCCCAGCTCACCGGCCGCGACGACGTCGTCTTCGGCGGCACGGTCTCCGGCCGCCCACCCGAGCTGCCCGGCGTCGAGCGCATGGTCGGCCTGTTCGTCAACACGCTCCCGGTCCGGGTACGGCTCCGCCCGGACGAGCCGCTCGGCGACCTGCTGCGCAGGCTCCGCGACGAGCAGGCCGAACTGCTGCCCCACCACCACCTCGGCCTGGCGGAGATCCGGCGCGGCCCCCTGTTCGACGCGCTGCTGGTGATGGAGAACTACCCCGTCGACCCGCGCACCGAGATCGGCGACCTGCGGCTGGCCTCCGCGGACGTGGCGGACGCGACCCACTACCCGGTCACGCTGCTGGTCATCCCGGGGGAGCGGATCCGCTTCCGCCTGCAGTACCGGCCGGACGCGTTCACCGAGGCGGAGGCCGTACGCCTGCTGGACCGGTTCCGGCACCTGCTCGGCACGCTGGCCGCCGAGGCGGAGGCGGGGGAGACCGGGTCCGGGCGGGACACGGAGCGGGAAGCGCCGGAGGTGCCGGGCGTGCAGCGGGAAGCTCCGGGGGCGCCGGGCGCGGGACGGGGAACGGGACCGCGGACGCCCGTCTCCCGGCTCGCCGTGCTCCCGGCGGCCGAGCGGGACCTGGTCCTGCGGGAGTGGAACGCCACCATGCCGGACGCCCCGGACGGAACCTTCGGGAGGGCTTCGGACGGGACCATCAGGAGGGCTTCGGGCGGGCCGCCGCCCGGCACGCTGGCCGAGCTGTTCGAGGCGCAGGCGGCCCGCACCCCGGACGCGCCGGCGTTGGTCTCCGAGGACGAAGAGCTGAGCTACGCCGAACTGGACGCCCGCGCGGACCGGCTGGCCCGGCTGCTGGCCGCGCACGGCGTCGGGCCCGAGCGGGTGGTGGGGCTGCGGCTGCCCCGCTCCCTGGACCTGGTCGTCGCGATGTACGCGGTGGTCAAGGCGGGCGGCGCCTACCTGCCGATCGATCCCGGCCTGCCGGAGGAGCGGGTCGCCGCGATGCTGGAGGACGCGCGTCCGGTCCTGGTGATCGACGAGAGCTGGCCGGCCGAGGCCGCGGCCGGCCCGTCCGGCCGTCCGGAGGGGGTCCCGCACGCGCGGGCCGTCCCGGAGAACCCGGCCTACGTGATCTACACCTCGGGCTCGACCGGCCGGCCCAAGGGCGTCGTCGTGACCCACGGCGCGATCGTCAACCGCCTGCGCTGGGCTCAGGCGCGGTACGGCCTGCGCCCCGGCGACCGGGTGCTGCAGAAGACCCCGGCGGGCTTCGACGTGTCGGTCTGGGAGTTCTTCTGGCCGCTCCAGGCAGGCGCGACCCTGGTCGTCGCCCGCCCCGACGGCCACCGGGACCCGGCCTACCTCGCCCGGGTCATCCGTGAGGAGCGGATCACGACCGTGCACTTCGTCCCGTCGATGCTCGCCGCGTTCCTCGACGCCGTCCTCGGGCCGGCCGGCGAGGGCTCCGGGGCGGGGACGGGATCCCCCGGCGCAGTCCCGTGGCCGCTGCGCCGGGTCCTCTGCAGCGGTGAGGTGCTCCCGCCGGACCTCGCCGACCGCGCCGCCGAGCGGCTGGGCGCACCGGTGCACAACCTCTACGGCCCGACCGAGGCCGCGGTGGACGTCACCGCGTGGGAGCACCGCCCCGAGCCGGGCGCGGCCACCGTGCCGATCGGCCGTCCGGTGTGGAACACCCGCGCCTACGTGCTGGACGGGTGGCTGCGGCCGGTCCCGGCGGGAGTGCCCGGGGAGCTGTACCTCGCCGGGGTCCAGCTGGCCCGGGGGTACGCGAACCGCGGCGCGTTGACGGCGGAGCGGTTCGTGGCGTGTCCGTTCGGTGCGGCGTGTCCGTTCGGTTCGCCGGGTTCGTCGGGTCCGGTGGGGGAGCGGATGTACCGGACG